>CAZKDV010000022.1:0-28232 GCA_964551645.1 uncultured Bacteroidales bacterium | reverse complement strand
TGTTTATTTTCATAATGTTTGTTTTTAGTGTAACGCTATGTTAGGACGAGACATACAAAACAAATAAAAAAGGCTACACTTTGAGGTGCAGCCTTTTGTTTATTTAAAAGATTGTGTGTGTATTAGAAGTGGAAGTATATGCTTACAGCTCCTGATGGTGCAAGATTTTTGCCTATTCCTTCATCAACTGCAAATCCTAAAACAGAACCTTTGCTATTTCCAGATTTTTCTGCTGTTTCAGCTTTATTATTTGTTGTATCCCATTTTTCTGTTTTAACTTTACCTCTTGGTGTAGTTGTCATGCCTAATCCCCATCCAAATTCGCTAGCTATTGACATTTTAGGTGCGAAAAAATATTCTACACCAGCAAAACCACGAAGCCCAAATAATAAATTAGCACCACTTTTATTAGCAAGTACTCTGCCTGATAGTGAAGTTCCGTTAGCATTTGTATAACCATTTGTTATGGCATCTTGTGTCATTTCAACGCCATATTTGTTTGTGATATTAGATGAGCCTAAGCCAATAAGTAATTCTCCACCATAAAATCCTTGAAGTCTGTTATGACCACGACGAAATTCTAAACCGCCACCAATGATAATGTCTTTGTTAGAAGTTTTGTTTACATCAGAAATTTCTTCCCATTTTGAAGGATCTCCAGGATTAGTAAAAACATCATGAGGGTTGTCAAAAAATGTTTTGTTAATAACAGTATTTGTGTTGATCCCAAGTTTTCCACGAATAGCAAGGTCGCTTTCTAAAAAATACTTTCCAACTAATACTTGATTAAATCCATTAACATAACCTAAGTGTTGTCCAGTTTGTCCGGTGTTATTCATAATGTTAACTGTGTTTAAAGCAAAGTCAATTAATGGAATTGCATTAAATCCAATTACATAGTCTCCTTCTTCCGGTAAAATAGTAAATCCTTTTTTTGATGTTAGTTCTTGCCCTTGAGCAATAAAAGCTACTAACATAATCATACTTAGTAAAGTTGTTACTTTTTTCATATTAGTATAAAATTAATTGATTAATAATTTGCAAAATTACTAATTTATTTAATACAAAGATTACCTATATTCAAGTTGTAAATGTAACTAGGCTATTTAAAAGCAATTTCGCTAATTCCTTCTTGGTTCAGACTGAGTTTTTGAAAATATTCAGGTAATTCTTTTCCTAATAAGCTATCTACATATAGTTTTGCAAGATATTGTGCTAACATAAATCCATGTCCTCTTAAACCAATAAATAAGCCGTGGTTAGGATCAATAATATATCTGGGTTCTACATAGTAGCCAGACCACACAGCTTGAAAACCGACAGATGACAAATGTGGAATCCAATCAACAAAAACTTCTGAAATTATTTCTAAAAAATCTTTGGAATTAACTTTCAAGTTTTTACCAGTCTCCATAGCGTCTATTAATGGAGATGCACACCCGATAATTTGTCCGGTTTCTTTTAATTGTTGCCCATAAACTGCCGAAAATCCTTTGTAATTTCTTCTATCAATTAACATATCTAAAGCGTCTCCATCTTTGCCTATCAAAGGTAAACGCCTTGTTATAAATGCCTGATGTTTAACAGGGTATAAAGATGTTTCAAGACCTAACTTTTTAGCAAAAATATCTGCATTAGGTCCTAAAGCATTGACAAAATGAGGAGTAATAAATTTAATATATTCTTTCTCATGTGTTACGCAAAGAATGTGGTATAGTGAATCTTCTTTTGAAATATCTATCATTTTGCAATCTTCGCGAATTGAACCACCTTGCTCAATACCAATACTTCTCAATAAATCCACAACTTTTCCGGGAGAAGCCTGCCAGCATTTATTGGTTATTAAAGCGGCTTGGTATATTGATGTTTTTTTATTAAACCATGGCGATATGTGTTTGTTAAAGTCTTTGTTTTCAATCATGTAAGCATCAGACCATGCAGTTGAAGATTCTAAATTCTGGTATGTAGCTTCATCATGTGCAAATGAAATGTATCTAATGGGCTTAAAATCAATGTTTCTGACTTCTTGCAGTTTTTTGAATATTTCAAGATTATGGGTTGCAATATCGGATAATTCGGGTACACTAAAAGCTGATCTGCCACCGGATATATTACGCCACGAAGCTCCTCTGTCATAGTTGATAAGAGTTGGCTGCATGCCTGCTAAGGCAAAGTATCTGAAAAGAGCACTTCCTCCAATTCCGCCGCCAGCAATCAAAACAGGTACTTTGATTTGTTTTATGTTTTTATTTAAGGTAAATGGAATTACATTATCTTTTATATTTTTCGGGTACATTTCTCCTAAAGAAATTTGATTAGATAGAGGGGCACGAGGCGTTGCATCTCCTATAATTTCTATGCCTTTTCCAGCAATAGTTTGTTTCAGTCTTTTTATACATCTTTTGCCTCTGCATGCACCCATTCCAAGTCGGGTTGTATGTTTAATTTCTTCAATGGAAATAAATTTTCTATCTCCAATTATATCAAGAATTTCTTCTAATGTTATGTCTTCGCAATGACAAATGTAGTTTTTTGCATCTTTTTTATTTGTTATTGGTTTAAAGTTAAGTGGCTGAGGATATATGTTTTGCGGAATAAAACCTCTAGCTTCCATTAGTGCTTCATTCGATAAATCATAAGCTCTGACTCTGGCAACATTAGTTTGGTTAGATTTTTTCAGTATTCTTTCAATAATTCCATTTCCTATTTTCTTGCCCTGATTATTGACGAGAAAAACTTCAGTTTTTTCTTCAACAAAAAACTCGGTTGGTAAAAATAAAACACTATTTGTAATATCGTATCCAAAAATCGCTAATCCTGGACATTGATAAACACATTGCATACAGCCGATACATTTGCTAAAATCAATATGAGGTACCGAACTGGTCGATATTTTTGTTATTGCTCCGTGTGGACAAGCAAAAGCACATGGATTACACGCAAAGCCATATAAACAGTCAATTAGCACAAATGGCTTATTTTGTCTTGTTGTATCTGGCTTATGTGGTTCTTCAATTACCTTACTAGGATGTTGTTGAGATTCAATATATTCTTTGGAAGTGTTTAAAAAATCATCATAATTATATTTTGCTCCAATATTTTCAAGTATTTCATAAGCAGCTTGTTTTCCTCTTAAAACTGCACTTGTTCCTTCTCCAATTCTAATACTATCACCTACGCCATAGCATTGACGACCAAATATTTCATTACCTTTAGTGAGTAATTGGTTGTCGGGTACTAATCCAGTGCAAATATTAATAACATCAATATCTTCAATGAGTTTTTCTGTTCCCGGTATAGGTTTAAAATTTTCACATTCTGCAATGACAGCCCCATTAATACCTGTATTGTCTTCGTTTGGTATGGCTTTGATGAGTATATGAGAAAGCATAATAGGTATTCCAAGTCGCCTAACTCGGTTTGCTTGAACAGGAAATCCTCCTTCGTGAGATTGTGCTTCTATGATTGCTTTAACATTTGCCCCAGCTTGCATTAGTTGATATGAAACAAGATATCCAATATTGCCAGCTCCAATGGTTAAAACACTTTTTCCTAAAAGAGTATGCTCAACATTCATCATTTTTTGAACAACGGCTGCAGTGTAAACTCCGGGCAAATCATCGTTTTCAAATGAAGGCATGAAAGGGATAGCTCCTGTTGCTACAACTATGTGTTCGCAATCAACAAAATACATTTCATCTGTGTCTATGTTTTTAACAGCAATTCTTTTGTTCTCCAAAATATCCCAAACAGTTGAGTTGAGAAATATTCCATCTAAATTATCTCCAGCAAGCAATTTAGATATTTCAAAACCTCGCATTCCACCATACTTTTTCTCTTTTTCAAAAAAGAAGAATTGATGAGTTTGCATATTGAATTGCCCACCTATCTCTTTGTTATTGTCAATAACTATGTTAGCCACATTGTGCTGGTTCAATATTTCACGAGTTGCCAAACCTGCTGGACCTGCTCCAATTATTACAACACTAGTGTGATATCCTTTGAAAGGCTCGTCATGCTTAGCATTTTTGATAGAAGGGAAATGATCTTTGGGTATTTCGTTAACCTCTTTTACATTGTCAACTTTTGTAATGCAAATACGCTTCACTTCATTATCAACAAGCATTTCACAAGCTCCACACTTGCCAATACCACACTCAAGGCTTCTATTTCTGTATTGTAAACTGTGTGAATGTACGGGAAAGCCTGCTTGGTGTAAGGCTGCAGCAATAGTATAGCCTTTTTCGCCTTCAATTAGTTTCCCATTATATTTGAAAAATACTTTTTCTGTTTCTACTATGTGTAATATAGGGTGTTTAGGTATTTTCTTCATACAAAATTTGTAGATTTAATTCATTGCAAAATTAAAAGAATTTTATTGCTGTAAAGACAAAAGTGGATTTCAATAATAAAATTTTGATTAAGTGAAAAAGTTTGAAAACTACAAACACTATGTTTGAATGAATATTAGATAATAGTCAATATGAAGTTTTTCTAAAAATATTTTATTAAATTGCACTTAATCTTATTCGTTAAATGTTAGTATATAAGCAATAATTCCTATTAAAGCGATGTAAGCCATATAAAGAAGTATTTATTTTGTTAAGATATTTTGTAATTTTGCCAAGTAAATTTTTAATCTATGGACAGTAAATTCTATATTTTATTAATGTTTTGCCTTTTGTTTTTATTTGAGAAAAATAATTATGCTATTGATGGAAAAGTTACTAATAACAAAGGTCAGGTAGTTGCAGGGGCACAAATAATATTTACAAATTCAAGCGATACCACACTACAGTATATTGCATATACAGACGAAAATGGAAATTATTCGATTGATATACCTACTCAAATAGACGAGCAGATGGAGGAGTTTATTGCTTTTAATAATTACCCTAATCCATTTACATCAGGTGTAATCATTCCGTTTTATACACCTACTTATGCCCCTGTTAAAATTTCAATATATAATGTTATTGGGCAAGTAATCGCTGTGCCATTTGAGGGGTATTTGTTGGCAGGAGTGCATCAGATAGTATGGAATGGATTAAAGCACAATAATATTCCTGCAGAAAATGGAGTGTATTTCACTTGTGTAGAATATAAAGGTATTCAAGTTTTAAATAAAATTATTAATTTGTCTTTTGATTCATTCGGAAACATGCCATCACCAGTTCCTAATGAAAGATTTTTAACTGAGAAGTCTAGTTCAATTGAGTATAATGTAATTGTCAAAGCTGAACATCATAATATATTAACACTATTTAACATGAGTTTTACTAATCCGAATGAAAATAACTTTATGTTAACAATAATTTCTCCGATTCCTTATGCCACTGTTGGTAATTACTTGGGTGTAGAAGATATTCAGGGAGAATATAAACCGTTTTTTATTAAAGGGATTAATTTGGGAGTAGGTGTTCCGGGAACACAACCGGGAGAAATGGCTGCAACAAGAGAGCAATATCGCGAATGGTTTAAACAGATGGCAGATGTTGGGTTTAATGCTATTCGTGTATATACATTGCATTTTCCTGTTTTTTATGAAGAATTTGCTTATTATAATACATTAAATCCAAAGAAACCAATTTATTTATTTCATGGAATATGGCTTGATGAGGATAAGCCACAAGGAAATTTTTATTCTTTTTCAGATGTGTTCGACCAAGACATTGTTGAAGTTGTAGATTGCATTCACGGTAATTGTTTTGTGCCTGAGCGTGTAGGTAGAGCTTTTGGACATTATGAAACGGATATTTCTCAATGGGTAATGGCATATATTATGGGTAGAGAAGTTTTTCCTGTTGAAATTTTTAAAACAGATAGTATGAATGCGGGTCATTCTTCTTTTTACGGAAATGCTTTTGGAATAAAAAATGCAACTCCAACTGAAGTATGGTTTACGCAAAGGCTTGATAAATTAGTTACCTATGAAAGAGACAAATATGGAGTTGAACGCCCAGTTAGTAATTCTAGTTGGCCAACATTAGATCCATTATATCATCCAGACGATACAAGTGAAGATACAGCTCAGATAGATTTGTCTCACTTAATATTAGACCTTGCCCCAGCAGGTTATTTTGCTAGTTATCATGCTTATCCATATTATCCTGATTTTATTAGTGACCAAGCTAATTATCAAGAATATTCTGATGGATATGGTCCGAATAGCTATCTTGGATATTTAATTGATTTGAAAAATCATTATTCTAACATTCCTTTAATTATTGCAGAGTACGGAGTTCCATCAAGTTGGGGAAATGCTAGTTATGCTCATAGTGGCATGAATCATGGAGGGCAGACGGAGGTCGAACAAGGAGAAGATAATGTAAGATTGCTTAATAATATTTATTCAACTGCTTGCGGAGGTGGCTTTTTATTTTCGTGGATTGATGAGTGGTTTAAGACATTTTGGATTACCAATCCTATTGGTAGTACAGCGGAACGAAGACCTTTTTGGCACAATATGTTAAGCGGAGAAGAAAACTTTGGACTTATTGCTTTTGATGTTCCGACACCTGATTTTGATACTTGGGAAGCAGCGTATGGCGACTGCTCTATTCCTACAGTATATGCAGATTATACTCATGATTTCTTTCATATACAGCTTAATCTTAATAAACTACTTGAAAATGATGAAGTTATTTGGATAGGAATTGATACTTACAATAAAGATTTAGGAGAATTAGTGTTGCCAAATGGTGATTATGTTAATAATCGTGCTGAATTTGCTTTAAAACTTACTAATAAAACGGGACAATTATATGTAACAGAAGCGTATAATCTTTTTGGAATATATGCAAAACATAATGCTTCAACACCCGAACAACTTTATCACTCTATACCTACTGAGGGAGCGCCTTGGTACCCTGTAACATGGAAAAATGGTTTAAAATCTACTGATATTTATAATATTGGAGATTTGAGAGTAAGGCAGTATTATGAAACTCCATGTAGTCGAGATGCCATTATTATCTATCCGGATAAAATAACTATACGAATTCCATGGACACTGATAAATTATACAGATCCGAGCATGAGAGAAGTTATGGACGATTATAGATCTACGCCAGTAAGAGAAACCAGCACTTCTGATGGCATAGCTTTGACAGTAATAAGAAAAGATTGTTATATCGAAACGCCACGCTATGTTTGGGAGCAATGGAACAAAGCACCTGAGACAACCGAAAGAAAAAAGGCATCTTATTATATTGTTAAAGAAGCATTACAGTCAAATGAATTTATCCCTTACTAATTTATAGCTTCATACTTAGTTGTATCCTTTTTCTTTTTAAATCCACTTGCAATACTTTAACCAAAACTTTTTGGTTGATTTTGACAATTTCATTAGGATCTTTGATATATTTATTGGATAATTGACTGATGTGTATTAATCCAGATTCGTGTATGCCAATATCAACAAAAGCACCAAAAGCTGTAATATTATTAATAATCCCTGGTAATTCCATGCCTTCTCTCAAATCCTCAATTGCGTGTACAGTATTGTCAAATTCAAAAAAGTCGAATTTATTTCTGGGATCTCTGCCGGGTTGATCTAATTCGCTAAAAATATCAATAATTGTAGGTAGTCCAACTTTATCATCAATAAAATGCTCTGGTTTAATAGAGTTAAGCCATTTTGTTTTTTTGTCTTTATCTTCAAGTAATTCTTGAATCTCAACGCCTAAAGTATTTAATATTTTTTCAACAATGTAATAACTTTCTGGGTGTACAGCAGTTGAATCCAATTTGTTATTTCCATTTTTAATTCTCAAAAAACCAGCAGCTTGTTCAAAAGATTTTTCTCCAAATTGTGGCACTTTCATAATATCATATCTATTATGAAACGGACCGTTTTGATTTCTGTATTCAACTATATTTGTAGCTAAAGAATTGCCTATTCCGGAAACATAAGTCAAAAGTTCTTTACTTGCAGTATTTAATTCTACTCCGACTTTATTTACGCAGTTTACCACACTTTCCTCAAGGCTTTTTTGCAGTTTTGCTTGGTCAACATCATGTTGATACTGCCCAACTCCAATTGATTTTGGGTCTATTTTTACCAATTCGGCAAGTGGATCCATAAGTCGTCTTCCAATTGAAATAGCACCTCTTACCGTAACATCATAATCGGGAAATTCTTGCCTTGCAATTGGCGATGCAGAATAAACAGATGCACCAGCTTCATTAACCATAACAGCAATAACATCTCTTTTAAACTTTAATTTTCTTATAAAAAATTCGGTTTCTCTGCCCGCTGTTCCATTTCCAATTGCTATTGCTTCAATTTTAAAAGAATCTACAATGTTTTCTATTTTATTGATTGATTTTTTTACTTCCATTAAAGGAGGATGAGGATAAATGGTTTCATTGTGCAATAATTGCCCTAATTCATTTAGTACAACTAATTTGCACCCCGTGCGAAATCCTGGATCTATTGCAAGTACGCGTTTTTCTCCAAGAGGAGCTTGCATTAATAATTGTTGAAGATTTGACACAAATACCTCTATTGCTTTCTCATCTGCCTTTTCCTTTAATTCTTTTCTGATGTCATTTTCAATAGAGGGGTGCAAAAGTCGCTTGTATGAGTCTTTTGCAGCTAGTTCTATATGTTTTGCAGATATGGAGTTGTTTTTTATAAATTTCTTTTTAATAAAATATAATACATCTTCAGTGTTTGGTGAAATATCAACCCTAAGAAAACCTTCATTTTCGCCTCTTAATATTGCTAATAATCTGTGAGAAGGAATTTTTTGAACAGATTCTGAAAATTCAAAATATTGCTCGTACTTTTCACCTTCTTCGGTCTTGCCTTTAGCAATTTTTGAACTTACAAGTCCTTTTGTTAAGTATAGGTTTCTTAAAATTTTCCTTAAAGCAGCATTTTCGTTTATTATTTCTGCGACAATATCCCTAGCTCCTGCTAATGCCTCTTCAGTAGTATTGATGCCTACATCTTCATTAATAAATTCTTTTGCTTTTACTTCAATGTCAATTGAGGTTTGTTCTAACATAATAGAAGCTAAAGGTTCTAATCCTTTTTCTTTAGCTATACTCGCTCTAGTTTTGCGTTTTGGTTTATATGGCAAATATAAATCTTCAAGTTCGACCAGCGTTTTTGCTTGTACAAGCAAATTGTGCAATTCATCGGTTAGTTTGCCTTGTTCCTTGATGTTTTCAATAATGCTATTTCTTCTTTTTTCAAGTTCGGTATAAAAGTTATGTAAATCTCTGATTTTCATAATCATAACTTCGTCAAGACTTCCAGTAGCTTCCTTTCTATACCTTGCAATGAATGGAACTGTTGCTCCTTCCGATAATAGCTGTAAAGTTTTAGTTACTTGTTTATACGATAATTGCAACTCGTTAATTACTTGTTCGATAATGATATCCATATTTTTGATTTATGAAAAATACTATTTACAATGATAATAAAAATTATTAGATTATTCCCAAAAAATTATTTATTCAAAAACATATTTAATTAAAATAGTTGTATATTTGCAAAATAAATTAAAATATATTAACCATTATGAAAAAATCTATATTATTTCAAAACTTTGCTCATACTAGCAAAATGTTGTTGGTTCTAGCTTTTTTATTGTCTTCATTTTTTCTTAAAGCACAATACGATAGTAAATATGATTTAAATAAAGATCAATATAGTATTGGTTTGTCTGGTGGTCCTACTTTGTTTTGGGGCGATCTTGATGCAAAAAGCAAAACAAATGGCGTTTTTGGAATACATTTCAATATGCGTTTAACTCCTTATTTAACAAATTCTATGACTATTTATAGAGGAAAATTACAAGGAGAAAAAGATAATTTCAAAAGTGGAAATATTGCTAATTTAGGATTTAAAAACGATTTTTGGCAAATTGATAGAATATATAAATTTTATCCATTTTCACACTCAAAACTTCATGTGGATATGCCTATTAGCCCGTACATGCTCGGAGGTATTGGTATAGTGAATTACAAGTCATATAAGTACGATACTCAAACTGATAAAGTTATTGATAGAGTTGGATACTCAAGTGAAGCATTTAGAAGATCACCTTATCGAACAGATTTAATTATTCCTTTTGGCTTAGGTGTTGAATTTCCTGTAAGTAACATGTTTACTATGTTCTTAGAACATAAATTTATGTACACACACTCTGATTTGTTAGATGCTCATGTTGGGGCAGATACTAAAAAGAATGATTGGTACACTTTGACTAATTTAGGAGTTAATTTGAATTTGGATAATGTTGTTCCAGGAGTGCCTACTCATTCAATTACTAAACTTTTTGGAGAGTCTTTTGCAGACCAATTAACTTTTGGAATTAGCACAGGCATGTTGTTGTTTTGGGGTGATGGCGATCAATCAACAAGAAATGTTCCAGGCAAAATATTAGATTATAGAAGACGCGAGTTTGGTGCTGGTTTGCATCTTGAAAAAGCATACACAGAAAGAGTACATTTAAGACTTTCATCTATGTTTGGACAATTAACAGGAATTAGAAAAACTTGGAGTAACTCAAAACCTGCAAATTTCTATTTTAAAAACAAATTTATGTCATTTGACTTAGCACAAAAATATTATTTTATTCATAATCCTGAAAAAATATTTTCAATGTATGGATTTGCTGGTATCGGAATTATTGCTTATCGTTCAGCATCTTACGATTTAGTTACTGACAATATTATTAACTTATATGGTTACAAAGATGCTGATTTGAATAAAGATAAAAGAAAAATTGATCCAATTGTTCCTTTTGGATTAGGTATAGATCTTAATTTTAAATACGGTATTTCAGTGTTTGTTGAGCAAAGTTTAGTTTATGCACATACAGATTTACTTGATGCTTGGAAAGGTAAAAGTACCAATATAAATGATCTTTACTCATATACAAATTTTGGAATAAAATATACTTTACTTAGCAAAGAAAGAAGTTTTTATAATTAATTAAAGTTTTTTAAAAAGAGCATAAATATGAACTGTCCTAAATTTTAAGGGCAGTTTTTTTATAAGTATTATGTCAAACCTAATTATAGCATTATTAATAGGACTTTTTATAGGGTTTTTACTGAGTTATCTTTATTTGAAATCAAAACAAATAGATAAAAAAGATTATCTTGAATCTCAAAATATTATAAATACTAAAAACTCAGAAAATGCTTTTTTAATAAAAGAAGCTGAAAGGCTTGAAAATGAACTTAATCTGCTAAAAGTACAAACTGAAAAATATATTGAGCTATTATCAAGTAGACAGTCGGATATTGCTGTGCTTGAAACCAAAATTGAAGAAAGTAATAAAAAGATAGAACAATTTAATAAAGTAGTTGAGGAAAATAAAGAGAATATAGATGGACTTAATAATACTATCAGTATTTTAAAGCAAGACAAAATTCAACTTCAATCAAAGTTTGAAAATATTGAGGACAATCTTAAAAAAGTTAAAGGCGAAAACGAATTACTAAATGAAAATAATAATAAAAAAAACAATTCAATAATAGACTTAGAAAGAGAAAAAGTAGAGTTAGAGAATGAAAAAAAATATCTAAATGAAAAATTAAGAGAACAAAAAAGTCAAATTGAGGAAATTGGAAATAATTTTAAAGATCAATTTAAAGTGCTTGCAAATCAGATTTTAGAAGATAAAAGCCAAAAATTTACAGACTTAAATCGACAAAATATTAAGCAAATATTAGAACCATTAGGGAAAAATATTGAAGATTTTAAAAAAACTGTAGCTGAGACTTACGATAAAGAATCAAAACAACGTTTTTCATTAGAAGAAAAAGTTAAAGAATTAGCTCAGCTTAATCAAAAAGTTAGCCAAGAAGCCCAAAACTTGACACAGGCACTTAAAGGTTCTGTGAAACAACAAGGAAATTGGGGAGAAATGATATTAGAAAATATTTTACAAAACTCTGGTCTAGTAAAAGGTAGAGAATATCATTCGCAAGAGTTTATAAGAGATAATGCAGGAAATACGGTTAAAGATGAGGATGGCAGAAAATTACAACCAGATATAATAATTAATTTACCTGAAAATAGGCAAATAGTTATTGATTCAAAAGTTTCTTTAGTCGCCTATGAAAAATATGTTACTTCTGAAAGTAAAGAACTTCAAGATACTGCACTAAAAGAACATATCCTTTCAATAAGAACACATATTAACCAACTTAGCTCTAAAAACTATCAAGATTATGTTCAATCTCTTGATTTTGTTATGATGTTTATTCCTATTGAACCTGCTTATTTGGTTGCTATGCAAAATGATCTTTCTTTGTGGGAAGATGCTTATAGAAAAAGAATAGTTTTAATTAGCCCTACAAATTTAATAGCAGCATTAAAACTAGTAACCGAGTTGTGGCAAAGAGAACAACAAAATAGGAACGCAATCGCAATAGCTGATAGAGGAGCAAAACTATATGAAAAATTTGTCAGTTTTATTGACAGTCTTGATGAAGTGGGTAAGAGTATAGAAAAGTCGCAAAAAAGCTATGAAAATGCTAAAAAGCAATTATATGAAGGAAACGGAAACTTGATTGGTCAAGTGGAAAAACTTAAAAAACTTGGATTATCAACACAAAAATCAATACCTACAGAATACATTGATAAGGTAAATATTGAAGATGACGAACTTTAAATTATTATGCGTTAAATATAGCTTTATGCGTTATTTTGGCACGATTTTTTCATAATAAAATATAAACCATTAATGATATGAAAAAAATTATATTATTCTTTTTTGGTGTATCAATGATATACTCATTTTTGTTTTCACAAAATATTTCTCTTTCTCATCAATATGGTAATATTACTAATGGTGATACTGTACAAGTTTTCTTGTCAAATGAAGAAGCCATAGAATATCATATTTATGTGAAGAATAATTCTACTCAAGACATGGGCATTAAGGTAAAGAAATATGTTTACGAGTTGTTACCTGGAGCATTTAATTCATTTTGCTGGGGAAGTTGTTTTAGTCCTACAGTTGATGAGTCTCCTAATTCAATAGTTATTCCTATGGGAATTACTAATAAAAATGATTTTTATGCTGACTATTCTGCTATGGGACAAGATGGTATTTCATTGGTTGCATATACATTTTTTAATGAAACAAATGCAAGCGACTCAGCAAATCTGTTTATTCTTTTTCATAGTTCTCCTTTATCTGTAAACAAGTACTTGTCAAAAAATTCATCTATTTCATTACCTTTCCCTAATCCAGCTAGTAGCTTTGTGAAATTTACTTATGATATACCTTATGGCGTAAATGATGCAAGAATCATTATGAAAGATATTACGGGGAATGTAGTGAAAAATATTACTTTATCTAATGGAGAAGGACAAATAAATATTGATGTTCAGGCTTTATCCTCTGGTATATATTTCTACTCTCTTGTAGTCGAAAATGTTGTAGGCACTACGCGAAAGATATTAATTCAAAGGTAGTTTAATAAAATATTTTCAGTTAATTACTTATTATTTAGAATAATACGCAAGGTTGTACCTTTATTTATAGTGCTTTGTTTTATAAATATTTTTCCGTTGTGGTAGTCGCTAATGATTCTATATGCAAGACTAAGTCCCAATCCCCAACCTCTTGTTTTAGTTGTATAGCCAGGCTTGAAAATTCGCTTGAATTTTGATTTTTGTATGCCTTTGCCAGTATCTGTAATATCAATAGTTACTAAGGTATCATTATGTATATATTCTAAATTGATAGTAATGTCTCCTTTCCCTTCCATTGCATCAATTGCGTTTTTACATAGATTTTCAATAACCCAACCAAATAAATCTGAATTAATGGGAGCATGAACTTCTTTATTTCCTTCAACTTTAAAATTAATTTTTTGTGGAGATCTTGCTTTTATATACATTGTTGCATCAATAATCTCATTGTAAATATTCTTTATTTGTAAATTTGGTTGAGAGCCAATCTTTGAAAAGCGTTCAGTAATATGTTCTAATCTTTTCACATCTTTAGCTAATTCTATAATTAGTTGGTCTTCACCCCATTTGTTTTTTAGTAACTCAAGCCATGCCAACATAGAGGATAGGGGAGTTCCGAGTTGATGAGCAGTTTCTTTAGACATTCCAACCCATACTTGATTTTGCTCTGATTTTCTAGACATGCTAAATGAAAAATAAGCAATTAATAAAAATACTCCTAAAACAAAAAATTGAATATAAGGATAATAGCGTAATTGTCTTAATAAAAAAGAATCTTGATAAAGTATAAGTTTTTCTTCTTGGTTAAATAATTGAATTTTTATAGGTGTTTTAGCTGTTTTCATGGTTTGGATAGTTTTTGCTAATAAGTCTTCATTCGCAATAATTAATGAATCAATATTTCCAAATGTAAAAACAGTTTGATATGTAGTGTCAGTAACAATAACAGGAACACCCGGATTATTTGTAACTATTTCATCAAAGAATGAATCAATTAAGTCATTTAGCACCATTCGTAACTCTGAAAAAAGAATAGATTCCTTATAGTAAATTATATTTTCTACTTTTTTTCCTTGCATATCTTTGATGAAAATGTTGGGATTTTCAGAAAATTCTTGTAAGAGATTTCCGTCTAAATATTTAACTGTATCAGATAAGTATTTAATATTTGCATGTGTGATAATTTTATTGTGAGTGTCTGTAACAATCACAGGTATATTTGTATTTTGTGTTATGATTTTCGTATAAAAAGAAAGGTCTTCAGAAAAGTCGGCATCAATAATGTGTTGCATTGCTTCTGCCCATAATTCAACTCTTTTTCTTTCTTCATTTTCAATTTTTCCAAAGAAGTCATTAGTGTAATTCACTAAAGCAGCTTTTCGTTCAATAGCATTAGCCCACAATCTTACTTTTCTTTGTTCGTCAACTGAAATCTTTCTTACAATGGAATTAGTATATAATAACGAAATCAAAACTATAATTATACCGATTATAAATAATAACCATTTCCATATTAACTTTTTCTTATATATGTCAAATTTTAATATAGCCATTAATCTTATATTATTTAATTAAAATTAGCTAATAAATCCAATTGTATGTTGTATAGGAACAAGAGCTTGCAATGACAACTCAATAAAGTCTTTTATTTCAATTCCGAGTAATTCACATTCCATAATGTTTTCTCTTTTTACTGATGCAGCAAAATGTTTTTCTTTCATTCGTTTAATTATAGATTTTGGTTTTACACTATGAATCATTTTATCAGGATATACATAAGCGGTAGCAAATATTAATCCTGTTAATGTTTCTCCTGCTGCCAAAGCATGATGCAAAGGCTTTGATCTTGGTTTGCTTGCTGATATCTCGTTGTGTAATTCTATGGCTTCAATAATATTTTCAGGTAAGATTAGTGGCAATAATATTTCTTTAGCCTTAGTCCCATGAATCTTAGGTTCTGCATTTGTTATTTCAACATCAATATCATGAAGTAAACCACATATTCTCCATTCATCTTCATCTTGATTTAGGTGCATAGCAATATTTTTTAAAACAGCTTCAGATGCTATGCTATGATAAATCATTTTTGGATTTTTTATGTATGAATGTAATAATTCAAAAGCTGCATTTCGTTTCTCAAGCATATTTATTTTGATTTGAATTCTTTTGAAAGAGTGATATAGCCAGGATATTGAATCATTGCCGGTCCTATTTTAAAACTTGGTTTAAGTTTAACTGTAAAAACAGATGGTACATCGTTATTACCCAATAATAGTCCGAGCAAAGAGTTAATAGATTCTCCTTTAACGATATTTCCAATATCTGATGTTAATTGAATAGGTATTATCGCTTTTCCTAAGGGCATAACTTCAAGTTGCTGATTTATTTCAGATTGTACCAATTCAACATTGTTATATAACACATTAAGTAACATTTTGCTTAATGCTGCTTTTTGTGAGTTTGGATTGTTTACTTCTATATTCGCTATATAAGTAATTGGCATTTTACCAGAAATAAGAGGTTTTCCAAGTTTGGCAACCGTAAGTACATCTAAGTCGGAAACATTCTTTACATGTGATACATTCACATTGTCAATTGCAAGAATATTAATGCTGTTTAACTTAAATTCACATTTTGAAAATGATTGTAGTTCTTTTAGTTGTGAGCAAGAATAATTGCCTACAAATAAAAAGATTAACAATAAGCTAAATCCGATTTTTTTTAAGTTTGTATTCATAATTAATTATGTTTTTTAGTTGTTAAAATGTAAATTAAAGTTTCATTATTTACAATCAGTATTTATATTTAATACATATTTATTAATAATATCAATTTTAGGAGCAAGCTCTGAGCCTAAAAACCCTGAAATGTCGTTATATTGAACAATTTTTGGATATTCTACAATATATGTATGTGCAATTGGAATATATGACCAATGCCATGGCTCATCTTCATAACCATACAATCTACTTTTACCTTTATCTTTATATGGTTGACAGAAACCAAATCTGTGTGCATTTTCTTCTAACCATTTATATTCACTTTTTCCTTTCCCAAAAGTAAAATAAAATGGATTTAAACTATTTAAGTCAATATCTGTTCCCCAATGATGCCTTGATGTTCCGGGCATCGAAGAATATGTTAATATTTTAGTTGCTTTTTGCGTTGCTGTTAAGTTTGTTTCATTAAGATTGGTATTTTCAACAAGTGTATTTCCGTTCCATTTATTTTCCCAAATTATTTTTTGTTGATCAAAAGTTCTTGTTGATGAAATTATAATGAGGTTAATATTATCTTTTTTTGCGACTTCATGCATTTCAATAAAAGCATTAAGAACTTCTTTTTGTAGATACATATTTTGTTTATTTGCATACTGTATTGAAATTTTCTCAAAATTAGGATGTTGCGAAGGTTTAAACTTTCCAATAAGAATATTTTTATCTATATCTTGATTTATGTTTTGTCCCATTATTTGTATATTAAATTGAAACATTAAAAGTAAATAAAAAAATGAGAAAATATATTGCATAAATTTTATTTTTTCAATTGTTTTCTTTTAATTACTCTTTTTGAAGATTCAACTATAGCTTGTTCATTCAAATAATATTTATCCATAAGTTCTTTAGGCGATCCTGATTCTCCAAAACTGTCTTTTATGCCAATAAATTCAATAGGAGTGGGGCGATTTTGTGCTAATAATTCTGCTACTGCACCTCCTAATCCTCCATATATTTGGTGTTCTTCACAACAAACAATTGCACCACAATGTTCTGCTGCACTAATAATTATATCATTATCTAATGGTTTAATAGTGTGAATGTTAATAACCATTGCTTCAATATTTGTTTTTGACAAAGTATGCGCTGCTTGAAGAGCATGCCAAGTCATGTGTCCTGTAGCAATTATACATACATCTTTTCCCGATGACAGAATTTGACCTTTCCCAATTTCAAAATATTGAGATTTGCTAGAAAAATCAGGGACATTATCTCTGCCATATCTAAAATAAACTGGACCGTTTCCCTTTTCAATACATGTTTTAATAGCAATACGAGCTTGTGTGGCATCACAAGGTGAAACAACTGTCATATTTGGCAATGACCTCATTATGCTTATGTCTTCTAATGCTTGATGAGTGGCTCCATCTGGTCCGACAGAAATTCCAGCATGTGCACCTCCAATAATTACATGAAGATTATTATAGCAAATTGATACTCTAATTTGGTCAGCTGCTCTTAATGCACTAAAAACTGCATAAGTTGAAAAAACGGGTATTTTATCCATAAGTGCTAATCCAGCAGCAATCCCAGCAGCATTTTGTTCTGCTATGCCAACTGAAAAAAACCTGTCGGGAAACTTATCTCTAAAATAATTTAGCCCTGTTGAGTTTGTAATATCAGTACCAATCGCGAAAACATTATCATATAGTTCTCCTGCATCTTGTAATCCAAGAGCAAAACCTTCTTTAGTTGAGATAAGCGCTCTATTATTCTGTTTCATAATACATTTTATCAAGTTCTTTTAAAAATTGAGATACTTGTTTTTGAGTCGGGATTTTTCCGTGCCATTCGTGTTTATCTTGAATAGATGAAATTCCTTTACTCATTATTGTATTTGCAATAATTACTTTTGGTTTGCCTTTTTTATTTTTTGTTTTTGAAAAAACGCTAATTAATTCTTTAATGTCATGTCCATTGCAAACCACACAATTCCAGCCAAATGCTTCCCATTTATCTTTTAATGGTTCAATTGCCATCACTGATTCTGTATCTCCGTCAATTTGTTTTCTGTTTCTATCAATAATAGCGGTAATATTGTCTAAATTATAGAACGCTGCACTCATTGCTGCTTCCCAAATACTACCTTCTTGTAATTCTCCATCGCCATGAATTGAATAAACATTGATGTTCTTTTTATCGTATCTAGATGCTAATGCAATACCAACAGATATTGATAATCCTTGTCCTAAACTTCCTGAAGAAACTTCTATACCGGGCAAACCATGTTCTTTACTTGGATGTCCTTGTAGTCTAGAACCAAGTTGACGCAAACCTAATAATTCTTCTTTAGGGAAATATCCTGCATGTGCTAAGGTTGAGTATAAAACAGGTGCAACATGTCCAATGGATAATATTAGTCTGTCTCGATATTCCCACATTGGCTCTTGAGGTTTATGGTTCATGACATGAAAATATAAGATAGCAAAAATATCAGCTAAACTTAAAGAGCCTCCAAGATGTCCAGAACCAGCTTCTGCTAAAGAAATAATTACATCTTTCCTGGTAGCTAAGGCTAATTTTTGTAGTTTTTCAACTGAAAATACTTTGTCCATTGATGAGTTTAATAATTTTATTATAATTTTTACTGCGAATATAGAAAATATATTTCTATTGAAGAGTTTAATAAATTGCAAATATACTCATTGTTAAAGCATTTTTTTTTAATTTCGCATAAAATATAATGCAATGAAAATACTTGGAATTGGGAATGCGTTAGTAGATATTATGACGCGATTAGAAAATGATGTTTTTTTAAAAGAAGCTGGACTTCCAAAAGGGAGTATGCAGTTGATTGATAATGTGTTGTCTGACAATTTGTTAGAGGCAAGTGGTAAATTTAAAACAAAAATCACAAGTGGTGGCTCAGCTGCAAATACAATTCACGGATTAGCAAACTTGAAAATGAAGACTGGTTTTATTGGTAAGTTAGGAGATGACACTTATGGTCAGTTGTTTATTGAAGATATTCAAAAGAATAATGTTATACCGCATATTCAAATTTCTAAGAATTTATCAGGGAAAGCTATTGCTTTTATTTCTCCTGATGGAGAAAGGACATTTGCTACTTTCTTAGGAGTAGCTTCTGAATTGAATATTTCAGATATTGAAGAAGCGGTTTTATCCTCTTATGGATGTATTCATATTGAGGGATACTTGCTTCAAAATCATGAACTAATTGAAGGCGTAGTGAAAAAAGCAAAACAGCTTGGACTTATTGTGTCTTTAGATGTTGCAAGTTATAATATAGTTGAAGAAAACAGGGAATTTTTATTAAACTTAATACCAAACAATGTTGATATTCTTTTTGCTAATGAAGAAGAAGCTTTTGCTTTAACGGGATTGCGAGAAGAAGATGCTGTTATCAAAATGGCTAAACTTGCACCAACTGCAATCTTAAAATTAGGAGCTAAAGGTTCAATAATCCATGATGGAACAAAATTAACTAAAATTGAGGCTATTGATGTTAATTGCATTGATACTACTGGTGCTGGAGATTTGTATGCCTCTGGTTTTTTATATGGCTATGTTAAGGGTTTACCTATTGGAACTTCAGGTAAAATAGCTTCATTATTATCAGGGAAGGTAACAGAAGTGATTGGGGCTAAACTATCAGACATTGATTGGGAATATATATGTAAGGAATTAGAAAAATTAGGTGTGAAATTGTAGATAAATAGAGCAATCGTTTTTTGATTTTACTTAAAATAGAATGAAGCAGTTTTTGAAGTACTTTTTGCCTTTTGTGATATTTGTTCTTTTGTGCAATGTGTTTGCTTTTTCGCAGTCAGGACAGGTTGTTATATATAAAGATTATCGAATAGATACTTTAGTGTTTAAACACAAAGAGTATAATAAAGTTCAAAATTCTATTCCTGGATTTCGTATTCAGATAAATTCTTTTACGGGAAACTCTTCGAGAAATAATGCAATTGATAGTCAATCTAAATTTATTGCTAATTATGCAGATGCAAAAGTTTATGTGGTTTTTCAAAGTCCTTATTATGTTGTAAGAGTTGGAAACTTCCGGACTAAGCTTGAAGCAGAAGCATATAGGCAAAAAATTAAAGGAAATTATCCTGAAGCTTATATAGTAAAAGACAATATAGAACTTCCGTAAGGTATTAATATCCTGTCAATACTGAATTTTATAGAATAGAAATACTTTATATTTGTAAAAAATAAATATGGCTAAAACCCATTATATAATTCCTATTTTTGTTCCAGAACTAGCTTGCCCTAACAGATGCATATTTTGCAATCAATATACAATTACAGCCAAAAGAGTTGCTCCAAGTCCAATTGATACAGATTACATGATAAGCAAGCGTTTAAGTCAAATTCCAAGTACTGCACAACATATTGAGGTAGCTTTTTTTGGAGGAAATTTTACCGGAATTGAACAGCAAGCGCAAATTGAGTATTTACAAATAGCTAATACTTATTTAAATAATCATGATATACATTCTATAAGGGTGTCAACTCGCCCAGATTATATTAATTACTCAAATTTGGAAATATTAAGTAAATATGGAGTAAAAACTATTGAACTTGGTGTTCAGTCAATGAATGATTCTATATTGCAAAAAGCTCAGAGAGGGCATACATCTCAAAATGTTATTGATGCTGTTGATATGATAAAGTCTAAAAGTTTTAGATTAGGTTTACAAATGATGATAGGTTTGCCTGACGATAATATTGACAATATTATACATACTACTGATGAAATTATTCGTCTTCAATCTGATGAAACAAGAATTTATCCATTACTTGTTATTAAAGATACTTTGCTTCATAAAATGTATTTAGAAAAAAAATATACTCCTTTATCACTTAATGAGGCTGTGTGTCAAGTAGCGTCTATAGCGAGAAAATTTGAGCAAGCAAATATTAATATTCTTCGTATAGGTTTACATCCTTCTAAAGATTTCTTTGATGGAGAAACATTAGTTGCGGGACCATGGCATCCTGCTTTTAAGCAATTAGTTTATTCTCAAATATGGAAAGAAGAGCTTTGTCAATATTTTCATGATAAGCATAAATCTAATATTTTGATTGAAGTTGGATCATCGCAATTGCCTAATGCCATAGGATATAAGCGAAGCAATATTTTGCAAGCAAGCAATAAAAATATTCGTTTTGCGATAAATAAAGATTTAAAAGGTTTAAATTATGTATGTCATTATTGCTGATTCGAGAATGCCTGAGCAAGCTAAGTTTTCATTAGAAAAACTTGGGAAAGTGATTTGGTTTGAGAGTGAAAACCTTGTATATAATGCTATTTCTGGGCATCCTGATGTTTTTTTGACCCAAATAGAAAACTATTTAGTTGTAGCTCCTAATACTCCTAAAAATATTCTTAAAGAATTAGATAATTGTAAGATATCTTTTTGTTTAGGCGAAAAAAATCTTGATATAAAATATCCGAAAACTGCATTTTATAATGCTCTTGTTACTAATAATTACATTATTCACAATGTAGATATTACAGATAATGTGGTTAAAGAAAAAACAATAGATAAAATACCTATACATATTAAGCAAGGATATGGAAGATGTAATTGTGTGTCTTTAAATGAAAAAGTGTTTGTTACTTCTGATATTGGTATTTATAAAACTCTTGTTGATAATAAACTTGAATCTGTGTATATTAATCCTAATGAGATAATTTTAAATGATTTTGATCATGGCTTTTTTGGTGGAACTTGTGGGATATTCAATGAAAATATTGTGTTTTGTGGTAGTCTTTCAAACATCGTAGGAGGGGAAGAGCTTCGAGGAATAATTAATAAGGTTGGGTTTAATATAGTTGAATTATATGTTGGACCTTTGTATGATGTAGGTTCAATTTTTTTTGTACATCAAAATAGTGCTATATAGCCAAAATGTATTTTCCCATTTTTGTAGTCGAAAGGGGATAGGTGTGTTCTACCATAAGCATATTGTAATGAGAAAAAACCTATGTTGGTATTAAGTGTAATTCCAATACCCAAGCTAAAAACCCTATTTATATTTTTATGGGAATTAGCAAATTGTTCAATATATCCAAAATCTGTAAAAAAACTTATCCAAGATTGAGTTTCTAGTATTTGTCTAAATTCAAGAGTTTGAATTGAAAATGTAGATGGTAAAAAAAAATGTTCGTCAAATCCTCTTAAAGTATTAATTCCACCTATACGATATAACTCATTTTCAAATAAGTTTAAAGAATAAATAGTTCCAGATAAGTTTTTGACCATCAAAGTAGATTTTGTAAATAATGGGATAAAAACAGATACATTGGTTTCAATTTTATATTGAGCAGTTGTCAGTTTAGTGTTCTCATAAAGTTCGTTTGGTATTTTCGGATTTTTAAGAATATTTCTTTGTCCAATTGAAATGTCCAATTTAGAATTAAATCCTTTTGTTGGAGTGTAAATATTGTTTAAGTTGTTTTGCTCAAATTGAATTCCGATAGATTTTGTTTTAATATCAGATATGTTGGGTAGTTTGTTTGTATTTTCAAATTGCTTAGAATTAATTAATGAACTTGAATAATGATTTAGATATATTGATGTTTTTTGCTTAGGATTTAAATAATATTGTAAAGAAATTTTTTGATTAACATTAATGTATGAACTATCTTTTTTTAGCATGGAAAAATTATAGTTAGTACCTAATGGAAGTATAATTATGGTTGGAAAAGTTAGTTGCAGTTGTAAATTTTGCGATGCTTTGTCAAACTGTTTCCAATTAAAAGATATTTGTTCTGCAGTTTGAAATGAATTTACTAAAACTAAAGCTATATCTCCTGTTATGAAAAGCTTGTTTTCATTATTATAATCAGGTATAAATCCGATAATTCCATCAAAAGTATTTGATTTTTTTTTATCAAGATACACATAAACATTTGCTTTCTCATTAAAGAATTTAACTTCAGTAGGTTTAGTTTCATTAATAAACGGTATTATAGAGTTAAGATTTTTAATGTTTTGAAGTTTCTTTTCAGAATAGATTGAATTTGGTTTAATTTTTAGTAAGGAGTACAAAACTTTCGGTTGAATTGAAATATTGCCATTTGTTAAAATACTGTCAATGATGACGAGTTGGTTTGTTTTGCATAAAACTGTAGCGAACAGAGTATCGTTTTTAAAACTCATACTATCTAATTGTATAGATGCAAATGGGTAGCCATTATTTTCAAAATATGTGTAAAGAGTTTTAAGAAAGTTATCTAATTTTTTGAATTGAAATACCTTATTTTTACAAGATGGAAATTCGGATTTTACATTGCTTATATCTAAAATTTCAGTATCAATATGTTTTGCATCAAGAATAAATGGAGTTAGTGTTCCACAGATTAAATGTGCAATAGTTTCATCGTTGTTTTCATATATGGTATCATAATAAGCTTGTAAATATCCTTCATCAAAGATAGAATATAAATAATCATTTAGGAATTTTGTCTTGGAATTGCTTGTTTTTGTTGTAAATGTTTTAATTGTTGCACAGGTATTTTTATCGGGTATTATTTTGATTGTGTACAATTCTTGACCATATATTGTTTTTATATATAGTGTATTTATTATAGCTATGATGAAAAATATTTTGTACACACTAACTTTTTTATTTTTCATATTCTGCAAAATAACAAAAAAAGTGTTCATTGTGAACGTTTTTTTGAATGTAGATTATTTTTGTCTATTAGTTCACTAGTACTATTTTTTCTATTGATTTGGGGTTTGTTATATAGTTTTGTTAGCTTATTTTATTATTCTTTGTTACTTTGCAAATGTAGATATACAATTAAAACATGAAACAATATAAAAAATTATATTTAATTGGCATTTCACTTCTTGGTGGTGTTTTGCTGGGGTTAGCGTGGCCTCTCAATGGTTTTTCACTTTTATTATTTATTGGGTTTATTCCATTTATTTATATAGAAGAATATATTTTATCAAATAATAATAAATTTAAAAAATTTGCTACATTTTTATACACATATCCGGGCTTTTTACTGTGGAATATTTTGACAACATATTGGATAATGTATTCAACCATTTTAGGTGGCTTGCTGGCAATGATTTTGAATGCTATGTTTATGGCAATAGTGTTTCAGATATTTCATATTTTAAGAAAGAAATTATATAAAAGGCAAAATAATAAAAATGACTTTAGAGGATATTTGGTACTTGTAGTTTTGTGGATTTCGTATGAATATTTGCATCTTAATTGGGAGTTATCTTGGTCATGGCTACAGCTTGGTAATGGTTTTTCTTCAATGATTTATTTAGTACAATGGTATGAGTTTACAGGTGTTTTGGGAGGTACATTGTGGGTGTTATTAGTAAATATATTTTTGTATGTTTTATTGACAATGATTTATGATAAAAATATAATGCGTAAGCAAATCGTAAAATATTGTGTTCTTTTGAGTTTGATTATTTTTATTCCAATATTATATTCTTTATTTCGCTTTTATACTTACGAAGAAAAGCCGAATAGTGTGAACTTTACAGTTGTTCAGCCTAATATAGATCCTTATGGGCAAAAGTTTGATTCTTCATATTTTGATAAGATCTGGGATGTTTTGTTCGTATTATCTGAAAATGCTAAAGATAAGCAAATTGATTATATTGTATGGCCTGAAACATCTATTCCCGGAAGCATATATATTAATGTGGGGGCTACATATAACATACAGAAAATTTCGGATTTTTTAAAAGATAATTTTCCTAATACAGTTATTATCGCTGGTGCCGATACTTATGAAATGTATGATGAAGCAAAAACGCCAACTTCGAGAAAATTTAGCGATGGGGAGTGTTGTTATGATTCGTTTAATTCAGCATTAGAAATTGATTCTTGTGGGTTAGCTGATTATTATCATAAGTCCAAACTTGTACCGGGAGTTGAGCGTATGCCTTATCCTAATTTGTTTAAGTTTTTAGATAAATATGCTATTGATTTAGGCGGAACAACAGGTAGTCTCGGAATAAGTAATGAGCCAAAAGTATTTAAAAGAGGAAAAACAAATGTTGCACCTATTATTTGTTACGAATCTATTTATGGCGAATATGTTACAGAGTTTGTAAAAAGAGGTGCAAAAGTTATTTGCATAATAACAAATGATGGTTGGTGGAGCGATAGTCCAGGACATAGACAACACATGTCTTATGCTTCTTTGAGAGCAATTGAAACAAGACGAAGTATTGTTCGTTCAGCTAATACTGGAATTTCGTGTTTCATTAGTCAAAAAGGAGAGTTGTTGATGAAAACAAATTACTGGGAACCTACATCAGTTTCTCATTTCGTTAATGAGAATGAGCAAATTACGATATATACACAATATGGTGATTATATTGGCAGAATTTCATTATTTGCATCAATTGCAAGTGTGTTAATTGTGATTTTACAAAAACTGAAAATTTTTAGGAAAAGGAAGGACAAATAAATGATATCACAAGAAGTATGATTTTTATTTGAACTGTTGAATTTGAAAAATAAATTCAACTATAATTGTTGATGTTTTCTGAAACTATAGTGTTGATTTTAGAAAAAAAGATATTAGACGATTTAAATGAAAAAAACCGAATGAAATTATAAATTCAATCTCATTCGGTTTTGTTATATATAATTTACCATGCAAATAATGGGAATGAGTGCATCATTTCATTAACTTGCTTTCTTACTTTATCAATTACTTGTTCGTTATCAATGTTTGAAATGACATCATCAATTAATTGAACAATTTGTGGCATGTGTTCTTCTTTAAGACCTCTTGTCGTAATGGCAGGCGTTCCCACACGAATTCCTGAAGTAAGGAAAGGAGAGCGGTGGTCAAATGGAACCATGTTTTTATTAATAGTAATATCAGCCAACACTAATGTATTCTCAACTTTTTTACCTGTTATTTCTGGAAATTTGCTACGCAAGTCTATCAACATTAAATGATTATCAGTGCCACCAGAGGTGATTTTATATCCGAGTTTTATGAAAGCATCAGCCATAGACTGAGCGTTTTTTTGTACTTGCTTCATATATGTTAAGAAGTTGTCAGTTAATGCTTCTCCAAATGCAACAGCTTTTGCAGCAATAACATGCTCAAGTGGACCGCCTTGTACTCCAGGAAATACCGCAGAATCAATTAGCTGACTCATCATTTTAACTTCTCCTTTTGGAGTTTTATATCCCCATGGATTTTCAAAATCTTTTCCAATTATAATAACACCACCTCTTGGACCTCTAAGTGTTTTATGAGTAGTTGAAGTTATAATATGACAATGTGGTACTGGATTATTTAATAATCCTTTAGCTATCAATCCTGCAGGATGAGCAATATCAGCCATAAGAATAGCCCCAACTTCATCGGCTATTTTTCGCATACTTGCAAAATCCCAATCTCTACTATATGCTGAAGCACCTGCAACAATAAGTTTTGGTTTATGTTTGAGTGCTTCTTCTCTCATTTTCTCGTAGTTAATAGTTCCAGTATCTTCTTCTACGGAATAAGAAACAGCATTATATAAAATTCCAGATGAATTAACTGGAGAGCCGTGAGATAAGTGTCCGCCATGCGACAAATCTAATCCCATAAATGTATCTCCCGCTTTGAGACATGCAAGCATGACAGCCATGTTTGCTTGTGCTCCTGAGTGTGGTTGCACATTGGCATATTCTGCCCCAAATAATTCCTTAACTCTGTCAATAGCTAATTGTTCGGTTTGGTCAACTATCTGACAACCACCATAATATCTTTTATTTGGGTAACCTTCAGCATATTTGTTAGTAAGAATTGAACCCATTGCTTCTAAAACTTGTTCGCTTACAAAATTTTCTGATGCAATTAATTCTATTCCGTGCATTTGTCTTTCTTTTTCTTGCTGAATTAATTCAAAAATTTTAGTGTCTCTTTTCATAGTAATTTGATTTTTTGCAAATATATAAAAACAAATTCATATAATTTAAATTTGCAATATCCCTCGTATATAAGAATTGAAAGTATGCACGCCGATTGCATTTTATTGTTTAATTGGTTTGATTATCAGGCTGTTGTGGTTGGTGTATAATATTTAAGCAGTCTGATTCAAAATCATTTGTTTATTCAATCATTATTCGAGTTCTTTAAAGAATGCTGTTAGTTTTATTTCATCAAGTTTTCCGTTTGTTCTTACGCCACTACATAAATCAACCCCAAAAGGTTGTACTTTTTCAATGGCTTCTTTTACATTGTCTTTATTGAGTCCACCTGCAAGAAAAAGAGGAATGTTAATACTTTCCCTGATTTGCTTGCTTAAGTTCCAGTTGTGTGTTCGCCCTGTTCCACCTAATTCTTTGACTTGTAAATTTGGATTTCCGCTATCTAATAAAATGGCATCAACATATTTTGATATTTCAAAAGCCTCTTTTAGTGAATTTTCATCAATAACATGAATTACTTGAACTAATTTTACATTGGGAAGCTTGATTCTTAGTATCTCATAATCGTTTGTAGGTAGTTTATCCACAATTTGAATAGTTGTAGTATTTACCTTTTTATAATGAGAAATGATATTTTCGGCTGTAGTTTCGCTAGTTAGCAAAAAAGTAGAAACAGCAGGTGGAATACTTTTTACAATTTCGTTTATTAATTCGTCTCCAATTACTCCTGGTCCACTCGGCATATTCCCTACTAAACCTAATGCAGAAGCACCATTTTTTATGGCTAATTTGGCTTCTTCAAAACTGCTTATACAGCAAATTTTAACTCTTGTTCGTATCATACTGTTTTTTGAGTTTTGATACTTTTGTTCATGGACAAAATTTTAATCGTTTAAACTATACTTGCAAACATACAGATTTGTTTTGCTTTGATTAATGTAAAGGCAATAAGTCGATAGTTAATATTTTGTACACACCAATTTTTTTATTTTTCATATTCTGCAAAATAACAAAAAAAGCGTTCAAAAAGAACGCTTTTTTTGTATTTAGATTATGTCTCGTCCTAACATAGCGTTACACTAAAAACAAACATTATGAAAATAAAC
>CAZKDV010000021.1:394-29156 GCA_964551645.1 uncultured Bacteroidales bacterium | reverse complement strand
CGACAGTATTTGCGTATGCAAGATGAGATTAATCAAGGGATACAAGAAGTTATAGATACAACTACTTTTATAAATGGACCGGCTGTACAAAAATTTCAAAAAAATTTAGAAAACTATCTTGATGTCAAGCATGTTATTCCATGTGCTAACGGCACTGATGCCCTGCAAGTTGCATTAATGGCTCTTAACTTACAGCAAGGAGACGAAATTATCACTCCTTCATTTACTTTTGTTGCTACTGTTGAAGTAATTGAATTATTAAAACTTAAACCCGTATTTATTGATGTGGATCCGGATACTTTTATTATCAAAGCAGAAGATATTGAAAAAGCTATCACGCCAAAAACAAAAGTTATACTGCCTGTGCATTTGTTTGGACAAAGTGCAAATATGGAAAACATTATGAAATTAGCCAAAAAGCATAATATTTTCGTACTTGAAGACAATTGTCAAGCAATTGGCTCAGATGTTCATTTTTCTGACGGCACTTCTAAAAAATCTGGGACAATAGGTCATATCGGCTGCACTTCTTTTTTTCCCTCAAAAAACTTAGGCTGTTACGGCGACGGAGGTGCAATTTTTACAAATGACGATGCTCTTGCAAAAGACATGAAATCAATAGTAAATCACGGAATGGTAGTGAAATATTATCATGATAAAATTGGGGTTAATTCCCGACTTGACACTATTCAGGCCGCAATCTTAGATGTAAAACTCCGCCATCTTGACGAATTTTCAAAATCAAGAAGAAAAGCCGCCGAATTTTACAATGCAAAACTCGGTTCACATCTAAAATTGAAAATACCTTATCAAAACTCTCACTCAACTCATGTTTTTCACCAATATACTCTTATTGCTGTTGGATTTAACAGAGATGAATTAATATCTTATCTTCAAACAAAAGATATTCCTGCCATGATTTATTATCCCGTTCCTTTGCATTTACAAGTGGCATACGAGCATCTTGGATATAAAAAGGGCGACTTGCCTATTACCGAAGAATTATCCAAAAATGTCTTTTCTTTGCCAATGCACACCGAACTTACCGAAAATGAGCTAACATATATTTGCAATAGTGTTCTCGAATTTCTAAACAAATAACAAAAATGACAGAAAAAGATTATTTTGCACATGAAACTGCAATTATTGACGAAGGCGCACGCATTGGAAAAGGAACAAAAATTTGGCACTTTTCTCACATAATGCCTAATTCGATAATTGGAGAAAATTGTAATATCGGGCAAAATGTGGTTATTTCTCCTGATGTTATTTTGGGAAATAATGTAAAAGTTCAAAACAATGTTTCGATATATACGGGTGTGATTTGCGAAGATAGTGTGTTTCTTGGTCCCTCAATGGTATTCACCAATGTAATTAACCCCAGAAGTGGAGTTGTTAGAAGAGACCAATATTTGAAAACGATTGTCAAATATGGAGTTTCAATAGGTGCAAATGCCACTATTGTTTGTGGTATCACACTTGGCAAATTCTGTTTTATCGGAGCTGGTACAGTTGTCATCAAAGATGTGCCTGATTATGCTCTTATTGTAGGAAATCCCGGTATTCAAAAAGGCTGGATGAGTGAATTTGGACATCGTTTGCATTTTGACAAAAACGGAATAGCTAAATGTCCAGAAAGTAATGAAAAGTATGAATTGAAAGATAATAAAGTACAAAAACTCTAAATATATGAATTTTGCATTAATCGGAGCAGCAGGATATATTGCTCCTCGACATCTAAAAGCAATTAAAGACACAGGAAATACCCTTCTTGCTGCACTTGACAAAAATGATAATGTAGGAATATTAGACAGTTACTTTCCGCATACAGATTTTTTTATTGAGCCAGAACGATTTGACAGACATCTTGACAAATTACGCAGAAACGGGGAAAACAAAGTTGATTATGTCAGTATTTGCTCTCCAAACTTTCTTCACGATGCTCATATTCGTCTTGCCATTAGAAATGATGCACATGCTATATGCGAAAAACCCATAGTTCTTAACCCGTGGAATATTGCAGCATTAATGGAACTTGAAAAAGAAGTAGGAAAAAATATTTATACAATTCTTCAGCTAAGACATCATCCTTCGATTGTTGAACTGAAAAAGCAAGTAGAAAATGATAAATCTAACAAAAAACATGATATTGATTTAACCTATATTACAAGCAGAGGCAAATGGTACTCGTATTCGTGGAAAGGAGATATTGCCAAATCGGGTGGTATTGGAACAAATATCGGTATTCACTTTTTTGATATGTTGTCATGGATTTTCGGATCTTTACAAAAAAACATAGTTCACTTGTCGCAGGCAAATAAAGCAGCTGGATATTTAGAGCTTGAAAATGCAAGAGTTCGTTGGTTTTTAAGCATTGATGAAAATGACCTCCCTCAACAACAAAAAGAACAAGGAAAAAGGACATATCGCTCAATAACAATCGAAAACAAAGAAATTGAATTTTCTGATGGATTTACAGATTTACATACTGTAAGCTATTCCGAAATTCTTCAAGACAGAGGCTACCGAACCAAAGATGCACAATATTCAGTAGAAATTGCACATGCAATCAGAAATGCATCTATAAGCTCACTAAGTAGCGACTATCATCCATTTATTAGTAAACTTATCAAATAAAACCATATCAACAATGTACTCACAAATATTAAACAAAGAAAAAAGTATATCCGTTATTGGACTAGGCTATGTTGGTCTTCCTATCGCTTTGGCTTTCGCCAAAAAAATTAAAGTTATCGGCTTTGATATTAAGCCTGACAGAATTGAGAAAATGAGAAATAGAATAGACCCAAGTAATGAATTGCCCGCATCTGCATTCGACAACTGTGATATATTTTTTACTGATAATCCCGAAGATTTAAGCAAGGCATCTTTTCATATCATTGCAGTACCAACACCTATTAATAAGCACAACCTACCAGATTTGACACCACTGCTCAAAGCATCTGAAACTCTTGGGAAAGTGCTTAAAAAAGGAGATATTGTTGTTTACGAATCAACTGTATATCCCGGAGCAACAGAAGAAGACTGCATTCCCGTACTTGAAAAGTTTTCAGGACTTAAGTTTATGAAAGATTTTAAAGTTGGATATTCTCCCGAAAGAATTAATCCGGGAGATAAAGTACATACACTTGAAAATACTGTAAAAATTGTATCTGGTTGCGATGACGAAACCCCTGATACGATTGCAAAAATATATGAATTAGTAATTGATGTCGGTGTTCACAGAGCAACAACAATTAAAGTTGCCGAAGCTGCCAAAGTTATTGAAAACACTCAAAGAGATGTCAATATAGCATTAATGAATGAACTTTCAATAATTTTTAACAGAATGGGTATCAATACTTATGATGTTTTAGAAGCTGCAGATACGAAATGGAATTTTTTAAACTTTCAACCCGGCTTAGTCGGAGGTCATTGTATTGGAGTTGACCCATATTATTTGGCATTCAAAGCTCAAGAATATAAATATCATACGCAAATTATAAAATCTGGTCGTTATGTAAATGACAGAATGGGATTTCATGTTGCCAAACAATTAATGAAAAAAATAATCGCCACAGGAAAAAGTATAACCGATTCAAAAGTATTAGTGCTTGGAGTTACTTTTAAAGAAAATGTTAAAGATATTAGAAATTCAAAAGTTGCAGATGTCATAAGAGAATTGCAAACTTACGGATTGCATGTTGATGTATATGACCCTCATGCCGATGCCCGTGAAGTTAAAGAAGAATATGGTTTTAAAATATCCGAAAATATTGGCAAAGATTATGATGCAGTAGTTTTAGCAGTTGTTCATGACGAATTTACTTCGTATAGCGAAGAAGATTTTGCAAATATGCTAAAAAATGATAATAAAGGGATAGTAATTGACATTAAAGGAGTTTATAGAAATCAAATTAAGAAACTAACATATTGGAGTCTGTAAAAATGCAAGACGAATATATTCTAGTTACTGGAGGTGCTGGTTTTATTGGTTCTCATACCATAGTTGAATTGCAAGAAGCAGGATACAAGGTATTATGTGCCGATAATTATTCTAATAGCTATCCCGAAGTTATTAACAGAATTGAGCAAATCACTAATAAACAAGTTAAATCTGTAAATACCGACTTGCAATCATCTTTTGAAACAAAAAAACTGTTTGAGGAATATTCAAACATTCAAGGGATAATCCATTTTGCAGCATATAAGTCTGTAAACGAATCAGTTGCAGAGCCATTAAAATATTATCAAAACAATTTGCAAAGTCTTTTGAATTTATTGGAACAATGCGAGAAACACAAAATACAGAATTTTGTATTTTCATCTTCTTGCACAGTTTATGGACAACCAGACATACTTCCCGTTAAAGAAACTGCTCCCATCAAACAACCTTGGTCCCCTTATGGAAACACTAAAAAAATTAGTGAAGAAATTATTCAAGACTACTGCCAGCAAAATAATAATTTCAAAACAATTATTTTAAGGTACTTCAATCCTATTGGAGCTCATCAATCCGGACTTATTGGAGAACTACCAATAAGAATACCCAATAACTTAATGCCATTTATTACGCAAACAGCCAATGGAATACGCAAAGAATTATCTGTTTTTGGAAATGACTATAACACACACGATGGGACAGCAATCAGAGATTATATCCATGTTGTTGATTTGGCAAAAGCACATGTTAAAGCATTGGAAAGACTTTTGTTAAATAAATTAGAATCGTCCAGTGAAGTTTTCAATTTGGGAACCGGCAAAGGATACTCCGTACTTGACATTGTAAATACATTTATGGAAATAAACAAAGTTGAAATCCCATATAAAATTGTTGACCGAAGAGCAGGCGATATTGAGAAAATTTGGGCTGACCCAAGTTTGGCAAATAATGTGTTAAACTGGAAAGCCGAACTCACTCTCGAAGATATGGTAAGTAGTGCGTGGAAATGGGAAAAATATTACAGAAATCAAATAAAAAAGGAGAAATAATGAACTTTAAAAAAACGATTTTGGTAACAGGTGGTGCAGGATTTATTGGCTCGCACTTAGTTAGACATTTTGTATTAAAATATCCTGATTATCGCATAATTAATATTGACTGCTTAACTTATGCAGGAAATCTTGAAAACTTAAAAGATATTGAAAATCAAAAAAACTATATCTTTTACAAGTGCTGTATTACTGACGACAAGCAACTTAATGAAATATTTAAACAGTATAAACCCGATGGAGTTATACACTTAGCTGCCGAATCACATGTTGACCGCTCAATATTAAATCCACTCGAATTTGTTCAAACTAATGTTTTAGGAACATGCACGCTGCTTAATATTGCACGAAAATATTGGGAAGAAAATTATGACAACAAATTATTCTACCATGTTTCAACTGACGAAGTATTTGGCAGTCTTGGCGATGAAGGTTTCTTTGTTGAAAACACTCCTTACGACCCTCGTAGTCCCTATTCTGCTTCAAAAGCATCAAGCGACCATTTTGTAAGAGCATATTTTCATACTTTTAATATGCCTGTAATGATTTCAAACTGTTCAAATAACTACGGAGGTTTTCAGTTTCCCGAAAAACTTTTGCCCTTGATGATACACAATATAATTAATAAAAAACCACTCCCTATTTACGGCAAAGGCGAAAACATTAGAGATTGGTTATATGTTGTTGACCATGTAAAAGCAATTGATTTATTATTTCATAAAGGCAAAATTAGAGAAACATATTGCATAGGTGGAAATAACGAATGGACCAATATTGATTTGGTTTATGAATTATGCCGAATAATGGATGAAAAACTAGGATTGCCACAAAAAACATCAGAACAACTCATTACATTTGTAAAAGACCGTGCCGGACACGATATGCGATATGCTATCGACACAAGTAAAATATCTAAGGAGTTTGACTGGAAACCTGAAGTTAATTTTTCTGAAGGTTTGAGTTTGACTGTAGATTGGTATATGAAAAATTCAGATTGGTTACAAAATGTAACTAGCGGAGAATATCAAAAATATTACGACAATCAATATTCAAAAAGATAATGAGTGAATTATATCATCAAAACGATTTATCAAAATACAGTTTCCTTGTTACTGGAGGAGCCGGCTTTATTGGTTCACACATTGCCGAATATCTTGTAAAAAATAATGCTTTAAAAGTTGTAGTTATAGATAATTTATCTACAGGCTTTGAAAAAAATATTGAGCATTTAAAGCAATTTCCAAATTTTGTGTTTTTGAAAGAAGATGTAACAGATTTTGGCAAAATGCTTAATATCTGTAAAAACATTGACATTATTTTTCATCAAGCAGCTCTTGGCAGTGTGCCACGCTCCATTGAACAACCACTATACACCAACGACTCGAATGTAAATGGGCATCTTAATATTTTGTGGGCAGCAATCCAAAATAATGTAAAACGAGTAATTTATGCCTCATCTTCTTCTGTTTATGGCGACAATCAACAAATTCCCAAAATAGAAGAAAATATCGGAACACCCTTGTCGCCTTATGCTGTTTCAAAAAGAGTAAACGAACTGTATGCACATACATTTCACAAATTGTATAATCTTGAAGTAATCGGATTGAGATATTTCAATGTATTTGGACCTCGACAAAATCCTAATGGACCATACGCTGCTGCAATTCCGATATTTATTAATGCTTTGCTTAACAACACTCAAGCCATAATTTATGGAACAGGCGAACAAAGCAGAGATTTTACATATATTGAAAATATAGTGCAAGCAAACCTAAAAGCTGCTTTTATTGATAATTCAAACGCTTTTGGTTCTGTGATTAACATAGGTGCAGGCGGAAATACTACCATCAACACTTTGTATAAAATAATTTCAAAAGCCATAAACTCTGAACTCAACCCCCAATATGCACCACCAAGAAAAGGAGATGTTTTATACTCCTCTGCTTCTATAGAAAAAGCCAAACAAATATTGGGCTATCTGCCAACAGTTAAAGTTGAAGAAGGTATAATTCGCACTATTGAAAGTTTTAAAAAAGACTTAACTTAGCAAAAAAAACACTATGCTAAGTTTTTTGAAGAAAAAAAACCAAATTCAAAAAATGTCGGAAATAAAAACCGACATGCACTCGCACCTTATACCCGGCATTGATGATGGTGTTAAAACTATGAGCGAATCATTAGCAATGATTAAAGGATTGCACGAATTGGGCTACGAAAGAATTATTACAACTCCACATATTAGATTTGAAATATATGAAAACACCGGAATAAGCATATTAGAAAAATGTGTAGAACTAAAAAAACAAGTTAAAGAAAATAATATACCCGTTCAAATTGAATGTGCCGCAGAATATTTTATTGATGAAGCATTTGTAAAACTGATGAAAAAAGAAGAACTTTTAACTATCGGAGACAGCAAATACTTACTTATAGAATTTTCTCATTTTAGTCCGCCACTGCAAATGAAAACAATTATTTTCGACTTGCAAAGCATGGGCTATAGAGTTATTTTGGCTCATCCTGAACGATATTTTTATTTTCACAAATATTTTGACAAATACATTGACTTGATTGACCGTGGAGTGATGTTGCAACTTAATTTGGGCTCAATTGTAGGATTTTATGACAAAAGCGTTGCCAAAGTAGCTGAAAAACTAATTCTAAGCGGTTTATATACTTTCATCGGAACCGACTTACATAATGAACGATATTTAAAATCAATACAAAAAGCTGTTAATCATAAATTATATTCAAAAATATTTGAACTTTGTTCTATTTTTAATGACGAATTGTAATTTGAACTAAATACTCTTTTTTGTAATGTATAAAAAAATTAGCCCTAGCAATAGTTCATTTCCGCAACTAAACTTAAAAAAAGTTTGGGATTATAGATTATTATTATACTCCTTTGCCATTAGAGACATTAAGGTGCAATATACTCAAACTAAATTAGGAATATTGTGGAGTTTCATACAAGCAATTACGGCTGCAACTATTGTGTATTTCTTTTTCGGAGTATTTTTCAATATACCAATTAAAGGTGTGCCATACATTATGTTTGCATTTCCCGGAATGATTTCGTGGTATTATTTTTCTTATATCGTTAGCTATAGTGGCACATCATTACTTCAAGCACAACATCTTATCAAAAAAGTATATTTTCCAAAACTCATACTTCCCTTCTATCGCTCACTTGTTGGTTTATTTGATGTAGCAATATGGTTGATAGTGTTTTTTGCTATGGCAGTTTATTATTCTTTTCCAATATCATGGAATTTGCTACTGCTTCCTTTTGCTTTTTTCTTAAATGCAATTGTCGGGCTATCAATTGCTTTGTGGCTAAGTGCAATGACAATTCGTTTTAGAGATGCTTTTCTCATAATTCCGTTTATTGTGGGGTTTGGGATTTTTGCTACTCCCGTTTTTTTTGAAACAGCAATGATTCCTCCGGACAAACACTTTCTGCTCTTTTTCAATCCTATGGCAGGCATTATAGCTATGTACAGATGGTGTTTGCTTGATATATATTTCCCACTACAATACATTTACGGATTAATTCCGACTTTCATTTTATTTCTTGGCGGTTTATTTTATTTTAGAAAAACCGAATCTGTAATGTCTGATTTAATTTAAAAGATATGACAGCAATAAAAGTAACTAATTTAAGCAAAACTTTCAACATAAGCGGAAAATATGAACGCATGCGTCTGGCAGACGGAATATTGCAATTGTTTGGAGTAAAAAAAACAAGTGTTGAAAAATTTTATGCACTAAATGATATTAGTTTTCAAGTTAATAAAGGTGAAACATTCGGAATTATCGGAAGAAATGGTTCGGGAAAAAGTACGCTATTGAAAATTTTAAGTGAAGTTACCGAACCAAGCAAAGGAGAAATAGAAATTTGGGGAAAAGTTGCATCTGTATTAGAAGTTGGGATCGGCTTTCATCCTGAATTAACTGGCAGAGAGAATATATATTTAAGCGGCAACTTACACAATCTAAACCGTAAAGAAATTGATTTATATTATGATGAAATAGTTGAATTTTCGGGAATTGAAAAATTTATTGAAACCCCCATAAAGCACTATTCTTCAGGTATGTTTATGCGTCTTGCATTTTCAATTGTGGCAAATTTCAATGCAGATATATTTCTATTTGACGAAGTGTTTGCCGTAGGCGATATTCCATTTCAGAAAAAGTGCATGAACAAAATAAAGCAACTTACCGAACAAGGAAAAACAGTTTTAATTGTAAGTCATAATGTTACCGATATAGCCGAGTTATGCTCTTCCGTTATATGTCTTGATAATGGAAAAATTGTTAATAGCGGGAGTATTGAAGTAGTGAAAAAATATTATGAAGAAGTGATAACGGGAGATGTAAAGATAAATCACGCCGCCGCTTTGGAATCTTCAAAAACTTTTATCAATAAAACCGAAGAGTATTTCAACATAAACGACCAAAAACACAATAGCATCAGAGTTAAAGAACTTTATGTAAGCAATGAAAGTCGCAAAGGTGCAACCAACTTTTACACCAATGATATTATCAGCATTAATATTGAATACGATAAATTAGATGAAGGGGAATATGATATAATATTTGCTCTTACTTGTATAAACTTTACATTTCTTGTAACTAATATGAGACAGTCTAATATATACCAAACTCTATCATTGGAAAAAGGAACTTATCATGCACAAATGCATATTCCGGCTAATTTTTTCAACGAATCTATTATTGAAATCGGTCTTGCCATTGGAAATAACAAAAATGAGTTAGTTTTTTCAAAACATGATATTTTAATGATTAAAATATCATGTTTGCCTGAACAAAAAGAATATTTAAATAATTATCAAAAATACATAGGACCCCTTTTACCTAAATATAATTGGATAGTAAACAGAAATAGCAAATAAATATGCAAAATGACACAAACGCTATATAAAGTATCATAATGCAAACAAATCATAATGTCAAAGTCTGTATTATTGGAGCTGGTCCTGCAGGACTTATCACTGCATTGAGTTTGGCTAAAAACAACATTTCCACTTTATTAATAGAAAAAGAACAATTTCCAAGGGCAAAAACTTGCGGAGATGCAATAACGGGAAGAGCTTTGTTTTTGATAAACTCAGTTGATAAAAAGTTATTTGAACAAATTTACAATGACACTAAATTTAACCATGTTCATGGGTTGAATTGTTTTGTTGAAACATTATTAGCTTATGAACAAAACAACTATAAAGAGAACGAATATTACCCAATTGTGGTGGGCAAAAGAGAGCATTTTGACAATATTTTGATGAATGAGGCAAAATCTAATAGTCTAATCACAATATTAGAAAACACCAAAGCTGTAAGCTACGAATATCACAAGCAATCATTCACCATAACAGCTCAAACGCTTAAGAATACAATTACAATAACAAGTTCGTTGCTAATTGACTCACAAGGAGTTTATTCTAGTTTTAAAAAAGCCTACCTAAATCTAAAGTCCGACACTAACAAAATGAGTATTGCTGCAAGAGGCTATTTTACAACTAAAAGCAAAAGCAAAAACAACCATATTGAATTTTATTTTCTTAAAGAACTACTGCCCGGATATTTATGGATTTTTGATATGAGCAATAACACCTCCAATATTGGATTTATTACAAGTGCCAATAATTTAAAAAGAATTAAAAAAAACCATATCAGTATTTTTAAGGGGTTTTTGCATTCCTATCCGCAACTTTCAGAAAGATTTGAGTATAATGAACTCGATATAGAAATGAAATCTCATCTGCTTCCAATGCAATATCCAGCTCATTCACTTTCAGGGAATAATTATATGCTAACAGGCGATGCAGCCTCTCTCGTTAATCCAATTACGGGCGAGGGGATTAGCTTTGCTTTGCAAAGTGGAATATGTGCCGCCGAAATCGCACAAAAGGCAGTAGAACAAAATAAGTTTGATGCAAATTTTCTGTTACAATATGATAATTTAATAAGCGAACAAATAGGCTCCGAATTGTTAGCTGCTCAAAAGATGCAACAATTTATGATGTATCCTAAATTGTTTAAGTATATCCTGCAAAATGCCAAAAACTCTACAACTTGTGCAAAGATATTTAATGCAATGTTTGTTGAGCATAAATTGCAAAAAAACATCAAGCATCCACTATACTATGCTTCACTTACGCATTGTGCTAAGTCATGGTTTCCCAAATAAAAGCCGTTTTGCTAAAACACTCAAGCTATCAAAAGGAACTTAAGCTTTATAGTTTTTTTGGTTATACTAAAATTTTAATGGTTTAATTTGCAAAAAAAATATTGACAATGGAATTTATAGAATTTTTACGTGAGATGTTAGGCATCACCGAAGATTTTGCGATTACAAAAATTGAAAAAGATGAATCAGGGAAGATCATACATATTCATTTGCAGTATCTTTTGAGAGATTATAAAGGCAAAAAAATATACGACTACGCACCTCAAAGAGAGTGGCAACACTTGAATTGGTTTGATTATCGTTGTTACTTAGTTTGTAGTTTACCACGCTATATTTCAGAAGATGGTAACCCCAAGACTATCGACATCAATTTTGCACCGAAATCCAAAGGATACACTCATTTATTTGCATCCAAGGTCATAGAAGCATTACAGAAAATAAAGGTTCAAAGCACGGTAGCAGACATTATGAACACCACGCCTTACATTGTTCGAAGTATAATGGAAGCAGCTGTAGAAAATGCTCTTTCACAGCGAGGAGAAGTAAATGGTTTAGAACATATCAGTTTAGACGAAAAAGCCTATGCAAAAGGGCATAAATACGCTACCATACTCATTGATAGTGATAAAGATTATGTTGTGGAAATGACCGAAGGCAGAAAGGAAAAAAATGTAAAAGCACTGTTTTTTTAGCTTAAATTCAGAAGAAAAACAACCATCAATAAAAAGGGTTAATATGGACATGTGGAAGCCTTATATGAATGTGATAAATGAAATCGCTTCAGATGCAATGATTGTCCACGACAAGTTTCATTTATTCAAAAAATTGTCAGAAGCTATTGATAAAACCAGAAGAAAAGAAGTGAAAGAGAATGAGCAACTTAAAAACCAAAAATACACGGTATTAAAAAATCAAGAAAACAGGACAGAGCAACAACAAAAAAACTTTGAGCAAATGCTTAAAGATAATTTGCTCACAGCAAAAGCTTGGCAAATAAGAGAGAATTTTAAGTATTTATTCCAAATAAATGAAGATGTAGAAATGCATTATAATCTATGGAAAGAAAACGCAATAAGTCAATCAATAAATGCTGTAAATGAAGTTATTAAAACTTTTGACAATCATTTGAAAGGTATTTTCAATGCAATTACCACACAAACATCAAGTGCAAAACACGAAAATATGAATGGTAGAATACAGTCTGTTATAGCTAAAGCAAGAGGATTTTTAAACTTTGACCGTTTTAGAATAAATATCCTGTTTTACTTTGGAAAACTAAATTTTGAGTCATTAAAATTTTAGTAATGCCGTTTTTTTTAATAAATTTGTGGTGGAATTATTACTTAGTTTACTATGGATACAAAATTTTTGAAATTATTTTCTAAAAACAAAGCAAAAGATAAAATTTCTTTTTTATTAGAGAAACAGAACCGTGTAGTAAAGCTAAGTAAAAAAGAAATAAAGAAATACAAACAAACTTTAAATATAAAAAAAGAGGCTCATATTTGCAATGCTCCTTTCACAAGCTTATACTTTGGAATAAATGGAGAAGTTGGGGTTTGTGCATGCAACAAAACATACATAATAGGAAATATACAACACAATACTTTAAAGGAGATTTGGCAAGGAGACAAAATACAAAAGCTAAGAGAGATAATTAGAAGCAATTCATTGCCTATTGACTGTTACATTTGCAAACATTATATAAAACATAAAGCATATAGCAACACAAATAGCATTTCTTTTATAAATTATGATTTATTATGTGAATATCCACAAGAAATTACATTCGAAACTTCGTACTTATGTAACTTAGATTGTATAATGTGCTATAACAATTATGCGGTTAACGATTTAAGTAGAGAGCAAAAAAGCGACTATATTTATAATAAATATTTTATAGAACAGCTTTTGGAATTTATTCCTCATCTTAAAATAGCAAAGTTTTTAGGAGGTGAACCATTTTTAATACCATTATATTATAAAATTTGGGATCTAATAAAAACTCATAACCCTAAATGTTCAATCCATATTACTACTAATGGCACAATATTCAATAATGCTGTAAATAATGTATTAGCCAATAATTTAAAAATTATTTTCTCATTAGATACTATTTCTAAAACTCTCTACTCCAAAATAAGGAAAGGTGGTAACTTTGAATATATGATGGATAATTTAGACTATTTTTCTAACAAGTTACAACATAGCCAGAACCTTCAAATTACTACATGTTTTATGCAGCAAAATTGGCACGAAATACCAGATATAATAAAGTTTTCTAATAAGCATAATAGCTATATCTATCTTAATGTAGTGTTATATCCTTCACTCGCATCTATATGGCAATGCGACACTTCTTATCTAAAACAAATAAAAAAAGAATATCAAAAAGTTAAACTTAGCAAAAACAATATTATAGAAACTCATAATTACAACAAGTTTAACGAATTAAAAAAGCTAATCAACACTTACATCAAGAAAAATCATAAGCTTAATAGAATTATAAATAACACAAGCAGTCTTTCAATTGCAGAGCTAATAGACTTAATAAGCAATAAAATAAAAGTGGGATGTGAATATTTTTCAATTGATAAAGAAATAGAAACAAATTTAATACAAAGTTTTAATGCTTTTATAGATAAACAAAAAAACAATAGGGACAAAATACAAGTACTTAACATTTTTACAATTGCAGATTTTGATCTTATTTATGTGCTATTACAGTTAAACTCCTAAACTAATTTTTATGTTCAAACGAAACAAAATAAAGCCTACTTTGCCTGATAATATATTGCAAGAATATTATGCTTTATTTACAAAATGTGCAAAAAGTTGGCTTACAAAATGAAAAAACTACTGAACCAAACTTACTTTAATTTGTTAATTGACAAGTAAATGTTTTTTGCTCACTAAAATTCAAAAAATATTTATATTTGTAAAAAACAAACTACAACTTTATATCGTTTATATAGCTAAGATTTTTTGTTTGTTAATTTTATAATTACATTTACCAATAATATTGATGCATAAACTAATCTCTATAAATAATACTTTTGAAAGTTACCAAAATTTAATTCAACTTTATGAAACATACAAAGATGAATTATTTGGAAATATACACCTTGAAATTCGTCGCTTTTTTGCTGCGAATATGAGTGCAGCATTAGGTGCTATTTTAGATAAATTTACTTCAAACTTAAATGATATTCATTTTGATTATTTAAGTCCACAAATTGAAGCAATTTTATTAAAAAATGATTTCTTAACATTTTTTGGAAAACAAAGAGCTGTTGATCTTAATAAAACAACAATCAGATTCCAAAAATTAAAACCTACAGATGGGAAGTTTTTTAAAACTTATGTGGTTAATGAGTTAATTGAAGAACACATTACAGATTTACCCCAAATGTCTCAAGGTGTTAAAGAAAAAATAGTAGAAGCCATTTATGAAATCTTTGTAAATGCACAAATTCATAGTGAAACAAAATATATTTATACTTGTGGTCAATTTTTTCCTCAAAAAAATAAAATTGAATTTACTATAGTAGATACAGGAATTGGATTCAGAGAAAAAATTAACCGAAGATTCGGGAGTAATCTTAATTCTACACAAGCAATTAGATGGGCTGTTAAAGACAAAAAAACTACTAAAAAAGGAATTTCAGGAGGTTTAGGACTCGCAGTACTAAGAGAATTTATTAATGCTAACAAAGGAAAAATGCAAATTATTAGTAATGACGGATTTTATCAATATGACTACGATAAAGAGGTGATAAAACAATTTCAAGGAGAATTTCCTGGAACTATTGTAAATTTGCAATTCAGAACAGATGATAAAAATAATTATTCTCTTAAAAATGAAATTAATATAAACGATATATTCTAAAGATTATGGAAGATATAACAATAAACATAGTAAATATTATTGGAGATGTTTATGGAGTTGAAGCTGAAGAAGGTCAAAAAGTTTTTGAACTGATTGCTAAAGCTTTTACCGACAAAAAAAAGGTTTTGTTATCTTTTCAAAATATCGAAATGCTAACAACCGCTTTTTTAAATACAGCCATTGGTCAACTTTATAAAGATTTCTCAGAAGGCTTTATAAAAGAAAATTTAAAAGTGTCTGACATATCAAACTCAGGAAAAGTAGCTTTAAAAAGAGTGGTAGATACTGCTAAGCTTTATTACAAAGATCCAGAAGCATTGAAAAGAAGTATTGACGAAATAGCTGAAGATTAGTATATGGCAACAAATTTTAAATTACAAGACTTCTCACTTCTTCCAGAAAGGAATATTTTTGTTGATGCCAATGTTCTAATATATCTATTTTGGCCTACAGGACAACATTTTTTTGAATCAAATTATGCTCAAGTATTCAAAGACCTACTAAAGCAAGGAAATAGTCTTTATGTTGATTTTTTAGTTATTTCAGAAGTTGTTAATCGAGTATTGAGAATTGAGCATAAAAAATTAAACCCTAATCAAAATTTTAAAAACTTTAGAAATAGTCAAGATGGGAAAGATCTAATTAGCGATATCTATTTAATAGTTAAAGATGAAATTTTAAAGCATTTTAAAATCATAGGAAAGTCTTTTAACAAAAATGATATTGAAAGTTTTTTAACACTAAATCAACTTGATTTTATAGATAAAGCAATTACCTCAATTTGTTTTGAAAATAATTTTGTTTTACTGACAAATGACAAAGACTTCAAAAATAGTGGACTTGATATTTTAACAGGCAACCCTCATATTTTAAATTAATTTAATCAAACAAGTGTAAAACAATTAAAGCATAACTACCAATTAGTCACTAACATATAAAATGTTTCAATTGAAATTTATCGGTAAAAACCCACCTCTTTGACAAGCTGAACATACACTATGAATAAACAAAACAATGAGTTATTACAGTTAAGTAATTAAAAACAAGCTTTTATGTTCAAACGAAACAAAATAAAGCCTACTTTGCCTGACAATATATTGCAAGAATATTATGCTCAGTATGGCAAAGACAAGGTTTTTTGTAGAGCTCCATTTAATAACTTGTACTTTTTACCAAATGGAGATGTAACACCATGCTGCGTAAATAGATTAAGCTACAAATATGCGACATATCCACACCAATCAATCAAAAAAATCATAGCATCAAAAAAACGCAAAAGACATCAAAAGTATATAAAAAACAACAACTTAAGACTAGGTTGCGATGTTTGCCAAAACAATATGATGAGCAAAAATTTTGCTAGTGTTTTAGCCACAGCTTTCAGGTGGCAATCTCTCAAAAAGCATATAACTCATATAGATTTTGAACTATCTCACAATTGCAATCTAAAATGCGTGATGTGTTATAGAGAAAGAAACTCTGATAACAAAAGCATCTATGGAGAATCTTTTTTCAACGAATTAAAACCTTATTTGAAAAACTTAGAATTTGCCCATTTTGTTGGTGGAGAGCCATTCATGATTGATATTTATTACAAAATTTGGGATTATATTTCTAAAGAAAATCCAAACTGCCATATTAATATACAAACTAATGGAACAATCTTAAATAACAAAATCACACAGTTTATTAGTTTGCCCAAGGTTTCTGTAGTAATGTCTATTGACTCTGTAAATCCTAGCACCTATGAGACAATTAGAAAAGGAGCAAAATTTGATGATGTTTTAAGCAACTTTAAAACAATAAATAAAATAATGCAAGACAAGGGTATTAATATGCAAATATCCGCGTGTCCCATCACTTTAAATGCTAACGAAATTCCCGAATTAGTCGACTTTACTAACAAAGAGCAATGTGCAATTTTTTTCAACTATACATTTTTTCCTTATTATTTAAGTCTTAAAAACCTAGCTCACACCAAATTACAAGCTCTTACTCAGCTATATAAAACCAATCTTGAAAACTTAACTCAAAATAACAATATTGAAAAAAACAATGCTGGTGCTTTACTGGGCTTAATAAATCAATTGGAAGAATGGGAAAAAGAAGCCTTAGACAAAGAAACAAATAAAACCATAATAAAAAAAGAGGAAGTTGTAAAAATAGTAAGCCACATTGAAACAGTAACCCCCAATATTCAAAATATTTTCTTTTCACAATTAGAAAACTCATGGGAAATAAGTACAGCAGCTTACAACAGCTTAAGCGAAAAAGCGTTTATTGAAGAAACTCATTTTTCTGTAATGGCTTTCAAAAATGGTTATTTTGAAGAAAAAAACATTATTGAATATCTAAAATTTGTATTTGAAGTAAAATGATATTTAAAAGAAAAAATAAAGGCATTTACAATTCTGAGCTTTTAAAAGAATACAATAAGCAAAGAACCACAAAAAGCACCAAATATCTTTGCAATGCACCCCATACAAGTATTTTTTTCAATGTTTTGGGCATGGCTTCGCCTTGTTGTAGAACAATTGGAAAAATAGATGCCCAATATCCCAATCTTAGTATTAAAGAAATATGGAATGGTGAAGGCTTTAATAAAGTTAGAAAGCAAATTGCAGATAATAATCTTTCCGACATTTGCTCATTTTGTCATCATTCTTTAATTTCAAAAAACTTTAGGAGCATGCTTGCTAGCAAATTTGACTATTTTAGCATCAACAAAGCTAAATATCCTAGCACTATGGAGTTCGAGCTTTCAAACACATGCAATTTAAGTTGTATAATGTGCAATGGCATTCTTTCTTCCTCATACCGTGCTAAAAATCTAGGTTTAGCTCCAATAAAAATGAGATATGACCAGAACTTTGTCGAACAGCTTAAAGAATTTATTCCACATCTCGAGTTAGCTGAATTTGTAGGTGGAGAGCCATTGCTAATTAAAATATATTATGAAATATGGGAACTAATCAGCATTTTAAATCCTAAGTGTAAAATTAAAATCACCACCAATGGAAACATTATTAATACACGATTTCGCCAGCTAATGAATAAGCTGCAAAATATTAGTTTTAGTGTTTCAATTGACAGTCTCAGTCCCGATTTATATAGCAATATTAGGATAGGCGGAAATTTAGAAGCCGTTTTAAATAACATCAATGAGTTTCATTCATACTGCAAGAAAAACAATACCACGCTAGAACTATTAGTTTGCCCTCTCCAAACCAACTGGCATGAATTGCCTCAACTACTTGAATTTGCTAATAAACTTGGGGTTTACATCAGTTTTCATAATGTCATCAAACCCTATCATCTCACCCTAAAAACAATGAAACCTAAGGACTTGACTGAAGTTTTAGAATTTTTAAACCAAACTTCCTTAAGTTCAAATTCAAGCATAGAGGAACTAAACAAAAATAATTTCAAAGTTTTAATTGCTCAAATAGAAACATGGCACAGTCAAAGTTTGCAAAGAGAAGCACTATCTTCTACTCTTAAGATTCCGTTTGAAATTAAATTTGAAAGAGAAATGGAGCTATACCAATCTATATGGATGTTTTTTGAAGATAATTTTGAAATGAGCGAGGATATAAAAAACAAATTTGACAAAATGTGTATCAAAATCAATACCACCCTTGCTTTGCAAAAAAATGAAGCCGATGTAAATAACTTGCTTGAAATACTTTTATGTATTCCTTTGGATATTAGCCTTATGGAAACCATCATGGAAAAATCAGAAAACGAGCTTGCCGAGATGTTGCTTCAATTGAAATAGTTTTGTGTATGACTGTGTATATTTGTAAATTTGCGTAAACAAAAAAATTGAAAATTGATGTTTTCAATAATAAAAAATGTTTTCCGTGCAAAACAATGGTGGAATTTCATTATTCCGCCTGTGGTGGGTTTTGTTTACTTCATCGGTATTTTTTCAGAGTATAGCATTCCCGAATTTACCAAAATTATTTGCATGGTTTTTCTTTCGGCAATAGCAATGGCAATGTTTGGTTTTTTCTTGAATGATATTACCGACATTGAACTTGACAAAATTGCAGGCAAACAAAATTTCACATCAAGCATTAGCAAAACTGAAAAAATTGGCATCATCATATTCACACTAACTCTTGCCACCATTCCTTGGTTTATTATCAATTCCTCTATCATAAGCAAAATACTAATCGGACTGCAAATCATACTATTAGCGTTATATTCCATTCCACCCATCAGGCTCAAACGCTTTTCAATATGTTGCATCACCTTTGATAGTTTTTACAGTGGATTGATTTTTATTTTTGCCATTATTTTTATCAATCCCAAAGCTATAGAAAACATGCAATATCCTTTATGGAGCTTATTGTTTCTTGGATTAACACTACTTTTGAGAGGCTTACGCAATATCGGATTGCACCAAATTTCGGATGCCGAAAATGATATGAAAGTTGGCATAAGCAATATTTGTTCATTTTGGGGAAAAACCAAAGTTTTGCAACTATTGGTTTATCTTGTTTTACCCCTTGAGTTGATTGCCCTATTTTTGTTTAGCCGTTACATATCATTCTCTTTGCCTAAGTTCTATATTGTTTTTATTGTTGCAATTTTATATTTGATTTTTCATAAATACTACCAAGTATTTAGGCTAAAAAACACAAACAATGGCAATGAAGAAACCGAAATCAATCGGATAAATATTATCTACGAAGACATTTTGCCTTTAGCTTTTTTAACTTATCTAACACTATCAAACTATAAGTTTATAGTTTTTCTGCTTGTTCACATCATCATTTTTTCAAACTACTTTTTGGGCTATATTTATGGCAAAATTATTCGTCCTTTTTTTGTTGATTTTGTTTATATAATCATATTGTATCGCTTTGTGTATGCTTTTTTATATAGAAAAGTGATTATGTGGCTCTACTATAAGACTTTTCACAATGAATACACCAAACAATTTGTAGCTTTTTGCAAAAAAACATACAATAATAAGATAAAAACATTTGCCCAAAACATCGTATATTTGTTAAAAATAAAACGGAGATAACAAATTTTTGTAATGAAAGCCCGTAACTTATATCAAAAACTTCCCAAATCAATTAAAGCTATCATAATTAAGTCTTTATTTATAAAAAACAAATATATCCTACCCAAACATATCAAAAGCAAAACCTACTCCAAAGAAAACCTCAAAAATTTTAACAACAGCCGACAGTTTGGACCTCAATCAAAGATTTGCTATGCCCCTTTTTCGAGTATGATATTTAGCGTTTTTGGCAAAGTATCGCCTTGCTATGCCACCTATGATAAAGTGAGCGTTTCATATCCCGAAAACACAATTAAACAAATTTGGGAAAGCAAAGATTTTAACAATATTAGGCAAAAAATTAATGAGGGAAACTTACTTGAGTATTGCAACTTTTGCCATATTCCACTATTGAACAAAAACTATGGAAGCATGTTGTCTCAAAAATATGACAGCTACCACTTTTATGGCTCTAAATATCCGAGCATTATGGAATTTGAGTTGAGCAACCGTTGCAATCTTGAATGTATTATGTGCAGTGGACACCTTTCATCGGCAATCAGAAAAAATCGCGAAAAGGCAAGCCCACTCCCCCTTTCCTACGATGATGATTTTGTTGCCCAGCTTGACGAATTTATTCCTCATCTGAAAGTTGCCGAATTTACAGGAGGCGATCCCTTTTTGATTGATATGTATTACACAATTTGGGAGAAAATTTATCAAATCAACCCAAGCTGCAACATACTAATCACAACCAACGCCAACACCATGAATGACAAGCTTAGGGCTTTGCTTGAAAAACACAAAAAACTTAGCTTCAACATTTCAATTGATTCTTTAAACAAAGAAGTTTATGAATCTATTAGGGTTAATGCCATTTTTGAAAATGTGATGAACAACATCAATACTTTTATTAAGTATAGCCGAAAACACAATACTCATGTCAATTTGATGATTTGCCCATTGAGAAAAAACTGGAAAGAGTTGCCCCACTTCATCACATTTTGCAATCAAAAAGATATTAATGCCCATTTCCACACAGTAGTCAAACCTCCAAATTTGTCTTTGTGGAGCTTGCCTGCTTCCGAATTAGGCGAAATCTACAACTATCTTGTTGAGTTCAATTTTCCAGAAAACAGCATCACAGAGCAGCAAAACAAAGACAGCTATTTGTCAATCACCAATTTGATTAAAACATGGCACGAACAAGCGAAAGAAAAAGAGCTGTCGGGCAAAAAAATTCAAGTTACCATTTCGGAAAAACTATCCCAAACCGAAAAGGCATTTATAGAATCAATTGTTGAGTTTTATGCAGACAATCATGTAAATGAAGATTCTCATATTTTTCTCGAATCTTCCAATTTGGTTTCAAAACTTGAAATTATGTTTGCAAAAATTCCTCCCGAAATTGACAAAAACCTATTCAATAATCTAAAAGTTGACAACAAATTATACGATGTAATTATCAAAAATACTCCCGATGAAATTGCAAACATTCTAGTTGATCATTTTTTAGATATACAAATGGAAATTGACACCATCATAGAGCAGTATGTTAAAAAAATTGAACAATTTGTGCAAAACAACCCAAATTTCAATGATGATATAATTCCGAGTATAGTCAGCAAGTTTAAAGCTTTGCTTGAACTTGAGCAAGACGAAAGTAAAAAAAAGCAATTGGCAAATAAAATTTTTAGAGTTCCTTTGGACGAAGCGCTTGTAAATATGGCTTTAACTACCGACATCAACGAACTCTACGAAGAAACACATAATATTTTTTAAAAAATATGAATAGATTTATTTTCAATAAAAAATATCCCTTTTTATCAAAACTCTTAATTAGAATAGTTAATTTTTTTAGAAAACTTTGGTTTTTCATAATTTTCAGAAATAAAAATATTTATTACAAATATCAGCTGTCTCGTCCTTTGGGACCACGCAACACAATTTGTTATGCTCCTTTTACAAGTTTATTTTTCGGCACCAATGGAAGCATAGTTGCCTGTTGCCTCAACCGTAATGTTGTTTTTGGGAAACACCCCGAAAATTCTATAAGCCAAGCCCTAAATAGCGACAATATCAAAAAGCTAAGAAAATATCTTAAAAACAACAATCTTGATTATGGCTGCTTTCATTGCAAACAAAGAATTGAAAGCAATAGTTTTGATTCGGTTGAAGCCAAGCTATATGACTCACTGCCCTTAAGCAAGTCGAAAATGCCAACTTATTTCATATTTGAACTAAGCAACACTTGCAACCTCAACTGCATAATGTGTAGCCCCGAATTTTCGTCTTCGTTTAAGGCAAATGAACAAAATCAGTCAAACTACAAAAGTCCCTACGGTAAAGAATTTGTTGAAGAACTACGCGAATATATTCCACACTTGGTGAAAGCCAAATTTATGGGCGGAGAACCATTTTTGATAAATATATATTATGACATTTGGGAGCTAATTATAGAAACCAATCCTAATTGCATTATTGACATTCAAACCAACGGAACTGTGCTAAATGATAAAATTAAATCTCTACTTGAAAGAGGAAATTTTAAAGTTAGCGTTTCTTTCGACTCTTTTGAAAAAGAAACCTATGAGCAAATCCGCCAAAATGCCAATTTTGAAAGTGTAATCAGCAATATTGAATATTTCAAAAATTACTCCCAGCAAAAAAACTATATTTTTTCTATCTCAATTTGCCCAATGCAACAAAACATGTATGAAATTCCTGATATTTTCAGAAAGTGCAACAATTTGAATGCTCATGTTTATTGCAATACTGTTTGGAAGCCAGCTTCGAGCTCATTATACTTTTTAGACACTGCAAAACTAAGTTCGCTAATGGATTTTTATGCATCTCAACAACTTCCGACAAACACTCTCTCTGAAAAACATAATTATAGCACTTTTCAAAGCCTCATCAATCAATTAAGAACTTGGAGAGACGAAAAACAACTTAAAGAATTTAAGCAGCAATTTCCAAATGTCGCATATTGGGACGAAATGAAAAGCAAGGTGAATGAAAAATCACTCTCTGAAATAAAAAACATGCTATTTGATTATATATCCGAATTTGCCGATAAAGCAAAAATTGAACTATACAAAAGCAAAATTGATAAGATTATTGAGCTATTTGATGACAAAGAAACAGTAAAATTAACTTTATTTAATCTAATCAATTACCCTGCCGAATTGCTAACACAAGAACTTGACAACGAAGACATTAACGAATTATACAATAAAGCTGTTGAAGCATTTGGTTTTATAAAAAATGAATATGAACAAATTGAGCACCTCAAACAAACACATATTTTTTCAAATAAACAATAGAAATGTCAATGAAAAGTAAAATCATAAAACAGTATAATTTACTTCGTAGTATTTTCTTAAACTATGAAATTTCTAAAGATAGTACATTAACTAGGATAGATCTTATCAAATACAATATGCACAGGCATAATGGTCCCATGCAAAAAATATGTTATGCTCCTTTTAAAAATATTTTTTTCAACACTCATGGAAACGCATTAGTATGTTGCTTTAATACCAAAGTTATTTTAGGTCAATATCCCAAAAACTCCATACACGAAATTTGGTTTAGCAATAAAAGAGAAAAACTAATCGAACATATAAATAAAAACTCATTAGAATATGGGTGTTACAAATGCTTACATGAAATTCTTCAAACAAATTATAAAAATGCTGCATCTTTCGGACATGATATGTATATCGCTAATAGAGATTATCCTATATCAATGGAATTTGAGCTAAGCAACACTTGTAATTTAGAATGTATAATGTGTTCAGGAAGAGTTTCATCAAGAATCAGAAAGTATAGAGAGGGCAAAGAAGCTTTGCCCATGATGTATGATGCCGAATTTGTTAGACAATTAGAAGAATTTATTCCTCATCTTAAAGTAACAAAATTCACAGGAGGCGAGCCTTTTCTCATTGATTTGTATTATGATATTTGGGATAAAATCATTGAGATTAATCCTAACATACTAATTCAAATAGCAAGCACCAATGGTACAGTATTGAATGATAGAATAAAAAACTTAATATCTAAAGGAAATTTTAGAGTTAATGCCTCCCTTGATTCTTTAAAAAAGGAAAACTATGAAGCTATTCGCAAAAATGCTGACTTTAATGTGGCAATGTCAAATATTCACTGGTTTAAAAATAACACTACAAACTTTTACATACAAACAACTCCTTTTGTTATGAATTGGGAAGAAATTCCCGAAATAGTTAAATTTTGTAATGAAAATAACATTTACTTATATTTTAGCACCATGTTTCATCCAAAAGAATTGTCTTTGTGGAACCTCCCAGCAGAAGCCTTAAAAGAAATTATTAGCTTTTACGACAGACAAATTTTTAAAACCAGCAATAGTTTATCCAAGAAAAATATACAACTGTTTCTAAGTTTAAAAAACAGCATAAAATATTGGTACTCTGAAAAACTATCCAATCCAAATTTTGAACAACAATTTACGGCATATATAGAAGAACAAGAACTTAGTCAAGATATTAACAAAGCAAATAAAATATTAATAACTAAACAAGAAATCGAAAAAGCAAAAAATACCATTCTTGCAAACACTCCATTGCAAATAATACAAAAGCTAAATATAGAGCAAACACTTAATGAAATTGAAGTGCAAAACAATATACCAGCCGAAGTTGTATTTTTAGAGCTAAGCAATATTGCAATTGATGAAATTTTAAATGAACTTGAACAATATAGCAGTAGCGAAATACGAGAAAAAGTATTTTCTTTGTATGGTGAATTGGTAAGCAAATATGAACTTAAAACCTAAATTTTTTGTGTGTCTATGAGCAATAATATTGATATTCACGGGCTTTGGATAGGCAAGAAATTGTCAAAAATTGAATTGCTGTGCATACAATCGTTTATTGATAACGGACATAGGTTTCATCTGTGGGTGTACGATGATATTGAAACTCAATTGCCCAAAGAGCTTATTATTGAAAATGCAGAAGAAATAATTAATAAAAAAGATGTTTTCTGCTATAAAAACAAAAATCAGTTTGGACACGGCAAAGGCAGTTATGCCGGCTTTTCTGATGTGTTTAGATATAAATTGCTATACGAAAAAGGTGGATGGTGGGTTGATATGGATGTTGTTTGTCTGAAATATCTCGAATTTGAAAACGAATATGTTTTTCGAACACACCACGACTTTGCAATGGTTGGCAATATTATGAAATGCCCCAAAGGAAGCAAGCTAATGATAGACTGCTACAACGAAGCCTACAAGTTAGTTGATGCCGACAACAAAGACTGGAATTTGCCTATCTCAATACTTAACAAATATGTTCAGAAATATGGGTATGAAAGGTATATTATTGAATTTACTAATCCTGACAGTTGGCACTACCTAAGAAAAATGTTTATTGGCAAGTTTCAAGCACCTCAACATTGGTATGCCGTTCATCTGCTTAATGAAGAATGGAGACGAAATAAAATCAATAAAAACGCTATTCCAAATAGAAGTTTTATCGGAAAACTAATGATAAAGCACCTCAAAACTAATGAGTATAAGTTTATGGATTTAATTAAAAACTACTACCGCTTTATTTTTCCAATTAAACTACTTTTTCCATATATAGGCTTTAAAGCATTTTTAAAAGAAGTTAAGTGGCTTATTATTAGATTATTCTGGAAAGCAGTTAGATTAGTAAAAAAAGAAAAAAAGGATAATTAAAAAACTTTTCAAAAAATGCTCAAAAATAAATATCTGATTTCTTTTGCAATAATTGTAGTATTTGCTGTAATTATTTATCTTCCTTCCATCAAATATAATTTTATTGAATGGGACGACCATACATATATCAAGAATAATACTGTATTGCAAAATGGAAACTTTAAAGATATTTACTTTTTTGACAAATTCATATCCTTAACTCTATATTCTTACACCAAACCTGACATTTCGTACCAAGATTATTTAGTAATTCATCGCAGTATTAATATTATATTACACATAATCAATACTTTGCTGGTTTTTGCTTTACTATCCAAATTTTCCAGAAACAGAGTTTTAATCATAATTTTCGGTTTGTTATTTTTTGTACATCCAATGAAAGTTGAATCGGTTGCGTGGATGATGCAAAGAAAAGATTTACTATATACCTTGTTCTATTTGTTAGCCACTATTGCATATTTGCACTATTTAACAAAAAAAAGAGTATGGATAATGTTATTGATTTTTGGCTTGGGAATGTTAAGTTCAATTTCCAAAATTCAATCTTTAACTCTGCCACTATTATTATTAACAACTGATTTTATATATAAAAGAAAAGACTATTTGCTGTTATTTACCGAAAAAATTGTTCTTGCGTATCTGATGATAAGTTTTATATATAACAACCCTCTGCATCATTGGTTTATCGGATTATTCTTAATAATTTATTTGTTTCATACCGAATATTTCAAATCTTATTGGAAACCACGAACTCATTTTATGAAAATACTGTGGAATAGAAATGGTAAAATTTTACTTGCTTTAATTGTTCTCATCGGAATTACATATTTATTCATAAAATATGAGTTTTACAATTATAATATTGCCAGTATGTGGAGAACAATTCCTTCGCCCGAAATTCCCGCATATTCCTTTGTTGACAGACTATTTTTAGCATCATACTCATTAATGTATTATATCCTAAGTTTTGTATTCCCGTTTCGACTAAATCCTATCGAATTATTGCCAAATGTCAAAGACTGCATTTTCCCTATTTATTATTATATTTCAGCACTCATACTAATCATTGCTCTTATTGTTTTCTTTTTGACCAAAAGGCACAAAAAAATGAGCAAGCAGCATTGGTTTGGACTTTTCTACTTCCTCACAGCAATTTCGATGGTAGTGCATATAATTGATATTGAAAGTCATACCATAGTTACAAGCAGATATACATATAATGCTTATGTCGGTTTAACAATACTTGCAGCTTGTTTAATTGATAATTATTTTCTGAAAAGTCGAAAAACAACTCAAAGAAATATTATAATTTTACTTACTATCTTAGGAGCTGTTTTTACAGTTATCTCAACTCAATACATCAAAACTTGGAAAAATTCTTATACTTTTTGGTCTTATACTCTCAAAAAAAATCCAAATAATCATCTTGCTTTGTTTGGATTAGGTAATTATTTTGCCGATACCAAGCCCGAATTAGCATTAGAATATTATTCAAAAGCAATTAACAAGAAAAAAGATATTCCTTATTTGCATCTTGGGCGAGCCAGATTATACAACAAATTGGAAAACCTTAACCAAGCAAAAAAAGATGTTAATAAAATATTGCAAATAAATAATACCAATCCTGACGCACTTTATTTGCGTGCATCTATCTCATACAATCAAGATTTATATTTTGATGCTATTGCTGATTTGAATATGCTATTATCGCTTAATAAAAACCATATAGAAGGAATGTTGCTTAAATCTTTAATTTTAATCAAATTAGGGCAAACTGACGAAGCCAAAGAAATTATTAACAATATTCCTACTGAACACAGAACCGATATATACTACGACATTGCAAATCAAATAAACAATAATAAAGAAGACACAAGCAATACTTATTATTTTCAATTAATAAATAGTGCTTTTGAAGCTGCAAAAAATAATAATTTCAATGCTTCTATTGAGTATTTGAACAAAGCAATATTACTATTGCCCGATAAATACAATGCCTATCAAAATAGGGGAAATATTTATATTGAAATTGAAGAATATGAATTAGCATTACAAGACTACAATACTGCCATCAGCCTAAATCCCGATGAAAGTTCATTATATCTGAATAAGGGCTATTTAATGTTTTTAATGCAGAATATGGAGCAAGCGTGCATAATTTGGCAAATTGCTACAGATAAAGGAAATTTAACCGCCTTTGAAATGTTAGACAATTACTGCAAATAAGATATTGTAAGCATATATCCCAAGAAAGCAGATATATTTCCCTATTTACAAACTATTTCAAAATATTCATCTTACCGCTATACTCTTTACCTACAAATTGTAAAGAATAAAAATATATTCCTTCTGATAAATTATTGGGAGTAAACGGCAAAGTGTTTAAGCCTTTTTGAACTTCAATATCTTCTTTATAAACCAAATTGCCCAACACACTATACACTGCAAAAACTCCCGTACCTGGGTCATCAGAACTAAACCTAATATTGGTGATGTTTTTAAATGGGTTGGGCGACACTATTGCAGATATTTCAATATTGTTCTCATTTATCTCAGTTGTAGGATCATAAATAAAAGAAACATCATCAATCCAAAGTTTGCTACCTGCTTTTATTCCTTCCTCGCTATATATATCTCCAGCAACAATACCAATATTTAAAGAATCGGGAATATCACTTGTGAGCCAACCAATTTTTCTGGTATATTTAGTCCATACATCTACTGTACCTAAAAATGGGAAATGTGTAACTCCAATTGTGTCCCTGTCTTGTTTAGCTTCATTCCACTTTGTGAATATTCCTATCAACAATCCCTTATCTTCCTCAACCATTTCCGACTTATAATAACAAACTGTAGAATCAGGTCTATGTGCAAAAGGAATACCTCCACGCACCTCCATTATTTTTTCTCCCAAATCGAAAA
>CAZKDV010000021.1:0-384 GCA_964551645.1 uncultured Bacteroidales bacterium | reverse complement strand
TTACAAAGCCCGGGAAAAAATCAATCCCAATATTTTCAAGCATAACCGCATAATTGCCCGAAAAAGCATCTTCTACTTGACTTACACAATTAAGCATAAAAACAGAATCTTCGCTAAGATTAATTCCAACATTGGAACCATCCCAATATTGGGGCAAGCCATTTTCCCATTCTTCAAAATTGCTGTTTGGAATGTCTTGTGCATTAATATTAAATGCAAAAAATACTAAGATAAGTGCAATTAAAATATTTGTGTTTTTCATATCTATTTTTATTTAAGTTTATAAATAATAAGCCCCGAGCATTTACTCAGGGCTATATTAATTCTTTCTACTTCACAATTAATTTGTGATTTATAGTCCGTTTATCTGTATATACTTTAACA
>CAZKDV010000020.1:0-29853 GCA_964551645.1 uncultured Bacteroidales bacterium | reverse complement strand
GAAATTTTCCATAAACGAGAAAAATCTTCTCATTGATGAGTTTAAAAAAGGTGTGAAAATTATGAATGAGTTTATCGGTAGAAAAGGAGTTTTCTTGCCAAAATTAATTATCGCTGATGAGAATGGAAAGCATATTGAAACTACCAACAGAACAAAGCTACCTACACTCAAAAGAATGAGAAAGTCTTATCTTTTAGGATATGAATTGTTTAATGGGAAAATGCCGCTAACTAATCCCGTTGATATACAAGATGAATTAGAAAAACAATTTTCAAAATCAAGTTTTGTGCAAAAAAATTAAAATGTTTTTCTTTATTAACTTTGTAGATAATATTTAGCAGAAGTATGTCAAAAATATTTATAAAAAACATGGTCTGTAATCGTTGCATTATGGTCGTGCAGAACGAGTTGTCAAATTTAGGTTTTGAAGTTAAAAATATCAAACTTGGAGAAGTTACATTAAACAGAGAACCAACATCTGAAGAGAAAGATAATATTGAGCAAATCTTAATTTCATTAGGATTTGAGATGATTGATGATAGAAAAAGTCGAATTATTGAAAAAATTAAAAATATCATTATTGATTTGGTGCATTATCAAAATTATGATACTAAAATTAAACTTTCAGATTTGTTGAGCAGCGAATTGCATCACGATTACAATTACTTGTCTAACTTGTTCTCCGAAGTTGAAGGCACTACTATTGAAAAATATCTAATTGCTCAAAAAATTGAAAAAGTTAAAGAATTATTAGTTTATGATGAATTGTCGCTTAGCGAAATAGCTTTCCGCTTGAATTATTCGAGTGTTGCATATTTGAGCAATCAGTTTAAAAAAGTTACAGGATTAACTCCGAGCCATTTTAAGCAAATACGCGATTACAAACGAAAACCTTTAGATGAGGTGTAAAAGTTACAAATCAAATACATAAAACTACAATACTCATTTTTTGTTTTATTGCCAACTTTGCATTGTTATAATTAATCACTTGCGATATGGCTAATCAAACAATAATTAAAACTTTTCCGGTTTTGGGTATGACTTGTGCCTCGTGTTCAGCTAGTGCTGAAACTATGGTGGCACATACAGAAGGTGTTGTAAATGCATCGGTAAACTTTGCAACAGGAAATCTTACAGTCGAATATTATCCTGATAAAATTAATGAAATAGGATTGCAAAAGATACTTCAAAGTCTTGGCTTCGACTTACTAATTGAAGATGAAACAAAGCAACAACAAACTCTTGAAGAAATCAATGAGGAAAAGTTTATAAGCCTAAAGAAAAGAACGATTTGGGCAATAATACTTTCATTGCCGGTTGTGATAATTGGCATGTTCTTTATGGATATTGCTTATGCTAACGAGATAATGTGGTTGTTGTCAACACCTGTTGTTTTTATTTTTGGAAGAGGTTTTTATATAAATGCTTGGAAACAAGCTAAACACCGCTCAGCAAATATGGATACATTGGTGGCTTTGAGTACGGGCATTGCCTATTCGTTTAGTTTGTTCAATATGTTTTTTGCAGATTTTTGGACTAACAAAGGTTTGCAAGCACATGTGTATTTTGAAGCTGCGTCAGTTATTATTGCGTTTATATTGTTAGGAAAATTGCTTGAGGAAAAAGCAAAAGGAAGTACTTCTTCGGCAATAAAAAAGCTAATCGGATTGCAGCCTAAGACAGTTCTTATTATTCAAGCTGATGGCTCAGAAAAGCAAATTGCCATTGAAGAAGTACAAGTGGGAGATACTGTTCTTGTGAAACCGGGAGAGAAAATAGCCGTTGATGGAATTGTAACATCAGGAAATTCTTATGTTGATGAAAGCATGTTGAGTGGTGAGCCTGTACCAGTATTGAAAGTTAAACAAGAAAAAGTATTTGCAGGAACAATCAATCAAAAAGGTAGTTTTCAATTTAAGGCAGTTAAAGTTGGAAAAGAAACTATGCTTGCCCAGATAATAAAAATGGTGCAAGATGCGCAAGGAACTAAAGCTCCAGTGCAAAAATTAGTTGATAAAATTGCCGGTATTTTCGTTCCGGTAGTTATGGGAATTGCAATTTTAACTTTTATTTTGTGGGTAACTTTGGGAGGTACTTATGCGCTAACTCACGCTTTGTTGGCTGCTGTAACAGTTTTAGTAATTGCGTGTCCTTGTGCATTGGGACTGGCAACACCAACAGCAATAATTGTAGGAGTGGGCAAAGGTGCCGAAAAAGGCATTTTAATTAAAGATGCGGAGAGTTTAGAGTTAGCTCAAAAAGTTGATGCGATAATCTTAGATAAAACAGGTACTATTACAGAGGGAAAACCAGAAGTAGTAAGCATTAAGTGGCAAAATAATGACGATAGTCTTAAAAGTGTTTTATTAAGCATAGAGAAACAGTCAGAACATCCTTTGGCTGATGCAGTTGTTAATTATTTTGAAAATATTGATACACTTGTTTTGTCCGAATTTGACAGTATAACAGGCAAAGGAGCTAAGGCTGTTTATAATGAAGATTTATATTTTGTTGGCAGTAATATTTTGTTGTCCGAAAATAAAATTACTATTTCGGCAGAACTGCAAGCACAAGCTGACGAATGGACAAAAAAATCATATACTGTTATTTGGTTTGCTAATAGCAAAGAAGCACTTTCAGTTGTTGCAATTTCTGACAAAATAAAAGAAACATCAATTACAGCCATAAAAGAATTGCAAAAAATGAATATAGATTTGTATATGCTGACAGGTGATAATAAAGCTACTGCTCAAGCAATTGCTGAACAGACAGGCATTAAGCACTATAAAGCAGAAGTTTTACCACATCAGAAAGCTGAATTTGTGAAAGAATTACAACAAAATAATAAGGTAGTGGCGATGGTAGGAGATGGCATAAATGACAGTACAGCACTTGCAACAGCCGATGTTAGTATAGCTATGGGAAAAGGTACTGATATTGCTATAGATGTGGCGAAAATGACAATTGTTTCATCTGATTTAAGCAAAATACCTCAAGCAATTAGAATATCAAAACAAACGGTAGCTACTATAAGACAGAATTTATTTTGGGCATTTATATATAATTTAATCGGAATTCCAATTGCTGCGGGTATTTTGTTCCCAATTAATGGTTTTTTGTTAAACCCAATGATTGCTGGTGCGGCTATGGCAATGAGTAGCGTTAGTGTAGTTAGCAATAGTTTGCGATTAAAATGGAAAAAATAATAATTAATTAAATAATCTAAATTTACACTACAATGGAAAATAATAATTTGACAAGTAAAAAGTTACAATTTAAAACTAATCTTAATTGTGGATCTTGCGTCTCAAAAGTTAAAACTGATTTAGATAATGCAAACGGTCTTACTGAATGGAATGTTGATATTACAAATGATGATAAAATTCTTACCGTCGATTCTAATGGAATTACAGAAGATGAAGTTATATCTATCATCAAAAGCAAGGGCTTCAAGGCTGAGCTAATAAAAGAAAATTGATAAAATGAACAAATATTTGCATTGCAATCATAATAAACACGATGATGATGTCAATCAAAATAAATCTTCAAGAAAAGCATTATCATTAGTATTTTGGCTTAATTTGATATTTTCAATAATTGAAGTGGTCGGAGGTGTTTTAACTAATTCAACTGCCATTCTAACTGATGCTTTTCATGATTTTATGGATGCAATGGCTATAGGTTTGGCTGTTTTCTTAGAAAAAATATCGGATAAAAAGCGAAGTGCAAAATTTTCTTATGGCTTCAAACGATTTTCTTTATTGTCAGCCTTAGGATTATCGGTATTTCTTATAATTGGTGCAGTAGTGATGATATTTGCTGTTTACAAATCTTTTGTAAACCCTAAAGAAGTGCATAGTGTTGGAATGTTGGTTTTAGCAGTTTTAGGGCTGACAGTTAATGGTTTGGCTTTTTTAAAAATTAAAAATACTACCCATGGGCATGCTCATAAAAAGCATAATTACAATAGTCGTTCAATAATGCTTCATTTGTTAGAAGATGTTTTGGGCTGGGCTGCTGTTTTGATAGGTGCATTAATTATTTATTTTACCTCTTGGTATTGGATAGATGGAGTTTTGGCAATAGGTATTGCAATTTACATATTGTTCAATGCAAGCAGAAATCTTATTGAAACCGCAAAACTTATGTTGCAGTCAGTTCCCGAAAATGTAAATTTAGATCAACTAAAAGCCGATTTGATGAAAATAGAAAGTGTTAGCAATATTCACGATGTACATGTTTGGAGCATGGACGGAAACTATAATGTTGGAACTGTGCATATAGCTGTAAATAATTTGCTGGTTAGAACAAAATCCGAAATAATGAATGATGCAATTCAAATAATGAAATCTCATAACATTCAACACCCGACCGTTCAGATTGAATCTAATGACAATGCTTGTGAATTAGAAAATTGTTGATGATCTTGATAAATTATTGACTTTTTCGCATATTTAAAGTTGTAATTTTGTTTTGCTATTTTACCGATTATATTCTTAAGAAATGAATACAACAGACCTAAAAGAATTTTTAGAATACAAGATTAAGCAATATAATACTATTGATTTTATCAAAACTGATCCTATATCTATTCCTAAGCAGTATGACAGAAAAGAAGATATTGAGATTGCTGCATTTTTAACGGCTTTGCTTTCGTGGGGCAACAGAAAGGCAATTATCAAGGCTGCAAATAATTTATTTGAGCTTATGGACGAAGCTCCTTATGATTTTGTTCTTAATCATACAGAAGCGAATTTGAGTTCTATTGAGTCATTTGTGTATAGAACTTGTCAGCCTTATGATATGGCATTTTTTGTCAAATCTTTACAAAATATTTATACTAAACATTCAGGTTTAGAAAATGTTTTTACTACAGGTTTTAATACGGATAAATCAATTTATGGAGCAATAAATTATACGAGAACAATATTACTTCAATTGCCGCATGCAAAAAGAGTTGAAAAACATGTGTCTAGCCCTGAAAATGGTTCGGCAGCCAAACGAATAAATATGTTTTTACGCTGGATGTGTCGTAAGGATAAATCAGGAGTTGATTTTGGATTGTGGAATGATATTCCTCAGCAAGAGCTTATGTGTCCGCTTGATGTACATTCGGGAAGAGTTGCTAGATTACTTGGTTTATTGTATAGAAAACAAAATGATTGGAAAGCAGTTGAGGAATTAACTCTAAAATCAAAAGAATTTTTTCCCGATGATCCAGTTGCTATCGATTTTGCATTGTTTGGATTGGGAGTATTTGAAAAGTTATTATAATATTTCAACCAAAAGTCCGTCAGTAGCTTCAATTGTATTTACAAAAACTTGTTTGGCTTCATTTAGCAATGTACTTGTGTTTTTATATCTTTGAGAAAAATGTCCAATAATTAGTGTTTTAGTGTTGGACTTCAAAGCAATCTTTGCTGCTTGTTTGGCTGTGCTATGAAATTTGGCTTCTGCTATATCTCTATGAATTTCTGCAAATGATGCTTCGTGATAGAGCAAATCAACATCTTGAATGATAGGTATTATAGTTTCGTCATAAGCAGTATCAGAGCAGTATGCGTAAGAGCGACTTATATTATTGACTTTTAGTAGCAAATTGTTCGGAATTACGCTACCATCAGTATGAATATAGTCTTTGCCTTCCTTGATTTTTTTGCACCATGCCGGAGAAATAGAATATTTGTCAACTAAGTTTTTTTGGATATTTCCTGGTTTCTTTTTCTCTTTGAACAGAAAGCCACAAGTTGGGATACGGTGTTTTAAAGGAATAGTGTAAACTTGAATATATTTGTTTTCAAAAATACATTTGCTTTGAGATTGATCAAGTGTGTGATAAATAATCTTATATTGCAAAGTAGTTTCAGATATCGCAAGTTGCAGTTCAATTAATTTTTGCAAACCGGAGAAAGTATAAATATGTAAATCTTTTTTGCGATTAAATAGGTGCATAGTGTTAATGATACCAAATATCCCCAAATAATGATCTCCGTGCAAGTGGCTAATAAATATGTGATTAATTTTCATCAATGGAATAGCGTACTTCCGCATTGCTATTTGTGTAGCTTCTCCACAGTCTATCAAAAAATATGATTCGTTGTAATTAACAACTTGAGCACTCGTTTGTCGGTAGATAGTTGGTGTTGCAGAGCCAGAACCTAAAATTTTGACCGAAAAATACATTAATTTTGTATCAGCAGTTTTTTTGTAAATGATTTAGTATCAGAATTTATTTTTACGAAATAAATTCCGTTTGATAGTTTGTTTTTTAATTCAACTGTAATTGTATTTTTCCCTGATGCAATATCAAAATTATTTTCTTGTATTAAATATCCAATATTGTTATAAATTTTAATTGAAACATTAGATGGAGTATAAGATTGAATATCAATATTCAAGTAATTACTTGCAGGATTTGGATATGTTTCGATGATAGAAAAGGAGTTTTGCATTTTTTCAATTCCTGAGGGTCCAACAACAATTGTATATGCTTTTACTGTGTCCATCATTGAAAGTGGCATTCCTCCAACTTTCCCATGCATATCTAACACAATTCCTAAATTGTAAGAACCTTCTTGAGTCGGAGTGCCACTAATTTTGATGCAGCCCTTGCTACCACCTGACCAATAATTGTTTGGAGAATCACTAACCCAGCTGAGATCATTAGGTAAGCCAATTATTTTGATTATGCCAATAGATTCGACAGTTGCCGTAAAGCCCATATAAGTAGTATCAGTAGGAATTAGCGTTGAAATAACAGTTTCATAGTAAACTCCTTGAACAGCCGGTGGCAAGCCTACATTTGGGTCGGGGTAAACTCCAGGAGCGGTGATGTTTTCATCGGGAATGCAATTTTGCGAAACAGCAAAATTTAGTGTTGAAATTAAAATGGCAAACAAAATGTAAAATGTTTTTTTCATAAAATAAAATTTAATTAAGCAAAGATAATTAAAAATAGTTTGAAATGTATTACAAGAAAATAAAAGTTATATAAAAATCAAAAGTTGATTATTTTTTGAGTTTGTTTACTACTTTAATAACATCTTTGGCTTCTTTAACATCATGTACTCTTAGTATTGAAGCACCTTTTATTAGAGCAATTGTATTTAAAGCAATAGTGCCTGTAAGTGTATTCTCCGGAGTAGTGTTTAAAACTTTGTATAACATGGATTTGCGAGAAAGTCCAACTAAAATTGGTTTTTCGTGAATTTGAAATAAAGATAACTTTTGTAATATTTCATAATTCTGTTCAATTGTTTTTCCAAATCCAAAACCAGGGTCAATAATAATATCATAAATCCCAGATTGATGTGCTTTTTCTATATGTTCAGAGAAAAAAAAGTTTATATCTTTAACCACATCTTTATATGAAGGAGATATTTGCATCGTCTTAGGTGTTCCTTGCATGTGCATCATAATATATGGAATCTTCAGACTTGCAACTGTGGCAAACATTTTATTATCATAAGTTCCTGCTGAAACATCGTTTATTAGGTCTGCACCTTCCTTAGCACATAGTTTTGCTACTTCAGAATGAACGGTGTCAATAGATACAAGAGTATCCGGAAAATGTTTTTTTATATATCTTAAAGCAGGGATTAATTTTGGTATTTCATCTTTTGCTGTTTGATAATCTGCTCCCTGTTGCGATGAGAAAGCTCCTAAATCAATTATATCAGCTCCCTCTTCAATCATTTGTGTTACTTTTTCAGTAAATTGTATTTCACTTTGGATGCGACTGCCGGAATAAAATGAATTGTCAGTTAAATTAATTATTCCCATTATTGCAGGAGTGGGCAGTTCGAAAAGTTTATTTTTAATAAGAAATGAAGTATTCATGCTTTTTTTATGTCCGACAAAGTTAAAAATATTATTTTTGGCAATTGAAAACATTAAAAATGAATATGTCTGCGATAAAACCTAAATTTATTGTTCTTGAAGGACTTGATGGAACTGGCAAATCGACACAAGTTAAGCTATTACAATCATTTTTTAAAAAACAAGATATTGATAGTTTTTTTATACATTTTCCTCGAACTGGAACAGAATCACCGGTTTTTGGAGATTTGATTGCAAAGTTTTTAAGAGGAGATTTTGGTTCTAATGAAAATGTACATCCCGATTTAGTTGCTTTGCTTTATGCAGGCGATAGATATAATGCTGCTACCGACATTCAATCTGCACTTGAGGAATTTAAACATGTTATTGCTGATAGATATGTTTTTTCAAATATTGCTTTTCAATGTGCCAAACTTGATGATATTGATGAAAAACATAAGTTGATGGAGAGAATTTTTTCAATGGAATATGACTATTTTAAAATTCCAAAACCTGATATGTCAATATTTTTGCATGTGCCGATTGAGTTTGTAGAATTTCAATTAAAAAATGAAAGAGTAGGAGAAGAGCGAACTTATTTGCAAGGCAAAGCCGATATTCATGAACAAAACATAGAGTTTCAAAACTCAGTTGAGCAAGTTTATATGATGGCATGTGAAAAATATCCCGAAGCATTAAAGTATATTAACTGTATTGATGAAAACGGTAAAATGTCAAGTATTGAAAGTATTCATGATAAAATAATTAAATTGCTCCAAAGCGTCTTATAGGGTAATTTGTTTTGTTGTATGTTTGGAGGTGTATTGAATAAAAAAATCCTTAGCTTAGCCATACCGTTTGTATTTGCCAATATTTCAGTTCCATTATTAGGTTTGGTTGATACTATGATGATGGGGCATTTGGACGAACACTACTATATTGGTGCTATTGCTCTTGGTAGTATGATTTTTAATTTCGTTTTTTGGGGATTTGGTTTTTTGAAGATGGGCACAACTGCTTTTGTAGCTCAGTCGTATGGAGAACGAAATTATAAAGAACTTATGCTGGTTTTGTACAGGGGTTTATTAATTGCTGTTTTCGTTGGTTTGATTATTATATTGCTTCAAAACTCAATTTGGGAACTTGCTGAGCGTTTGTTGATGGGTAGCGATGAAGTTTTGAAATATGCTCGACAATATTTTTATATCCGAATTTATACAGCACCGGCAGTGTTTTTTCTTTATGTCTTTATTGGTTGGTTTCTTGGTGTGCAGAATGCTTTGTATGTGTTGTATGTGATGTTGGTTGAGAATATTTCGAATATAATATTTAATTTGATGTTCGTTTATGTATTTGGTATGCGTTCAAATGGCGTTGCTCTTGGAACTGTTTGTGCTCAATATTTGGCATTAATATTTGCTTTAATTTTGTTTTATAATAAGTATAGTCAATATGTTAAGCGAGTTGCAGTTTCAGTAATTTTGCAAAAAGATGCGATTTTGAAGTTTTTAAAAGCAAATGTTGATATTATGATTCGAACATTAGCATTGATGTTTGTTATGGCATTTTTTATGAATCAGTCTTCTGGTGTGAATGATATTGTTTTAGCGGCAAATATGATTCTTTTGCAATTTGTTACTTTGTTTTCATACTTTACTGATGCTTTTGCACATGCTGGAGAGACTCTTGCTGGTTGTTTTATTGGAGCTAAAAAAATAAAAGCGTTTAAATTGTTAATATACAAATTGTTAGCTTGGGGATTTGTGTTGTCATTAATTTTTACTTTGCTATACGGCTTAGGCTTTAACTATATCTTGAAAATTATGACTTCTCAACAAAAAGTGATTAATGCGGCTTACGAGTTCCGTTATTGGCTAATTGCTATGCCTTTGTTGTCGTTTATTGCATATATCTGGGACGGCATTTTTATTGGAATTACTAAAACTAAGCAATTAAGAAATACTATGCTAATAGCGGCTATTATGGTGTTTTTGCCATCATTTTACATATTTAAGCCTTATGTCAATAATCACTCGCTATGGTTGGCTTTATCGCTGTTTATGCTGACAAGAGGGCTTGTGCTAAGTGTTTTTGCAAAGAAAATAGTTAAACAAATGTAGCTTTTTATGCTTTTTACTAATTATCTCTCAATTTTCTATAACGACTTTTAGATGTTGCTTTATCGCCAAGTCTTTTTAATTTATGTTCTTCGTATTCAGAGTATCCACCTTCAAAAAATACAACTTGAGAGTTACCTTCAAAAGCTAAAATATGTGTGGCAACTCTATCTAAAAACCATCTATCATGAGTAATTACTACCGCACATCCTGCAAAATTTTCTAGTCCTTCTTCCAAAGCTCTTAAAGTATTAACATCAATGTCGTTAGTGGGTTCGTCAAGCAAAAGAACATTAGCTTCTGAAAGTAGTGTCAGTGCAAGATGAACTCTGTTTCTTTCGCCACCTGAAAGAATACCGCATTTTTTTTCTTGGTCGGCACCGGTAAAATTAAAGCGGGCAATATATGCTCTTGACTGAATGCTTCTTCCGCCAACTTGTAATGTTTCATTTTCTCCTGATAATACCTGATATACCGTTTTGTCTGGGTCAATAGCGATATGTGTTTGGTCAACATATCCAATTTTTACAGTGTCTCCAATTTCAAATGTACCACTATTTGTTGTTTCTTGCCCCATAATCATTCTAAACAGAGTAGTCTTTCCTGTTCCGTTAGCTCCAATAATTCCAACTATTCCGGCAGGAGGCAACGAAAAGCTCAAATCTTCAAAAAGAACTTTATCTCCAAATGATTTAGAAATATTGTGTGCTTCAATCACTTGGTTTCCAAGACGAGGACCGTTTGGAATATACATTTCTAATTTATCTTCTTTTTCTTTGACATCAGTATTAAGCAATTTGTCGTAGGCATTCAATCTGGCTTTTGATTTTGCATGACGCGCCTTTGGAGCCATTCTCACCCATTCCAATTCTCTTTCAAGAGTTTTACGCCGTTTGCTTTCTGTTTTTTCTTCTAATTCGAGTCTCTTAGTTTTCTGTTCTAACCATGAAGAATAGTTTCCTTTCCACGGAATGCCTTCTCCTCTGTCTAATTCAAGTATCCAACCTGCAACATTATCAAGAAAATATCTATCGTGTGTAACAGCGATAACAGTTCCTTTGTATTCAGACAAATGTTGTTCTAACCACTGTATAGACTCTGCGTCTAAATGGTTTGTCGGTTCGTCAAGAAGTAAAATATCAGGTTCAGAAAGTAAGAGTCTGCATAAAGCAACTCTTCTTCTTTCGCCTCCCGACAAATATTCGATTTTTTCGTCTGGGGCAGGACAATTTAAAGCATCCATTGCTCTTTCAAGCATGCTGTCAAGTTCCCAAGCATTGTGTTGTTCAAGCATGTCAGTTAATTCGCCTTGACGCTGAATTAATTTATCCATTTCCTCGTCTGTAAGAGGCTCTGAAAAACGATTGTTAACTTCGTCATATTCTTTTAATAAAGACACTGTTTCTGCTACACCTTCTTCGATTACTTCTTTTACAGTTTTAGTATTATCCAGCTCAGGTTCTTGTGCTAAATATCCTATGGAATATCCTGGCGAATACACAACTTCTCCTTGATATTGCTTTTCTATGCTGGCTATTATTTTTAATACTGTTGATTTTCCCGAACCATTTAACCCGATAATGCCAATTTTAGCACCATAAAAAAATGAGAGGTAAATGTTTTTTAAAATATTTTTATGCGGTGGAACTGTTTTGCTAACATTCACCATTGAGAAGATTATTTTTTTGTCGTCGCTCATAGCTTTGTGTTTTGTTAAAAGTGATTGACAAAGATAAAAATAAAACTTTAAGCTGATACTTGTATTTTTATTAGGTGTAACGTCTGACTCGCTTGGCGAAGGCGGCACTTTTAGCACGGAACTTCAACCGAAGACGAGATTTCAAATATACGAAAAATTTTCAATCGAAGACGTTTCCTGCCACTTTTGCCAAACGAGCTGTTGGGTTGCAGGTGTTATTATATCCACTCGTTGTTTTTTACTTCTTTTGAAGCATTGGGAAATTTTTAAACCAATTTTTTGCGTTGGCATTGCAAGCTCTTTGGCAAAGTTTGGCTTTGAGCGGTTAGCTTGTGCGACTCTGACAATGTGCTTGCAATTAACGTTGGCAATTTTGTTCTTGTTATATTGTTTTCAATCCCAATTCTTTCAAAAATTCATTGTGCTTGTTGGTGCTGCTATTGATTGTTCTTTCAATTTTTTCTAATTCTGTTTGCACATCTTTTAAGTCAATTTGTATTTCGTCTTCGGCTGTACTTACATAACGAGAAATATTCAAATTATATCCGTTCTTTTCGATTTCTTCCATTGAAACTTTGCGAGAATATCGCTCTCTTTCACTTCGGAATTTGTACGTTTCAACGATGTTTTTGATGTGTTTTTCGCTCAATGAATTTTGTCTTTTTTCTTTCACAAAATGTTCTGCTGCATTGATGAATAATACATCATCTTGCTTTTTGCATTTTTTCAAAATCAAGATACAAACAGGAATACCTGTCGAATAAAACAAATTGCTTGGCAAACCAATAACGGTGTCAATATTATTGTCTTTCAGTAGTTTGGTGCGAATGCGTTCTTCTGCACCACCACGAAACAAAACGCCGTGTGGTAAGATAATTGCCATTGTTCCTTCTTTGGATAAAAAGTGAAATCCGTGTAATAGAAAAGAAAAATCGGCAGCTGATTTTGGTGCTAAACCATAACTTTTAAAGCGAAAATCTTCACCCATTGCCTCATTAGGCTCCCAACGTAAACTAAATGGCGGATTGGCTACAATAGCATCAAATTCTGTCTTTTTGCTTGGGTTCATTTCGTTGAGCAAATCCCATTGATTGAGCAACGTATCTCCGTGAAAAATCTTAAACTCGGTGTCTTTCATTCCGTGTAAAAGCATATTCATTCGGGCAAGATTATAAGTGGTGACATTCTTTTCCTGACCATATATTTTCCCGATTGTACCGCCATTCCTTTTCATTTTTTGGCGTACATTCAAAAGTAAAGAACCCGAACCACAAGCAAAATCCAATACCTTATCTAACTTGGGTTTCAGACCAGTTGTGGGGTCTTGGCTATCTAGGGTAACAATTGCGGAAAGAATGGTAGAAATTTGCTGTGGTGTATAAAATTCTCCTGCTTTTTTACCCGAACCTGCAGCAAATTTTCCAATCAAATATTCATAAGCATCTCCAAGTGTATCGGTATCTGTCGAAAAATCGGCAATACCTTCGGCTATCTTTCCAATCACTTTGCAAAGCTTATCATTTCTTTCTTTAGATGTTTTTCCTAACTTTTCCGAATTTAGATTAATTTCTGAAAATAAACCTTTAAATGTAGTGCCAAACGATTCATTTTCAATATAGCTAAACCCATTCTGCAAGGTTTCTAACAGTTCACTATTTTGAGTACGTGCCAATTCGGTAATGTTGCTCCACAGATATTCAGGTTCAATTACATAATGCACTTTTCTACGCATTTGTTCTTCAAACTCCTTTATGTCTTCTTTATTTTTCCTATACCATTCTTCTAATGGTGGTGGAATTATAAAATCAGGTCTTACATCTTTTGATTTAATTGCAGGATAATCCTTTCCCAATTCTTTTTTTGCGGCTTCTTCGTAATTAAATGATAAATACCGAAGAAAGAGAAATGAAAGCATATAATCCCGAAAATCATCTGCGTTCATTGCTCCTCTCAAATCGTTAGCGATATCCCAAAGTGTATCGCCTAATTTTTTATGTTGGTCTTTTATTGTCATATCGTTTCTGCTTGATTTTGTTCATTAAATATTTCAGGAAAATAAAATTCATATTTCCCTATAAAGCCATTAAAAATACGTTTAAATAAATCTTTGTTATCACCTACCATTTCAGACGGGTCAAAAATGGAATATTTACCGTGGCTAAATAGCTGTAAGGCTCTTTCAAAAAGTGCTTCATCTTCCAATCCGTGAATACATTTATCTATTTTGTCATAGCCGAAAAAACTTGCCGTTTTTTCCAATACACTTCGCAAAGCGTTGAAATGATAAGTATAGATTTTGTCTGATTCTACAACTTTTTTCAATTCGCTTATCGTAGCAATATGATGAAAAAATGGCGTGTCACTTGTATCCTGTAATCCGTAATTGTTCGGCTCGTTAAAATGTAAAAAGTATCGTTTGTTCTTAACTTTTCTACCAAATTCATTAAACAATACGTTGAAGAATAAACTGTGATGTGTTGAAATTACTGTTTTAATCAACATCTTGAATTTATCGTCGTCATCTTTTTCTGTGAGTAGATTTGCTAAATCACAAGCTATGGCTATTGCGTTGTTTTCGTCTAACGATGAAATAGGGTCGTCAATGTAAATATATTTAACCCAATTGTATGCAGGGTCTTTATCTATAACCAACTGACAAATGGTTAAGAAAAAACACCAAATAAACAGCGTTTCTTCTCCTCTTGAAATTTTGATGTTTTCTACTGTTTTTTCTTCTTCGTTCTCAATTATACTTCTTGAAAAAGAAACTGTTGAAGTGTCGTAGTCAATATTAAACTTCAAATCAACGTAGTTGTGAAAAAAAGATTCGATTTTCGCATTAAGGTCTAATTCCCGAAGACCTGCAAAAAATGTAGAATCGGAATTGAGTTGAATAAACCTGTTTGTGTCATTTTCCAAATCGTTGTTCCAAGAAAATAAATCTTCGGTAAAAGCATTAAAATACAAGGTATCTCTTGAAGTTACGTTTCCGTCTTCGTCAAACTGTTTACCTGCTTGTTTAAACTCCATAGAAACCCTCGTTTTTCCCGACCCATTATGAGCAAAGAAAAGTACCAAATCTTTCTCTTTACGGTTATCGCCTGTCAAATCTTTTCGGAAGTGATGAGCAATATCTGTTATGTTATTAAATTTTACTATCTCACTCATACTTCATTCATTTTAGGAAACATTCTTTGCATCAACCCTTTTTTATGCAATTTCAATTGTTCTATCTTCTCGGCTTGTGCTGCAATGAGTTCATCTAAAGACAAAAGGCAATCGGCTATTTTTTGCTGTTCTTGAATAGACGGTAATGGCAGTAGTATTTCAGAGAACTGCTTATAACTAACCATTTTTCCATCTCGCATTCCCTCCAAGTTCTTATTAAGATGTCGTATGTACAAATCAGTTTTAAAATAGTATTTAAAAAACATATCTTCCATATCAGATTTTTTCCGAAGAATAATATATGCAGGACTACATATTCCTTTGTAATTTGAATATTCTATTCCTCCTTGAAAAGACCTTAAACTAATTATAAAATCGCCCTCTTCGACTACTTTGTAGCTTTCAATACTTTTATCTGTTACAATTACTTTGTAGTCTATTAATTCTCTTGGAATTGCTCCATATTCTTGTGTAATTGCGAGGATAGGTAATTCTGAATTATGATTTTTATTTGAAATTGAATCAAATAATGTATCTCCATTAAAATATTCCCATTCCTTCGCATTTCTAAACTCCCGAAAACGATATTTTGGTGTTTTTTCTCTCTCTTGCGGAAACAAATTTTGCATCAATCCTTTTTTGTGGTTTTTGAGTAGTTCCAACTTTTGGCTGTGGGCTGTAATTACTTCATCTAAAGAGGATAAGCAGGAAGCGATTTTTTGTTGTTCTCCACTTTCTTTTTTAGGAAACAAGACATTTTTTTCTTTTAGAATTGAGAAATGTCTTTTGTATTCTTCTTGTTTAACTTCATTATGTTGTAAAAATTGATAAAGAAATTCCGGAATTATTTTATTTTTAGTCTTTAATATCTTTATTCCATCAGCACCTTGTACAAAAGGTTCATTTACCATTTTTAGAATACAAGTATGGTCTCCGAAAATTATTAGAGGTTGATTACCCTTGATTACAGCATCAATATCGTTTGTCCAACCACAATAAAAACTCTTTGATTGGTCAATTATTGGAAATTTTCCATTATTTTGATAATCAGAAGAAGTTAATTTTTTAGGTGGTGTAATCGTTTCAACAAGATTGACAACTATATCTTCTTCCCACGCTGCACTTTTGGCAAATTCAGGAAAACGTAATTCGGGTATTAATTTTTTTTCTTTAGACATCTGCAACAGCTTTTAAAATATTTTCTACCGAGCTTTTATCCATTTTAGAAAAGGCAAACCATTTTTTACCCAAATCTTTTAGCGAAGCTCCCAAATGATACACTTCTTTGTCGTCAATTATCAAAAAGCGGTCGTGGCTTTTGGTAAAAGCTTTTAGTTCAAAATTGCCGTATTGGGCATTGGCTTTTTCAATGTCTAATGAAAGTTGTTTGGTTGTGGTTTTGGTTAATAAAAGCACATTTACGTTTTTATTTTTCTTGGCTAAATGCGTAAGGGTATTTTCGTCAATATAGTTGTCAATCAGCACAATGCTTTTCTTTGCCGATCGAATAATTTTAGAAGCCAATTCGTAAGCATCAAATATTTGTCCGTCAAAAAATACGCCTTGTGTGGGCAATTCCGTTGATTTTATTTGAAAGTCAATTTCGTTTACTTTTGCTGCAAGGTTTTCAACCGTATTTTCTATTCTGTTCATCCTCTGGTTCATTGCATAACCTTTGAGTAAATAATCTCTCAATACATTGGTAGCCCAAATTCTAAACTGCGTACCTCGTTTTGATTTTACGCGATAACCTACGGAAATAATAACATCAAGATTGTAGTATTCAATTTTACGTTGAACGTTTCTGTTTCCTTCTTTTTGAACTGTCAAGGATTCCTTGACGGTTGAAATTTTATCCAATTCTTGTTCCTTAAAACAATTATTGATGTGTAAACTGATGTTCTGTTTTGTTTGGTCAAATAGCATAGCCATTTGTTGTTGACTGAGCCAAACGGTTTCCTCGTCAATTCTTACCTCAATATGTTCGGCAATTTCGTTTGGTTTGTATAATATTATTTCGTCTTTCATACTCTATTTGATTTTTCAAACTGTTGCAAATTTTGCAACTGTTGTTTTTGTGGTATGTAAGAAATCCTTACACACCACTGCTTCGTCTAACAGCCAACTCAATAAGTGAGAAGCCTTCTCACTTATTTGGAATTTGATGCTCAATGTTTTTAACTTCTTACTCATACGCTCCCAATCCACTTATTTCTCTTCCTTGTGCCAACTTTTTTAATTGCGGAACGAGGTCTGCCATTAGCGCCAATTCTTTTGTTCTGCGTTCTTTCCAATTCAAATCCAAAGGTTCTAAAAGATCGGTTAGTTTTTCTCCGTCAAAAATCATTCGGCTCATTATTTTTTCTACAAAAGTTTTGAGGTCTGCGGTTTGCAACCCGTTTTTTAGAGCAATTTCAGCTAATTCTTTATTGTATTTTTCGTCTTTAAACGTATCAAAACCTTTGCGTAATGCTTCTTCACTTTGTCCTTTGTCCCAATCCAAACTATCAATATATTCCGACAAATCTTCTTCTTCGTCCATCAGATTAGAGTTTGATTTTAGCAAACTCTTTATCTTTTCTTTGGTCATTTTTTGTTTACTTGGTTTTTTGCCCAAGTTTTCTGCCGTCAATTTCATTATAAAATCGTAGTCAATCACGGCAGAGGCAAACAACACAAATTCAAAATCCAATTGCTGAATGGCTTCGGGTGTATTTTCTCCTTCTTTTTGCTGTATTTCCCGTAATTGCTTTGCAGTTTCTATATACGAACTGCGGAACTCCTGCAAAGTTTCCGTTGGCAAAATGGCTTCGATTTTTGTTTTTTGCGTTTCGTCTAAATCGGTGTATTGGTCAAGTTGTGTTTTTATCCTTTGTACTTCTTTAAAATTTTGCACAAAAGCAATCCGTGCTGCATCGCCTTTCAGGTTGTAAACTTCTTCGGGTTCGTTTACCAAATTATTTTCCTGCATAAAAACACCTAATTTTTCAACGGCTTCTTTATACTTGTCAATCATCACAGGAGCAGGTTCCACTAACCAAATCTCTCTTGATTTCTCTTTATTATCTTCTCCCGAAAATAGGGCAATAGCTTGGTTTACGGCTTCTTGCTGGCTACGAAAATCCAAGATATTTCCATAAGGTTTGGTGTCGTTCAGCACACGGTTAGTTCTGGAAAACGCCTGAATTAATCCGTGATATTTCAGGTTTTTGTCCACATACAAAGTATTCAGGAATTTGCTGTCAAAACCTGTGAGCAACATATCCACCACTATGGTAATGTCTATTTTTTCTTTGTGGGCTACGTCTTTGTTGCTGTATTTTTGGTCTTTGATGCGTCTTTGCACATCTTGGTAATACAAATCAAATTCGTTGATGTTATGATTGGTTTTGTATAGCGTATTGTAATCGGAAATAATTTCCATTAACGCTTGTTTCTTTTCTTCGGGATTTTGCTGATTGTCCTCTCTTTCCTGTGTTAAATCCTCTTGTAATTGCTTGATGTCAGCCGCATTTTTTTGACTTTTTTGGTCGCCATCATTTGCCATTAATTGAGCTGGTGGAGAGAATACACAAGCAATATTCAACGGAACAAAATTCGGATCTTCTTCTGTTTTTTTCTTTTGTAATGCTTTGAAAAGGTGATAATATTCAATAGCATTATTGATAGAAGCCGTTGCCAATACCGCATTAAATTTGCATTCGTTGGTTGCAGCGTTATGCTTTTCCAAAATGGCTTCTACCACGGCTTGTTGGGCAATTGTTTCACCTGGTTTCGCATTGTGCGAACCTTCGCCTTTGAAATAATCAATGTGAAATTTCAATACATTTCTATCATCTATAGCGTGTGTAATGGTGTAAGCGTGTAATTCTTTTTCAAAAATATCTTTGGTTGTTTTATAGGACTTTTCCTCTCCGTCAATTTGAGTATAGCTCGCATTTTCTTCAAAAATAGGAGTGCCTGTAAAACCAAATAATTGTGCATTCGGAAAAAACTCTTTAATCGCTTTGTGGTTTTCGCCAAACTGCGAACGGTGGCACTCGTCAAAAATAATAACGATACGGTTTTTACTCAAGGGTTCTAAACGCTCTTTGTAGTTGCGTTTGTTTGTTCCGTCTAATGCCAAACCTAATTTTTGAATGGTGGTAACAATTACTTTATCGGCATAATCGGTAGAAAGTAAACGCCTTACCAATGTTTCGGTATTGGTGTTTTCTTCTACACTTCCTTCTTGAAATTTATTAAATTCCTCACGAGTTTGTCTATCAAGGTCTTTTCTATCAACAACAAACAAACATTTATCTATGTCGGGATTGTCCTTTAAAAGTGTTGATGCTTTAAAAGAAGTGAGTGTTTTACCACTTCCTGTAGTGTGCCATATATAGCCGTTTCCTCTATTTTGATTGACACATTCTTCAATGGCTTTTACAGCATAAATTTGATAAGGTCGCATCACGAGCATTTTCTGTTCGCTTTGCACCAATACTATATATTTGCTAATCATTTCGCCCAATGTGCATTTTTTCAGAAACCTATCTGTAAAGTCTTCGAGGTGTTTGATTTTCTTGTTTTTTTCATCTGCCAAATGGTAAACAGGTAAAAATTGCTCATCGGCATTGAATTGAAAATGTTGTTTGATATTATTGGCAAAATAGAATGTGTTTGTTCTGTTGCTCACAATAAACAACTGCATAAAACAAAGCAATGAATTTCCGTAACCGTTGCCCGCTTCATTTTTGTAATCCACAATTTGTTGCATTGCTTTTCGTGGTGAAATATCCAATTTCTTCAATTCGATTTGCACCATTGGAATGCCATTGATAAGCAAAATAACATCATATCGTTGATGGCTGTTTTCAGTATTGATACGCAATTGACTAATAACTTCGTACTCATTTTTACACCAATCTTTGATATTGACCAACGTATAATGCAAAGGCGTTCCATCTTCCCGTTGAAAATATTGTTTTTCACGCAATAGTTTGGAAGCTGCAAAAACATCGGGGTTAATGATTTGTTCACGTAGTCGCAAAAATTCACTATCCGAAAGGTGAACACGGTTGAGTTCTTCAAATTTTGTTTTGAAGTTTTGCTCCAACGTTTTTCTGTCAACTATATCAGGACGATAGGTGTATTTTAGCCCTTTCAGTTGCTCTATTAATTGTTGCTCTATTTGATTTTCTTTGCTCATTCTTCTATCAATAAATCTTTAGCGTTAACGTCTAAAACTTTTGCAATTCGATACAAATCTTCGATGCTTGGTTGTCTTACATTTCGGGCGTACTCGTTTATTGAGTTGTAACTTTTACCCAACTTCTTAGCAAGCCACGCCTGTGAAATACCTTTCTCTTTTAAAACGTCTTTAATTCGGTTCATTGAAGCCTAATTATTGTTTAACGGGGCAAATATAGTAAAATTACACAACGTAACAGTGTAAATATTCACGATATTGCTGTGGGTTAGTAAAGGCAAGCTCTTTTGGTTTTTGAGCGTTGGATTTGTGTGGTTGGAAAACCAAATGTGCTTGACCGTGCGGTTGGCTAAAATTGGTTTAAAAATGTGCGTTGGCAAAAAAATAAAAAACATTATTGCGATGTCGTCTTATTTTGTCTGAACGTTGATGTTAGCACGGTCGTTCTTTACACTTGCACCTAACCGTTGAGTGGAAAGCCCGAAGGGATTTCCACTCAACGGAGCGTTCGGCATATTGGCGAAGTGGCGGCTTCCACTAATGTTCCTGCGGGGCAGTAACTTTCAATTTCGCAATGTGCTTTCTGCGTGGTTACTGCCGCCATTTTGCCAATATGCTTGTTATCGGTTCGTGGTTTGTCGTTGCATTAATTTGGTTCTTCCTCTGTAATAACAGGTTCGAAGTCAAATTTTATTTGATTCAAATACGGTTGTAATCTTTTATTTGCAATATTAAGATATTCCTGAGAAATATCATATCCAACATAATTTCTCTCTGATTTCAATGCAGAAACAGCAGTCGTTCCACTTCCCATAAAAGGGTCTAAAATAATATCATCTTTGAAAGAATATAATTGAATAAGTCTATATGGCAATTCTTCCGGGAATGGAGCAGGGTGTCCTATTCTTCTTGCACTTTCTGCATTCATAGTCCAAATAGATTTTGTCCATTCCATAAATTGTTCCTTTGAAATAGTATTTTCTTTTGTGCCTTTAATTCTTTTATAATCTCCTTTTGAAAAAACTAAAATATATTCATGAATATCTCTTAAAATTGGATTTGCTGCACTTTGCCAGCTTCCCCATGCTGTTGATGGAGAAGCACTTGCTGCTTTATTCCAAATTATTTCTCCTCGCATATTAAATCCTATTTCAATCATCATTTTTGAAATATAATCGGATAATGGAATATATGGTTTTCTCCCTAAATTTGCTACATTTATGCAAGCACGACCACCATTAACCAAAACTCGATAAGTCTCTTTAAATGAGTTTTTAAGTAATGTTAAATATTCTTCTAATGATAAATCTTCATCATATTCTTTGGAAACATTATATGGCGGTGAAGTTATCATTAAATGAACAGAATTATCAGGGATTTCTTTCATGTTTTCTGCCGACCCTAAAATTATTTTATTCAAATAGGCAGAAGGAAAATCATTATCTATAATATTGATTTCTTTTTTTTGTTCTAATTCCGAATATAGTTTAGAATTGTAAAATTTGGAACTATCATGATTAATTCTTCCACTTGTTCCAAATGAACTTGTTGATGTGCCATTTTCTTTTTTCATAATTAACTGCGAATTAAGGTTAAGAATTTTTCAGCTCTTGCGACATCATCTTTCTCTTGACTCGCAATTTTAATAATACTGCCAAGCGAAGATTTTGAAATCATTGTAGAAAAATAATTCAAATCATTTTCTACTAAACGTTTGCAATTTTCTAATAATTGCTTTTTATTTATAATCGTTTCAAAACCTGATTGTGGCGAATGTTGAATGAAGTTTTTATCTGTTGGTTGAGGATTCAATGACCAAAATCCTTGAATAACGCCGGATTGTTTAAGAAAATCTACTTTTTTGGTATAACTTTCTGTAATTGGACTATTCCCTAAAATAACAATGGGGATTTTGGTTGATTTAATCCCGGATACTCGAATATTAATAGATTTTCCGATGGCTTTAAGCATGGAATCAGAGCGTAATAATGAAGGGTTTCCTTTATGTTGAGTATAATCGCCAACTAATTGAACTCTATTGGGTTGCGTGAATTTATAATTAGAAACGACACTCATCTTGATTTCAAAAAGTAGCTTTATGTTTTTAGCTTCTTGATTAATTTCATTTGTCGTACAAAAAGCTAAATCTGCATTTGATTGACGAGAAAGTCCGAGTTCTTCACAAACAACACTATTAACAGCGTGTAGATTTAATTGTTTTGCAATAGGTTGAAGCAAATCTCTGCACCATTTTTCGGTAAATTGCCCAATCAACGAATTTCTACTCTGCAACGTTTGTCCTTCTGCACTCAATCCTTTCGGCACATATGCAAAATATCCATCAGTTAAATGATAAAACAACTGTTCAGGGGTGGCAAAACTTTTTAATGCGTCTGTAAAAAACTGTATTTCTGTTTGATTATTCCAAAGTGTCATATTTTTATTGTTTTTGCAAAGATAGTCATTTCAACTATATCCTTAAATATTTTTTCAAGTTTATTGCTGCTCATTTGCCATGACCGATAACGGTTTGGCGGCTTGACGCAGGGCGGATTTTACCGACAAATGTTGATACGAAGATAATACTTTTCTCTTTACGAAAATGTTTAATCGAAGCACTTTACCCGCCTTGCGTTCAAACCGCTTGTTATAAGCAGTGGTATTTGTTCACTTGTTACTCTGTCGGGATTGGTGTGTCGGCAGATTTAATTTTTGCGAAGCGAGGGAAAGATTTTTTTGTTTTTTTTTCGAGTCGGCAAAGCAAGTTCTTTTGCAAACTTTGGTTTGTGTGTCGGTTTGTGCGGTTTGCAAATGTGCTTGCTTTTAGCGTTGGATTTTCCTGTTGGTATTTGTCAAGTCGTTGCTGGCTAATTGCGTGATTTGCGTGATTTTTGCGTGATTTATATGTGGTAAAAAGTTCCTGCACCTGCTCCCGAAACTTTCAATATGGCAAAGCCTTTAACCAATTCTGTTAATTCGTTTGTAGCTGTTCTGTTTGATATATCATTCAATGCTTGATATTCCTTATTTGTGATTTTTCCTTTCTCTTTTGCGTAAAGTACCGCTTTCACTTGTCTGTCATTAAGTCCAAGTGTTTGCAGGTATTCAACGTTTAAAATGTCTTTTTGAAACACAGCCCAAATGCCTGATGAATGATAGTAGAAAGACGGTTTGGGCAAGCCTGCTTCAACGCATAAGTCTGTCATTTTTGTAATGCCACGTCCCCACGATTCAATGTAACCACTACGATAAAATGCCATTGCAATGTCGGGATTGTACGGCTTTGAAGAATGTTTTGCAACCAATGTTTCTATCGTCCAATCTTCGGGAAGTTGTCCTTCGTTCCAAATCATAATTTTGTCTTTGTAAACGCTGATTTGAATAGGAACACCGCCCGAATAATCTTTATGAGCAATAGCATTTAATAAGGCTTCCCGAATTGCATCTTTTGGATATTCGTATGTTTCTATACGATGAATTTTGTTTTCGTAACTGATTATTGCTTTGATGTATTTCGTAAAAAGTATGTCAATTGTTTTTTCAATTTGCTCAAACAAATTTCCGTGAACTTCATCTTGAAAAATTAAATCAGCATCGTTTTCAAAGAAACCAATTTTGATAAATGCACCTGTTACAAATTTTTCGGGTTTCGGGTGAAACAACAGCAATGCTGCACGTTTCAAGAATTGCTTTTCTTTTAATTCTAAATTGTCTAAAATCTGGTCGTTTGTATCGGTCAAACTTTCTTCTGAAAGTCGCTGACTTCTGACACCACGCTTCTTGAAAAAATCAAACGTTTCTTGTTTTAAATCGCTTACCGAAACATTCGGAACAAGCACACCGTCCCAACGTTTACCTTTTTTCTGCAAAATAAATTTGTCTAATGCTGCACCTTTCAATTCTTGTTTGGTGCTTCCGCTTCGGTAATGATATTGTCCTTTGTAACTTACTCCGTTTGGATAGGGTTCGGTTATAATTTCTATGAACTGTTTTTTATTTTCGGTATGCAAATTCACATCAACCAAAATTCCTAAAACATCACGCACTTTGTTCGGAATTTCTTCCAATAATCTTTTTGCATCATCAATTCCAACAACTTTTCCATTATCGTCTTTACCAATGAAAATAGTGCCACCGTTGGCATTTGCAAAACCGCAAATCCATTTGAGATATTCATCTCGCCAACTTTGTTTGTACTCTATGTTTTGATGTTCTGACACGGTTGCAAAGTTACTCATTTTTTCTGTTTGAATACAGAAACCAATAAGCCAATTGCAACAATTACATCAAAAATATTCCAAATTTCTCTGCCTAACGCAATCTTGAAAAACGGCTGAAACAACAAAGCAAGTCCGATGTAAATTATCATTTCTGTTTGCTTGTTCTGTTGGTTGGCTTGGTAGGCAAGAACTGAAAAACCTACAAGCCCTGCAAATCTTACAAGCTGATAATAACCGTAAGGCATATCAAGCAAGCAAACGAAAAACAGAATTGCAAGTATTATTTTAATTGCTTTATCCATAGTATTTGATGTAATAAAATCCTGTTCCGGGAATACCAAAACTCCAATACTTTCTCCCGTCCGGGCTAACCCCAAAACGAAAGCCAAGAAAGCCGAAACTGCCACCAACTCCTTTTTTAGAAACGGTTGTCCGAAACATTCCAAACTTTTTTGATTTTCTAAACCGCCAAGCCATTATACTTTTTCAAATTCTAAAATGTCATTTGTTGCTTTATCTTTCAGTTTCAAAGTTGTGTCTTTGATTTCAGCAATTACATATTCAACTTTGTTGTTCAGTAAGTCAATGGCAATTTCATCTTTGGCATTATTGAAATTCCATTTTCCTTTATTCAGTTGCTCGTTTTCAAAATAAAGCAATTCGTTGTCAGTTAGAGAACCATTGCGGAAATAATATTCGATTTTATCAACTGCTCCTTTTTGTCGCCAAAATGTATCTTCAAATTTTGGGTGTTGTTTGGGTTGGTTAGCTTGTTGATAAAGTCCTTTAGCTTGTTGCAGGGCTTTTGCCTTTTCTTCTTGAAACCAAGCATCAGCATAAATTTCGGCAAGCTCTTTTTGATAATCAGCAAGTTTATTTAGCAATTCTTTGTTATTTCTTAGTTCAATGTCTAATTTGTCTTTTTCCGCATCTAAACGTAATGAACCACTCAATTTTGCTGCATCATTGGCAAGTTTCATATACTCGTTTATTTCACGGTTAAGAGCATCAACTTTTTTGCTCTCTTCGATGTAAACATTGTATTCAATAGCATCTAATTTTTCATCATAAGGTCCACGTTTGGTAAGCAATTTTACAACAACAGGTGCAGTTTCCAAAGCAATGAAAAGTAGTGTAATAACAAAACTTGCCCACCAAATTGAGTTGCCAAAACTTGAAATATTTCCAAGTGCTTCTAATCTTGCTGGCAAATCAGCACTTTTTTTGTTGGCATTTACCCAAGCGGTCTTTCTTTCAAGGTATGTTTTGTTTAAGTTGTCTATTTGTTGTGAAACATTGTCTTTTGCCGATTTATATTTGTCGGAAATAGCGTTGGCATCCGTACTCAAAGAAGTTTCAATACTGCTTTGCTTCTGTTTTTGTTCAGATAATTCCGATAATAGTTTTTGACGGTCATTTTCTAATGATTTATTTTCGTTCATCTTGCCGACTGCTGTTGCGTTGGGAAGCCAAACTGTATAAGGGGTTGTTGTAATTTCATTTGTTATTGGATTTCTTGATGTTTTGTAACGTGTTTCTTTGTATCTGTTTGCATCAATGATTTTTTTGTTTGCTGTAATTTGTTGCTCTTTTCCATTTATGTCAGTTTCTAATTTTGGAATTTTAGTTTTTGCATCTTGGTAGATTGGGTTGTTTGAAAATACAGCAGATTTGTCGTCTTGTTCTTGCTTGTTGATTGAAGCTAATTGATTGTTTAGGTCGTCATTCCGTTTTGCTTCTTCTTCATCAAATTTTGCGTCTTCAACTTTTACGGTGTTTTCAAGTTCTTTGTCTATTCTGTTTTGAAAAAGGCGTAATTCAATCGGTTTGGAAACTGTAACGGCAATAATCAACGCAATCACAAAACGTGGTGAAGCCATCAATGCTTGATGCCAAAGCAGTCTATTTCTTTCTGATTTTAATTCTGTTTTTCTATTTTGGTCGGCTTCTCTTTTGATGTCTGTATTTGTTGGTATTTTTTCTTTCCTTAAACTCAATACAATGTATCTGTCCAAATTGAAAATAACGATAGCCCAAAAGACACCAAATAAAATAGAAACCCAAACATTTTCAAAAACAAAGTGCATAGCATAACCACCACTTAACAAAGCAAGACAAGCAGTTAAGAATATGGTTGCTCCAATTCCTGCAAACTTGTTCCATTCTGTTGAATACTCGTTTATAATTTCTTTATCAGCTCCCGAACAAAGGATAAAGAAATTTTGCAACCAACTTGGTTTTCTGTTGTTGCCGTTATCTTGATATTTTTCTCCTAATGCTTTCATATATGTTTGAAAGGTTTAATAATTCTGCTTTTGGCTTATGTTGTGGTCGTAGTGTTTTCAATCCGTTTGACGGTTCTGTAAAAACGGGTTTACTACTCATTAAATCTATGTTGATTGATACATCTATTTTGGGTGAACTTATTTGTATTGGGTTCAGGCTTACTCTACTCGTAATATCGGGCATTGGCACTTTTAAACTTTCTAAAATAGGCGTTGGGAACAATTTAATATCAACGTCCGCTTGTGCTTCCCCAAAATGTCCGATTGCCTTTATTGTGTAAACAACATCTTTATCGGGAATTACTTTAATTTCTGTTTTGCCCGTAACATCGCCAACTTGATTGTCAATAGTGATAGTATGAGCATTTTCAATTTCCCATTTCAATAAAACAGGAACTCCATTTATTACGGCTGTTCTGTCAGATGTAAAACTTTTGATTGTTGGCGGTTGCATAACGCCACCCAACACATTAAGCCATTGCCTATAACTCAACCGCATACTGCGATTGTTGTAACCATTGTTTATTGTGTCCGCAAATGCTTTGTATAATGCAGGTTTGATTTGCGTTTTCAGTTTATCAATATACCAATCATAAATTCCCGAATTTTCAGTTCTGAAATTCGGATTGTTTTTATCAATCTCTGCCCACTTATGTTTTTTAAAATAATCTGCCATTTCTTTTTTTCCTCGCACTTTCAAAAAGAAAAGTGGGTGAAAATTGAAAAGCATAAAATGAACAGCAATCGCAACCGCCCAAGTGTCGGTGTTTAAATCAACTTTTATGATTGGGGAATTACTGTTAAGTAACTGCTCTTGTATTTCGGGTGCAAGCCATTCGCCCGGCTTGCCGTAGGTTTCTGGATTGTCGTTAATTGCTCCACCCTCGTAATCAATCAAGCAAAGTTTTCCGTCTTTTTCGTTTACAAAAAAGTTTTTGGGATTTAGGTCGGCATAAATAAATTTCATTTGTTCCAAATGAAAAAATGCTTCAACTAAATCGTAAGCCATTTTTAACCTGTGGTCAACAGGCAAATTGTAAAAGTTATTTCTTAGTTTTTTTCTCTTGTCTAAATCTTCTTCGTTGAAAATTTTCCCGAACAACATCCAATCATTACTTGAAAGAAGATTTGCAGAATATCCTAAAACTTTTTTGCCGTTTAAAACACCCTCGTAACTGAATTGGGGCAACGCACCCAAGGCATTTACTTGTTGTATCGGCTTTTCATTTTTTTGCTTTAAATAATCATTGTGTTTAATGATTTGCTCTTGTAATTTTTGAATAGTGTCAAAACCTCTTTTAGCACTTCCCGAACCGTCATCAATGAAAATTTTTAAAACCTGTCTTTGGGAAATGTTTGTTCCATTTACAGAATTGCAAAAATAAACTTCGCCAAATGCTCCGCTATCAAAAGGATTATCGTCAATCTCAATTGATTTTACGGAACTAAATTCAGGATTTAGCTCTGATGTTTTATATTGTATTACCGATATTACTTTCATCTTTATGTAGCCAATTGATTTTATTTTGATAATTCAACATTTCTGTTGTTATCAAAATACCTATTGTTGCATCATCATCAAATGTTGGTTTTAATTCTTCCAAATACAGATTTAGTGTTTGCTCAACACTTTCTTTATTGTATAGCTGATTGTTTTTAAAAAAATGTTTCAGATATTCAAAAAATTTCAACATAGTTGGTTCATAGCGAACCCAAACACCTTTGTCATTTTTTCCCGCTTTTAGTTGGTCTTCGGAATATATTCCGTCTGTGCAAATCATAAAAATATCACCAACGGATTTATCTTTTACAATTTCAAAAACAGTTGGAACACATTCAGAGAAATCATCACTATTGGAAATTAGGCGATATAACGCTTCTTTTCCTCCTTCGGGAACTGTATGCGGATTTAAGTAGTTTACCGCATTCCAAGGAAATAAATACGCATTTGGAAACTCGTTAAAATTCCCACGAATGTGCCAAATAGCACCGTTTCCAACATAAGCGACTGTTATTTTTTCGTCTGTTTCAAATACTGTTATTGCCGTTGTTCCGAATAAGTTTTGCTCGTTTTTATCTTCTTCACTTATGTTTTCGTTTGCAAAAGCAATGATTTTTTCTTTTGCTTGTTTAAACGCTTCAATAAAATTGGGTCTATGATTTTTCCCCTCACGACTGTTTAATTCGCTTGCTTGTGTTTTGAAAAAATCAATAACTCTTTCAGAAGATTGTTTTGCGTATTTGAAAGTGCCTAAACCGTCTGCAACAAACATTGCATTAAAATTTTCACATTCAAACTCGCCTTTGCAATCTTGATTTTCGGACTTCTGTGTGGTAGTCGCTGTTACAATAACTGATTTGTCATAAAGTTGTTCGCTCATCCTTCATTCCCAAATTTTCGTTTTGCAGACATAGAAGAAATAAAGAATTGTCTAAGGTCAGTTTCCTTGTATGTCGTTTTGTAAAGATTTGCTGCACTTGCAATGTCTGCAAGAACTGTTTTTGCTTCGCTTGTTTCCGTTTCACCTGCTTTTGCTGCTTGTGTAAACAAAGAGCTACAAATCATTATTTTGTCATTCTGTTTTAAGTTCGTTGCAACTTCTTTTGTTACATCGGGTGCTTGGCAAAGTCCGTCAGACATTATAATTATTCTTACATCGTGGGGAATACTTGATGCTTCGGGGCTGTTAAGAAATTGGCTTGCCAAATTTTCTGCTTCTGCTAATGCTCCGCCAATAAAAGTTCCGCCTCCGTGTCCATTCATCGGATTGTAGTCACCAAAGTCGTCAACTTTCGGAAGTTCTGTAATTGGCGTATGCACCTTTGCGTTGTTGTCAAAAGTGATTACAGCAAACGAAAAATTGTTTGCAATAGAACTATTTTTGAAATAGCCTAAAAATTCTCTGACTGCTCTGTTTACACTTTCAGCCAAAGAAATGTTTCCGTCCCCTGTTGCTTGCATAGAGCCGCTACCGTCAAGGACTAAAATCCCAAGTTGATGGAATGTTCTGCTTTCGGTTACTTCACCGATGTCTTCAAATTGTGTCATATTTATTTTGAATTATTTGGTTTAAATGTAAAAAAAGTGTGTTGACAAGAAGTGGCTCTTTTGGTTTTGTGAAGCGTTGGCTTGTGTGTCGGGCAAAACCAAATGTGCCACTTGTGCGGTGGCAGAAAAACAAAAAATGCGGGTGGGGCAAAAATTAAATCTCTGCGTTTCGGGTCGTGTGTCGCCCAATACGTGTTTCGGTCTTTGTCGCCTGTCCGTTTGTATGTGGTGTGTCCTGTTACCATTGCTTATAACGGTTCTGGTATTGCCGAAGGCGGGGATTTTTAGCACAAAAGTTTAATCGAA
>CAZKDV010000019.1:0-30757 GCA_964551645.1 uncultured Bacteroidales bacterium | reverse complement strand
CATCAACACCTGCTAATTTACATTTTTTGAAAGTGTAATATTCCATATTTTCAACTTGAGTATCTGCAATTTTTTGAATAGTTTTCATTGCATTAGGTCCTTGTACTGCAAGTTGTGCAAATTCGTCAGAAGCATTGTATAAATCCTTTCCTATTTCCAAACCAAAGTCTTTTGCATATTTACAAAGATGTTCCCAGTCTTTTTGTGTGTTTGAAGCATTAACAATTAATAAATACTCTTGATTTGTAAAGCGATATACTAGTAGGTCGTCAACGATGCCACCAGTTTCGTTAGGAAAATAAGTATATTGCACTTTTCCGTCAATAAGAGTACTCACATCATTAGATGTAACAAATTGCAAAAAACTTTCGGCTTTAGCCCCTCTAACCCATATTTCGCCCATGTGCGAAACATCAAATACTCCAACCGAATTGCGTACTTGAATGTGTTCACTATTAACACCTTCGTATTGCAGAGGCATATAGTAACCTGCAAATGGAACCATTTTAGCCCCAAGTTCTTCATGAATTTTTGTAAAAGCAGTTTTTTTCATAATATATTATATGTTTTATTTAATAATGTAATAATTGCAAAGTTAAGTAAAAAGTTAAATTATGTAATGAAATTTAAAACAGTCTTCAATAATCAACAAAAACTTAAATATAAGAATATTATTAACTTTTCTTGTTGTAATAATAATACTTATTGTAATAATATTTAGAATCTTTTCTCTGCATATCGTTACACAATAAGCCAACATGTTTAATATTCAGTTTTTCGACTATATTATTCATATTTCTAAATTCAATTTTTTTAGAATAATTATATCTTGCAACAAACAAAACGATATCTGAACTTCTAATTATATATGCGGCATCGGCAAAGATTCCTATTGGAGAAGTGTCAAATATAACAACATCATAATGCTCATTTATACTATCAACTATTCTATTGATATTATCTGCTGATAGTAGCTCGGCAGGATTAGGTGGCATAGGTCCGGCTGGAATAAAATCAAGATATTCAATTTGTGATTTAAAAATAACTTCATCCCAAGTATTGCTATTAATTAAAAAATTGCTAAGACCAACATTTAAGTTTTCATTAAAAAACTTACCTACATCTGGTTTTCTTAAATCTGAACCTATCAACAATGTTCGTTTTTTAGCGAGAGCATATACTATTGCCAAATGAAATGAGCAAAATGACTTGCCTTCTCCAGAAGTCATAGAAGTTAAAGTAATAAACTTCTTGTCTTTTTGGGTGGTAAAAAAATCAAGATTAGTACGGATAACGCGAAAAGATTCAAGAATAGTGGCATCTGAATTTTGGATTGCCTGCACTTTTTCATCTTCATAATGAATGATATTGCCAACAATTGGAACATTTGTCAATGTCTCTATTTCGGATAAGTCGTTTACTGTGTTTTTAATTAAATCTAAAATTATTATAAATATTGCTGGCAAAATAATTCCAAGCAAAAAAGCAATTAAATAATTCTGATGTCTTTTAGGTTTTATTCTTGCTTCAATTCTTGCAGTATCAATAACTTTATTATCTGAAATGCTAGATGCTTTAGCTATGGCTGCTTCTGCCCTTTTCTCCAACAAAAATGTATATATTTGGTCGTTTACAGTAAACATCCTATTGATGCTTATCAACTCTCTTTCGGTTCCGGGCAACAAAGCTAACTCCGACTGCACTTCTATCAATTGCTTATCCATAGCCGAAAGATTAAATTTTGCGTTGGAGTGTATGTTTGTTACATTTTCAATTATTGTCTTTTTTAATGCATTAATTTTAGCATCAAGCTCAATCATATACGGATTGCTCGGCGAAGATGTCAGTTGCAATTGCTCTCGTGCAACAAATAATTGTGATAACTCAACTATTAATTGATTTAACAAAACATCATTTATTCCAATTGTTGAGGGAGCAATAATATCTTTTCCGGTATCTTCAATTTGCAGGTTATTCAATAAATATTTGTAATAACCTACCCTCATAGATTCGAGTGTTCTTTCGTATTCAAGCTCTTGTAATCTCTGAAAAATTGCATGTCCCTGATAGCTTAAGTCCGTAATTTTATTTTCTGTCCGAAACTCTTCTAACTGTACTTCTATTTCAGATAATGTGTCTGTAATGCTTTTTAATTGCTCATCTATAAATTCGAGAGTTTTAACTGCAATAAGATTTTTCTCATTTAAACCCATGTTAATATAATTTGAAACTAACATATTGAGATAATCTTTAGCGCGTAGTGGTAAAATATCAGTTATTGCAATCTGTACAATAGTTGCATCTTTATTTATTTGTTCAATACTTAAGCGTTTTCTATATGTTTGGATTAATTTGTCGGGATAATTAAGTACAAATTCAAACTCAGAATAATCCTCGTCTTCTTCAACTTGATTGGGAATAATTTTAAATGTAAAAAACTCATCTGAATATGTTTCAAAAAATGAAATATATTTTTCAACTTTCTTTTTAGGGATATTGTTTTTAAAAACATTTCTCCAATTTTTAAAATCGAAAAAATGTACATCTGGTTTAACTTCATACGAAATTAAAATTTTATCTTTTTCCAAAACAAGAGATATCGGAACATCAACTGCTTGAATTTTTGCAGTATCAAATATTACAATAAACGGCTGATTATTATATAATTCAACATCTCTTCTGTAAGATTTTTTAACAAAATAGCCAACAAATAAATTTAAGTCTTCAACTGTTTTTTTGTTTAAGCTATATGAATTTAAAATTGCTATTTCGTTCTGCAAACTTTGTTGCGATCCAAAAACATCAAGATTACTGATTAAGCTATTTGATGCGATTGCACTTTTCCTATCATCTTTAATCAAAACTGTTGCTGTTCCGCGATAAACCGGAGTGTAAAACTTATTAAACAAAAAAGCCAAAACTAAAACAACAAATAAAGTAATAATAAAATAGGACCAAAACTTCAAAAACCTTTTTAATATTTTCTTAATATCTATTGCATCATCAGTGTTTGATTTGTTTAGATATTGTTCAGAATTATTGTTCATATAACAACTACTTAGTAATAAACGAAACTACAACTATTGTTGTAGTAATTATTGATAAAATTTCAGAAATTGGAACTTTAGCAAAGCCAAATGTTTTAGCTTTGTGCGGTTGAACATATATTATATCATCGGGGGCAAGATAAAAATATTCTTGAGTTAATAAATTTCGGTCTTTTAAATTCACTTCATGTATTTTCTGAACTCCTCCTTGCTGCCTAATCAGAAGTATATTTCTTTTGCCAAATATGGTTAAATCACCTGCTAATCCAATAGCTTCAAATATATTTATTCGTGCATCATACACTCGATAAACACCGGGTTTATTAACTTCGCCTAATATTGAAATTTTAAAACTAACTATCTTCAAATCAATAACTGCATCAAAAAAGAATTCTCTGATTTTTTCCTGTATCATGTCGCGAGCTTGCTGTAATGATAATCCTTCGACATAAACATTTCCAACTAATGGAACAGTCATATAACCAGAATCAGACACAACAAAACTATTTAAATATGCTGATATTTCGGAATTAACAACACTTCTATTGTTATCGCCTTTGGCAAATAAACTAGCAACTTTTTCATTAACACTAAAAACATTTACAGATAATAAATCACCAGTTTGAATTCGGTATTCATATTGCAATTGAGCATGATAATTCTCTTCAATATTACCTTGTAAATATAGTAATTCTTTTTGCGGTGTGCATGAGCTAAAAAGCCATATTACTATCAAAAACCAAAATGAATATTTGGATATTTGCATATTTTTTTTTGCAAAAGTATTAATTTTATTTAACAAAATGTAAACCTATGCTTTCAGTTCTTTGTAGAGCCATTTTTATAATTAAATATGACACATTAATCATATTTCGGAGTTCGCAAAGAGAAGTATTTATTTTTGAAACTTTATAAATCATTTCGGTTTCGTTGTACAATACCTTTAATTCTTTCAATGCTTTTTCCATACGAGAAAATTCTCTTGCAATACCAATATCATTAGTCATCAAATAATTTAATCTTTGAATATATTGTTGTATCGTTTTATTGTCATCAAAATACATAACCCCATCTTCATTCCAATCTGGCACAATGTGCTGCAAAGAGATATGGCTAAATGTTTTTACTGAATCTATATACGCTCTATGGCTAAACACTAATGCTTCTAATAATGAATTAGAAGCCAAGCGATTAGCACCATGCAGACCCGTATAAGCACACTCTCCCGATGAATACAGATTTTTTATTGTTGTGCGTGCATACTCATCTACTTTTATGCCACCAACTTGATAATGAGCCGCTGGTGTAACCGGAATATAATCTTTATCAATGTCAATACCTATTTCTTTGCACTTATTATATATTTTAGGAAAACGGGTTGTCAAAAACTCTTTACCCATGTGTGTACAATCTAGGTAAACAAAACGATTTCCTGTTTCTTTCAATTCAAAATCTATAGCTCGTGCAACAACATCTCTTGGTGCAAGCGAACCTCTTTCATCAAACTGTTTAATAAAATCTTTAGTGCTATGACTATGCAATATCGCTCCTTCGCCTCTTAATGCTTCGGTAATTAAAAATGCAGGTCGAACATTTTCTTCGTACAAAGAAGTAGGATGAAACTGCATAAACTCCATGTGTGTTGTCAAACCTTTAGCTCTATAAACCATTGCTACACCGTCTCCTGTTGCTATTAATGGATTGGAAGTAACTTGATAAACAGTGCCTGAGCCACCAGTTGCAATCATTGTAATTTTTGAAAGAAAAACATCTACTTCATTAGTAAATTGACTAAAAGCATATATGCCGTAACAAACAATATCTGTACTGTTCTTAGTAACTTTTACACCTAAATGATGCTGGGTAATAAGTTCAAGAGCAAAATAATTTTTATATAAAGTTATATTTGGATGATTTTCAGCTTTTAGTAATAGTTTTCTTTGAATTTCTTCACCCGTACTGTCTTTAACATGAAAAACACGATTTTCAGAATGTCCACCCTCTTTTGTTAAATCGTAATTTCCTGAAATATCTTTATCAAATCCGACTCCCAGATCTATCAACTCTAAAATTCTTTCCGTTGATTCGGTAATTGTAAGTTTCACTATCTCTTTGTCGTTCAAATAGCACCCTGCTTTCATTGTATCTTCAACATGCTTTTCGATTGTATCAGGAGCATACATAACTCCAGCAATTCCGCCTTGTGCATAACGAGTTGCAGTTTCTTTAAAGTCTGACTTAGTAATAATTCCAACTCGCCCATGTTGTGCAACTTTCAAGGCGTAAGTCAAACCAGCAATTCCGGTGCCGACCACCAAAAAATCAAATTTATGTCGCATATTATTTTAATGATAATTGAAACTTAAGCATATCAACTCCTTCATTCATTAATTCATTGGGATACTCCAAAAGTTTTTTGACTGTTGTGATAAAACCAACTGATTCTTTGCCATCAATCAATCTGTGATCATAAGATAATGAAATATACATCATCGGTCTGATAACTATTTCTGAAGTTACGACTACTGCCCTATCCTGAACTGTGTGCATTCCTAAGATTGCAGATTGTGGCGGATTGATGATTGGAGTTGAAAACAATGAGCCAAAAACTCCACCATTTGTAATTGTAAATGTACCACCATCAAGTTCAGCAGGGAGCAATTTGTTTTCTCTGGCCTTTTGTGCCAATAAATCAATGTTTTTTTCAATTTCGGCAATATTCATTGTATGGGCATTACGAACTACAGGTACAAGCAATCCTTTATTAGTACTTATAGCAATACCTATGTGTGCAACATTATGATATATAATTTCATCTCCATCAATCATTGCATTGATTTCAGGAAATAATTTCAAAGCTATAGATACGGCTTTAGCAAAAAATGATACAAAACCTAATTTTATGCCATGTGTTCTAAAAAATTCTTCTTTGTATTTATTTCTAATTTCTATTAGTTTGCTCATGTCAACTTCGTTAAATGTAGTCAACATGGCAGTTTCATTTTTGACAGAAACTAATCTCTGAGCTATTTTTTTGCGTAAAGGAGACATTTTTTTTGAATACATATCTTCTTTTGCTTGAGTGTTTTCAGCTACAGTATTTTTGTTTTGATTTTCAATAAAATTATTAACATCATCAACTCCTATTCTGCGTCTCAAAACATGTTGAAATAATTTTTGCTCATCAACTTCGTTTTCTTGTATTATTTTTTTTGCAAGAGGAGAAACAGTAAACTGTATGGATTGATTTGTATCAACTTCTTTTTCTGTTACACTTTTAATATCGCTATTTGCTATCTCGTCATTTTCCAATTCGACAATATCATCTTTGAGTTTTTGCTTAAAATCTTCAGCTGTTTCATCAATTTGTGCAATAGATAGTCCAATATTAACTGTTTCGCCTTCTTTAATTAAGATTGTAATAATTCCTGTAGCAGGTGCAACAAGGTTCATTGATGTTTTGTCAGTATCAATCTCAACTACTTCTTGGTCTTTATTCACAAATTCCTTATCTGCTACGAACCATCTCGAAATTTGAACTTCTGAGATAGATTCACCTATTTGTGGGATTTTTAATTCAACTATCATAATAATTCAATATTATTTTCAGAGTGGAGACAAACCATTTTACATTCCATATTACTGCGTTCGCACACGCACTCACCAAATGCCTTATCTAATAATTTTCTATGTCTTAATTTGTGCATCTCATAAGAGCCAGTAGCAGGACTACTACTAATTGGACGAGCAACAACCATAAACCCAATTACTTTGAGCCATTGAGACACATAATTCCAAGCTCCCATATTCACAGGTTCTTCTTGCACCCACGAATACTCACTTACACTTGGATAGTTTTCTAAAATTATATTCAAAATACTTTTAGGAAAAGGATATAACTGCTCTAAACGAACTATTGCAGTATCTTGTTTGCCCAAGCGTTCTCGTTCCTCAATTAAATCATAATATATTTTGCCTGAGCATAATAATAGTTTTGTAATATTTTCTTTATTCCCAATTTTATCATCAATTATTTCTTGGAAGTTTTTTTCAGAAAAATCTTCTAATTTACTTATACAAGCTGAATGTCTTAATAAACTTTTTGGAGTAAAAACAACCAATGGCTTCCTAAATGGTCGCTTCAAATGGCGGCGAAGTGCATGGAAAAAGTTTGCCGGAGTTGAACACATCAAAATATCTATATTCAAATTAGCAGATAAACTCAAAAATCTCTCAATTCTTGCACTGCTATGTTCAGGACCTTGCCCTTCGTATCCATGTGGCAAAAGCATAACAAGATTATTAAATACATTCCATTTTTCTTCAGCCGAAGAAATATATTGGTCAATAATAATTTGAGCACCATTCATAAAGTCTCCAAACTGAGCCTCCCATATAACAAGATTATTAGGATAATTAAGTGCATATCCATATTCAAAGCCCAAAACCGCATATTCTGACAATAACGAATTATATATCTCAAACTTAGCTTGTCCTTTGCGAATATGGTTTAATGGAACATATTTTTCAAGTGTATCTTCCAACAGCAATACCGAATGTCTATGCGAAAATGTACCTCTTTCAACATCTTGACCACTTATTCTAATATTAACGCCTTCGTTTAATAATGTGCCATAAGCTAATTGCTCTGCCAATGCCCAGTCAATTTTATCCTCATCAAGCATTGTGCGTCTGGATTGTAATAATTTTGAAATTTTACTATAAACTTGATAAGTATATGGTATAGTATTGACTTTTCTCCCAATTTCCAATAAAACATCTATATCTACAGCCGTTTCATACTCTTTCAAATAATCTTCATTTGTAGCTTTTGCAATGCCTTCCCAATTTGAATATAAAAAGTGTTTGATTGAAACCCTTTCCTTCTTTAAAGATTCATTATAGCAATTATCAAAGCATTGTAGAATTTGTTCCTCGTCTTGTTTAATTTCCTCACTTGTAAGTGTATTTTCAGAAATTAGCTTCTGCGAATAAATGTGTAATGTATTCGGGTGTTTTTCAATAATTTTATATAGTTCTGGTTGAGTAAATCGGGGTTCATCGCCTTCATTATGTCCATGCTTTCTATAACACAAAACATCAATAAATACATCTGTATTAAACTTCAATCTATAATCTACTGCTAATTGAAAAACATAAACCATTGCCTCAATATCATCTCCGTTGACATGAAAAATTGGAGATTGAACAACTTTTGCAACATCAGTACAATAGATAGAAGAACGGGCATCAAGATAGTTGGTTGTGAACCCAATTTGATTGTTAATAATTATGTGTACGCTACCTCCTGTTTTGTACCCATTCAATTCGGACATTTGAACTTCTTCATACACAACTCCTTGCCCTGCAATGCTAGCATCGCCATGAATTATAATTGGCAATATTTTATTAACATTACCTTCATACTCTTTGTCAATTTTTGCTCTTGAAAGTCCCAAAATAACAGGACCAACGGTTTCAAGATGAGATGGGTTTACTGACAAGATAAGCTCAATCTCTTTGTCTTGCTCAAAAGATATTTTAGTTTGATAGCCTAAATGATATTTAACATCGCCAAGTAAGGTATAATCGTCATATTCTTTTCCTGCAAACTCTGAAAATATATCTTGTAATGGTTTATTAAAAATATTTGCCAATACATTTAATCTGCCTCTATGCGACATACCAATTACAACACTTTCAACATCATTAACAGAAGAATATTCAATCATAGTGTGCAAAGCAGGAATAACACTTTCAGCTCCTTCAAGAGAAAACCTTTTTTGTCCCGGAAATCGTCTATGTGCAAATTGTTCAAAATGAACAGCTAGCGAAAGCTTATGAAGCACTTTTTTCTTCTTAATATCTGATAAAATCAGCGTATTCCTGACTTTTTCCATTTTTGTTTGCAACCACTCAACAATATCAGGTAGCCGAATATACATATACTCAACCCCTATAGTATTGCAATATGTTTGCTCAAGCAAATTAAGTATTTGGGATAATGTTGCATCATTTAAACCAACCTCATAAGAAGCAGAAAAAACCGTTTGTAAATCATCTTCTGAAAGACCAAAGTTTGAAAGAGATAAATCTGGTTTATATATTCTCCTTTTGCGAACTGGATTTGTTTTTGTAAAAAAATGCCCTCTCTGACGATATGCTGCAATTAGCTCAAGTACATTAAATTCTTTTCCTATATTGACATCATTTTTCTTTAGCCCTTCTTGTTTTATCGGTAGAACTGGATATTGATTTGTTGCTAAATCAAAACCTTTGAAAAATAATTGCCAATCAGTAGGAACAGACTGTGAGTTATTTTGATATTGTCTATACAATTCCTCCAACTGCTTAGCATCAATAGATTGTAAAAATGATAATACATCCATTTAAATACATTATTAGGAAATACAAAATTACAACTTTTAAGACTTATCAAACTTTTATTTTCAACACAAAAAAATAACAAATATTTTTCAATAATTTTGCAAAAAAATAAATATGAAGATTAATATTCCAAAAATTCAAGATGCTGATTTAAAAGGCAAAATTGTCCTCGTTAGAGTTGACCATAATGTTGTAAAAAAAGGTATAATTCATGACCCATATAGAATTGATGCTACTATTGGAACATTATACCATATTAACGCTAAGGGCGGGAAAATCATCTTAATGTCGCATGTTGGAAGACCTAAAGATAAAAAAACAGGAAATATTAATATTAGTGATGATACTTCAATCAAGCCTGTAGTGGATTATTTAGAAAATAAATTGCACATAAAATTCAAAGTGCCTGATTTTCACACATTTGAGAATAAAGGTTATATAGGCATTGAAACTTCTATTAACCATTTGATTCGTGAATTGAGAGAAGGAAAAATTGATGGAATTTATCTTCCCAATACTCGATGGTTTTCAGGTGAAGAAGACAAAGGTGATGAGGCAAAGCGTTTAGCAAATCAATTAGCTGGCTTGGCAGATGTTTTTATTAATGACGCATTTGGTTCGTGGCAAGCACATGCTTCAACCTTTGGTATAACTAAGTATCTTCCATCTTATGCTGGCTTTTTAATGCAAAAGGAAATTGGAAACTTAGATAGAGTACTTAAGCCTAAAAAGCCATTTGTTTCTGTTGTTGCAGGAGCAAAATTTGATACAAAAGTTAATTCTTTATATTCCTTAATAAATAAGTCAGATTATTTAGTTTTGGGTGGAGTGATATATAATGCTTATCTTGCGGCAAAATATGAAATAAATATCAAAGGAATAAGCGAAGAAGACATTAAACTTGCAAAAGAATTTGTTAAGTACTCCGAACAATATCATGGAAAACTTATTGAACTACCATCTGTTATTGAATCGGATACTATGGAAGGAAAAATTGAAGGACAATACAGAATAAGATGTGTTTCTGACTTCAAAAAAGGTGATTCTTATAATTATTTTCTTGATATTTCTGCTCAATCTTTTGAACATAAACACATTCAAGATGTTTTTCTTAATGCTAAAACAATTTTCGTTAACGCAGTTATGGGCTATTCTCCACATTTTAACGAAGGCACAATACACTTAGATGAATTAATTGATAAAAATGTGAACGCTATTAAACTATACGGTGGTGGAGACACATTGCAAGAATTGAAAAGACTATTACCCGGTCTATATATTGTTGCATTAGATAGTCCCGACTATTATATATTTACAGGAGGGGGAGCAGTATTAAAAGCTATTGAAAAAGACAATGTTTATGGTCTTGAGCCAGTGCAAGCATTAGCCGAAAATATGAAAAATTTTGAAAAATAAAATATAGATACTAATAATTAAAAGAATTTAAAATGGGAAGAGCATTTGAATTTCGTAAAGAAAGAAAATTTAAACGCTGGGGTAATATGTCAAAAGTATTTACCCGTCTTGGCAGAGATATTGAAATTGCTGTAAAAGCTGGCGGACCTGACCCTTCAGGCAATGCTAAACTCAGGCTTCTTATACAAACAGCCAGACATGAAAATATGCCTAAAGATAATGTTGAACGCGCAATTAAAAGAGCTATTTCCAAAGATTCAAGCGACTACAAAGAAGTTATATTTGAAGGATACGCACCTTACGGAATTGCAATAATTGTTGAAGCTGCAACAGACAATAATCAACGCACAGTTTCAAATATTAGAGCAGCATTTTCAAAATATGGAGGCAGTCTTGGAACTACAGGCATGTGCGATTTTCTGTTTGATAGAGTTTGTATTTTCAATATTGAGCTTAAAGAAAAAATGGATTTAGAAGAGATGGAATTAGAACTAATTGATTATGGAGTAAACGAAATATTTGAAGATGAAGGACTTTTATGTATTTATGGAGACTTCCAAAGTTTTGGAACTATCCAAAAATATCTTGAAGATCAGCAATTTGAAATAAAATCATTCACTTTTGACAGAATACCTAAAGAAACTAAAGAACTATCAGAAGAACAACAAGCTGAAGTTGAAAAACTTATTGAAAAACTTGAAGAAGACGATGATGTTAGAAATGTCTTCTATAATCTTAAACTCAATAAATAACCATACCTTAAGAAAATACTAAAACTTGTATTGCTTGCAAAACTTCTTATTGCTTATTTTACTGATATTCAAACAAATATAACACTTTCAGAATTAAACTCATATAAGGTTTATTTTCATTAATATTGACAATATTAATTTGTTTCAATAAATATTATATTTTTGCATTGAAGAACAAATAATGTAATGAAAAAGCTATGTGTGTGAAAAAAATCAACACATAAAATATATTTTCATTGCTTTTCAATAAGATACAAAAACATTATAAACGAAATATTTATTTCTACTTTTAGCAAATGAAAACAATATAAATGACAATAGAACAATATATTAAAAACATAAACGAAAGATATAAACTTGGAAACTCGACAGAACACACTTTTCGAGGAGATTTGCAAAGTTTAATTGAAAGTCTTGTCCCCGAAATTAGTGCAACCAACGAACCGAAAAGGCAATCTTGCGGAGCCCCCGATTATATTTTAACAAAAAAAGGTATTCCGATAGGCTATATTGAAGCAAAAGATATTGGCGATAGCGATTTAGACGGCATAAGAAAATCCGGAAATAAAGAGCAATTTGACCGATATAAAACATCTTTAGACAATTTGATATTTACCGATTATCTTAATTTTCATTTATACCGAGAAGGTGAATTTTTTACAAAAATTGCAATTGCAGAGATTACCACCAAAGGCATAAAACCATTGTCTGAAAATTTTGCAAAATTTGAAACTTTAATTAAAGATTTTTGCATTCATATAGGGCAAACAATAAAAAGCAGCAAAAAATTGGCAGAAATGATGGCAAGCAAAGCCCGACTACTTTCTGACATTATTGAAAAATCTTTAACAAGTGATGAAGAAAAGCATGAAGACAGTACACTAAAAGACCAAATGTTAGCTTTTAAGGAGATTTTAATTCACGATATAAGTCCACAAGGATTTGCTGATGTTTATGCACAAACCATTGCTTACGGAATGTTTGCTGCTCGCTTGCACGACACTTCCTTAGATACTTTTAGCAGACAAGAAGCAGCCGAACTAATACCAAAATCAAATCCATTTTTAAGAAAACTATTTCAATATATTGCAGGTTACGACCTTGACAATCGTATAAAATGGGTGGTAGAAGATTTAGTGCAAATTTTCTTAGCCTGCAATGTGCAAAAGATTTTGAAGAGTTATGGAAAATCAACAAAAATGGAAGACCCAATTATCCATTTTTATGAAACCTTTTTGAGCGAATACGACCCGAAATTGCGTAAAGCAAGAGGAGTTTGGTACACACCGCAACCAGTTGTGAATTTTATGGTTCGTGCAGTTGATGATATTTTGAAAAATGAGTTTAATCTGACACAAGGATTGGCTGATATAAGTAAAACCAAAATAAAAATTGATGTTCAAGGTAGAAAAACCGAGCAAGAAGTTCACCGAGTGCAAATATTGGATCCTGCCGCCGGAACAGGCACATTTTTGGCTGAAGTTGTAAAGCATATTCACAAAAAATTTAAAGGACAAGAAGGAATTTGGAGCAATTATGTTGAAAAACACTTACTGCCAAGATTAAACGGCTTTGAAGTGTTAATGGCGAGTTATGCAATGGCACATTTAAAATTGGATTTGCTGTTGAAAGAAACAGGATATGAACCAACTAATAATCAAAGACTTAGAGTTTTCTTAACAAATAGCTTAGAAGAACACCATCCCGATACGGGAACTTTGTTTGCAAATTGGTTAAGCACCGAAGCTAATGAAGCAAACCACATCAAAAGAGATGCACCCGTTATGGTGGTAATGGGCAATCCGCCTTATTCAGTCAGTTCTTCAAACAAAGGAGAGTGGATAGAGAATTTGCTTGCGGATTATAAAAAAGATTTGAACGAAAGAAACATACAACCACTTTCTGATGATTATATTAAGTTTATTAGATACGGGCAACATTTTATTGAAAAAACCGGAGAGGGAATTTTAGCCTATATTTCTAACAATAGTTTTATTGACGGCATAATTCATCGAAAAATGAGAGAAAAATTAATGGAAACTTTTGATAAAATTTATATTTTGGATTTGCACGGCAATGCCAAAAAGAAAGAAACCGCTCCCGATGGCAGCCCCGACCAAAATGTATTTGATATTATGCAAGGAGTAAGTATTAATATTTTTGTAAAAAAGAAAAATTAAAATAGGGTCGAAATCGCCCCCTTTATAATACAGCTATGGCAAAAATAAATGTAAAAGAAGCGGAAATAACCATATTAAAAAAAGAACAGGAAGATTATATTTCTCTTACCGACATTGCTAAAACTCGAGACAAAGAAAATCCTTCACAAATTATCAGTTTATGGTTAAGAACCTATAACACGATTGAGTATATCGGTTTGTGGGAAATACTGAACAACCCCGATTTTAACCACCACATTTATGAGGGGTTTAAAAATGAATCCGCAAAACCACACTTTTGGATGTCGCCTCAAAAATGGATTAAAGAAACTAATGCAATAGGAATAAGTTCAAAATCAGGACGATACGGTGGAGGAACTTATGCCCACTCAGATATTGCATTCAAATTTGCATCGTGGATTTCGGCAGAATTTGAACTTTATCTTGTGAGGGAATTTAAACGCCTAAAAGAAGCAGAACAGAAACAAATTGGTTGGTCAGCTAAACGCGAATTGGCAAAAATTAATTACCATATACATACCGATGCTATTAAGAATAATCTTATTCCCAAAGAATTGACTGCCAAACAAACCTCAATTATTTATGCCAATGAAGCAGATGTATTGAATATTGCTCTTTTTGGACAAACGGCTAAGCAATGGCGTGAAGAATATTCTGATTTAAAAGGAAATATCCGAGATTATGCAAACATCAACGAATTGATTTGCCTATCTAATTTAGAAAATGTGAATGCTGTTTTTATTAATGAAGGATTGGAGCAAAAAGAAAGACTAATTAAATTAAATAAAATTGCGATTCAACAAATGACTGTATTGATGGAAGTTGAGCAAAGAAAAATATTGAAATAAAAAACAATATGAACTATATAATCGAAATAAAAACCATTCTATTTCAAGCCCGACAAAAAGCATATTCTGCTATCAATTCTGCTATGGTGGAAGCCTATTGGAATATTGGAAGAAGAATTGTAGAAGAAGAACAAAACGGAGCCGATAGAGCCGAATATGGCAAACAAATTATTGAAAATGTTTCTAATGAGTTAACTAAGGAATTTGGAAAAGGTTTTAGCAAAAGAACCATTTGGGAAATTCGTCAATTTTATAACTACTTCCCTAATTATGAAATTATGCGAACACTGTTCGCACAATTGTCATGGTCTCATTTTCAGCGAGTTCTTAAAGTTTCTAACGAAAAAGCAAGAATGTATTATCTAACAGAAGCCGCAGAAAACTATTGGTCGGTAAGAGTGTTAGACCGAAATATTTCTACTTTATACTACGACCGACTAATCTCTTCAAGTGATAAGGAAATGGTAAAAAGCGAAATGACAGAGAAAGCTAAAACATTAAATCCTGATGAATTTATAAAAAACCCAACTGTATTGGAATTTTTAAACTTGCCAACACATAAATCTTATACCGAAGCAGAATTAGAAAAAGCCTTGATTGATAATTTACAAGATTTTATTTTAGAACTTGGAAAAGGTTTTGCTTTTGTGGCACGCCAAGAACATATACGCACAGAAACTTCTGACTTTTATATTGACTTGGTTTTTTATAATTACATCTTAAAATGTTTTGTTATTGTAGAACTAAAAACCAACAAATTAACTCATCAAGACATAGGACAATTAGATATGTATGTGCGAATGTTTGATGATTTAAAAAGGCAAAAAGATGACAATCCTACTATTGGTTTGCTACTTTGTACTGAAACCGATAGCGTAGTGGCAAAATACTCTGTACTAAATGAAAACAAACAACTTTTTACAAGTAAATACATGAAATATTTACCCACAGAAGAAGAATTAAAACAAGAGATAGAACTCCAAAAAATCTTTCTACAAGAACAAAAAAACAACAAATAATGGCTAAAAAACACGCAAAACTATTCCATTACGAGCTTTACGGAAAGAGGGAAGAAAAATACAACTTCTTAGACGATAATTCTATGTATTCCATTGATTGGAAGGAATTGAAAGTGAAAGCTCCAAATTTCTTTTTTGTGTATAAAGATGACGCAGGACAAAAAGAATATGAAAAAGGATTTAAGATAGACGAGTTGTTTTTAGTAAACACAAGTGGGATAAAAACTCATAATGATAAAGAATTAGTATCATTTGAAGCATTTACTGATTTTAATCAAAAGTATGATTATAGACCTTTTGATACAAGGTTTATAAATTATGATTTAAAAAAAGTGCAAAGGCATAGATTCAAATATATGCGTAATTTTATTGTAGGAGAAAATATTGGTCTTTGTTTAATGAGACAATTAGTAGATACAGAAGAATTAAAATCAGTATTTATCACGAAAGTTTTAATGGATATAAATTTATATCGGTTTCAATCATATCTTTTCCCCCTCTACCTTTACCCCGCTTCATCTGATAGCTTAGCTTATGAAAAAGCTGAAAGAGTGCCTAACCTTAATATGCAAATAGTGGAGCAAATTGCTAAAATTTTAAATTTAAGGTTTGTTCCCGATGAAAAATTGGTTTTAAACAAAGTGGCAGAAAGCGATGATAGCTTCACTCCTTTGGATATTTTAGATTATATCTATGCTGTGCTACATTCGCCAACTTATCGTAAAAAATATAAAGAGTTTTTGAAAATAGATTTTCCAAAAGTGCCATATCCTAAAAATCAAGATATTTTTTGGCAATTGGTGAAATTGGGCGGCGAAATTCGTCAAATTCATTTATTAGAAAGTCCGGTTGTGGAGCAATATAGCACTCAATTTCCTATAATTGGCGACAATCTTGTAAAACAAGCAAAATATGAAAATGGAAAAGTGTATATCAATGCTAATCAATATTTTGACAATGTTTCGCCAACAGCTTGGGAATTTTACATTGGCGGCTATCAAGCTGCACAAAAATGGCTCAAAGACCGAAAAAATCGAAATTTAGATTTTGACGATATTTTGCATTATCAAAAAATAATTGTTGCATTAACTGAAACTGAACGGCTAATGAAAGAAATTGATAAAATTGTGTTTAACTAAAATAATATAATCAATTAATAAACAACAAATTAAACAATAAGAATTTGCAATTAAAGATTTTTCAAAAAAAACTCTTAGAAAACTTTATTTCTTATTGGCTTCAATTTCTTTTTTCAGCATTTCCAAAAACTCATTTATTTCGTACCCTCCTACTTCGGCAAGCATTGTTAAACTTGCTGTTTTTTTCATAACAGAATACAAAACAGGATTATTCAGCTTTTTATAGTCAGAATTTAATGAAATTAGATACTGTTTCAAAAATGGATATGCACTAAGCAATTTCCCAACTTTCAAATTTGGTTCAATACTTAAATCAGTTTCACTTATTGCTTCGTTTGCTTTTTTTTCATTTTCCCATGACAACAAACGGCGACTTCCTTGCAGACTTCTGATGTGCGTAACATCTTGCATCATTTCCAACACTCCTTTGTAGTTTCCGTGTTCATCGCGTACTGCAACAAAAAGAATGTGTATAAACTTGCCTCGACTTTCAATCCAAAATTCGGCTTCGTCTTGTTCTCCGCTCTTAAATGCTTCTACAACCCCCAAAACTGTGTCTAAACTTTCACGGGGATGACAATTTTCAACTCTTCTGCCTATAACTCCGGCACTTCTTGGAAAAACACGATGGTCGGTATCAGTATAAAACTTCACTATATCATTTTCATCTACAAAAGACAAATCCATTCGCATGTGTTTATATATCAAATTTATTTGCTCCAAAGTAAGTTTTCCTGTTGCAACATCAAATATTTTTTCTTTGGTGTCAAGCTCTGCAACTCCATGTTTTTCCAACACTTTTTTTAAATCTGCAAGCAAAACATCTTCATTCACTTTATTTTCTTGAGGTTTTTGATTTTTGCCCGCATATTTTGGAGGTGTTTCAATTAGGCAGTATCCTATTTCGGCATCGCCTTTTTGCATTTCTACAAAAACATCATCTGTCAATATTTCTAAAGATGTCGGATATAAAATATCTCGTTCTTTGCTCAAAATATCTCTTATCAGGTAGATAATATTTGCTTGAGCATCAATAAATTCTTTTTCATTTTTATCTTCCAAATGCTGATAAGCCTCTTTTATTGCATCTCGCACGCGGTCATCAAAAGTCCACATAATGCGTGATGGGCGGTCAAAACCTACTCTTTCCAATGCTGAATATAGTTGATTTTGCTTTCTGCTAAAATGAACATTTATTTTATCTAATTTTTCATAAATCTCCAGCCACTCGTTTACAATAAACTTTCCTTTCAACTTTGCTTCTATTTTCAAAATAAGTTTTTCAATTTCGTTTGATTCGTCATGATATGCCTTAATTGGGTGTCCAAGTGGCAAATCCAATTCTTTTCTTAGCAAAACATCTTGAAATATCTCAATAATATCGTCCATGCCATCAACCATTACTTCATCAGTTATTCCGGTTTCAAACAAATGCTGTTCACCAAATGCAAATTCTTCGGCTGTAATATAATCAAAGGTTTCATTAACTAATTTGCGAGCTTCCGCAGGAGTAATTTCCTTGTTAAAAACCTTCATTTTAATTTCAAGCACTTTACCGGCTTTTGCTTCATCAATGTTAAGATGTTTTTTCATTTCTACATCAATTTTTGATGGGTCTTTTGATTTGTGTGTCATAAGGCTTATATTTTTATGTTAATATTTGTACTTTATGTATAAAAGTTATTGCAAAGGTAACTATTTTTATTTATTCTTAATAAGAAAAATAAAAAAACAATTCAAATTATAAAATATTTGTTTCAGAGTTTTATTTAATTTTGCATAAAACACAAAGTAATGCAAGAACAAACTGCAATTGAGCATATAGGAACAGTAGCCAATATAGATGACGATACTATTTATGTAAATATTGAAGTTGGGTCGGCATGTAGCGGATGTCATGCACAAGGCTTTTGTTCTTCATTAGGTTCAAGCAACAAAACCATAGAAGTGTCATTTAAGCAGTTTCCAAACACGCTTGTTGGAGACAAAGTAATAGTGTCAATTTCCGAATCACTCGGCATGAAAGCATTGATGATTGGATATATCATACCTGCCTGTATTTTAATAGCGTCTTTAGTTTTTGCCTTCATCTTCATAAAACATGAGGGAATTGCCGCTCTGACAGCTCTTGCTTCGGTTGCTTTGTATTATCTAATTATTTGGTATAAAAAGGACTTATTCAAAAAGCAATTCAATTTTAAATTAAGACCCTTTGACGAAGCTGAAATCAACAATATTTGTTCAACTAATAAATGATTTTTTCGCTTACAAAATAATTCCACAAAGCATCATCTGGTGGTTTAGCAACAAACTCAATTTCTTCTTTTGTAACTGGATGTATAAACTTTAGTTTCCAAGCATGCAGATGTATTGACAAATCACGATTGTTTCGTTTAGCACCATATTTAATATCTCCTTTTATCGGACAATCAATATTTGATAATTGCACACGAATTTGATGATGTCTGCCTGTTTTCAAGTTAATTTTTATCAAAGAATACTTATCTGATGACCCTATACATTCGTAATCTAAAACAGCAAGTTTTGCATCTTTAGTGTTTTTATCTACCACAAATGATTTATTAAGTTTTTCATTCTTTTTCAGCCAATTTTCAATTGTTCCGTTTAATATCTTAGGACACGATTCAGTAGCTGCCAAATATGTTTTTATGCTTTGTTTTTCTCTAAATATCTCATTCATTCGACTTAATGCTTTTGATGTTTTTGCATAAACAACGATGCCGCTACATGGTCTGTCAAGACGATGAATGCTTCCCAAAAAAACATTTCCGGGTTTTTGCTCTTTTTGTTTAATATATTCTTTTGATAATTCAATCAATGAAAAATCTCCAGTTTTGTCGCATTGCACTAATTGTCCTGGCATTTTATTGAGAACCAACAAATGATTATCCTGATATATAATTTGTTCGGAAAAAGCTTTTAAATCATTATTCATAAGAAGTTTTGACAATTATATATCTTTCTTGTGATTTGCAGATAATAATCCACAAGCAGCCGCTATATCCATGCCTCTTGATTTGCGAATTGTAACCTGAAAGCCTTTGTCTTTTAATAAATTTTGAAATGTAATAATTTCCTCATCTGTTGGACTAAAATACTCAAATTCAGGAATATAATGATGTCGCATAAGGTTAATTTTCGCAGGAATTCCATTCAGAATTTTTACTAATTGCTCAACATGATGAGTTGAGTGATTTAGCCCTTTAAACACTATGTATTCAAAAGACACTTTTCTTGAACTTCCTTTGGTGTAATGCCTAATTAAATTAGTAACTTCCGCTATGGGATTTGAGTTTTCTATTGGCATTAACTTTTTTCGTTCTTCAGAAAATGGACTATGCAAACTAATTGCTAATTCGCACGGAAAATTTTGTAAAAAATGTTTTAGTTCGGAGATTATTCCTACTGATGACAATGTAATTCTATGTTTTCCAAATTCGTAAGCCTCCGAAGATGTTAATATTTTGATGGCATTAAAAACATTTTCATAATTCATCAAAGGCTCTCCCATTCCCATTATTACAATATTTGTAATTTTATCAAAATCGGGCAAACTCACTATTTGACTTAAAATTTCTCCAACTTCCAGATTTCTGCATTGTTTAATTTTTCCTGTCATGCAAAACTTACAAGCAAGTTTGCATCCTGTTTGAGTTGAAATACAAACAGTATTCCTGTCATTATCAGGTATAAAAACTGTTTCAACCGATGAATTGTCGCTAAAAGTGAATAAATATTTAATAGTTCCATCTTTTGAAACAATTGAGGTTTTAGGAATATATCTTTCTAAAATAAAATTTTCTTCTAAATCCTCTCTCTGTTTTTTTGATATATTAGACATTTGCGAAAAATCATTCACATTATTCTTATATAACCAATTAAATATTTGTTTAGCAGTATATTTAGGAAATCCTGCTTCAATACATTTATCTTCAATAAATTCAAGGGTAAACCCAAATATATTATTTTTATTCATTAAATAATTTTTGTCTAAATAATCAAATTTCTTTCCTTAATTAAATACTTTTGAGCCTATCCTAACAATTGTACTTCCTTCTTCTATTGCAATTTCATAATCTCCGCTCATACCCATAGAAATTTCCGAAAAGCTATTATTATCGGCAAAGAAATTATTTTTCAAATGGGTGTAAATTTTATATAGTTGCTTAAACTCTGTCCTAACGAGATTCATATCATCAGTAAATGTAGCCATTCCCATTATTCCTCTTATTCTTATGTTTTTCATAAGAGATAAAGAAGCATCATTCAAAATCTCTTCAGCTTCAGACATATCAAGACCAAACTTTGTTTCTTCGTTTGCAACATAAAACTGTAACAAACAGTCAATAACTCTATCATTTTTAAGTGCTTGTTTGTCTATTTCTTTCAGTAATCTCAAGCTCTCAACACTATGTATCATTTTAATAAACGGAGCAATATACTTCACTTTATTGGTTTGCAAATGCCCTATCAAATGCCATTCAACATCATTTGGTAAAAGTTCTTTTTTTGCAATTAAGTCTTGAACTCGGTTTTCACCAAAGACTTTGTAACCCATATTATATACTTCTTTAACAGCCTCTATGCTTTGTTGTTTTGTAACTACAAGCAATTCAACATTTGAGGGCAAATCGTTTATTATAGTTTTAAGTTTAAGATTCATAACAAAAATTTATTCAACCCAATTATATTTTTAAGACTTAATTCCTCTATTAGAAAATTCTTTCTTATTTTTTATAACTTCAATTGCTTTAATCACATCATGGTCAACTTCTCGAATTATTTGATAAAAAGCTTGATTTTCAAACAATCGTCTAGCAATATGTGCATTTATGATATAAATGAGATATTCCTTAGTGTTTTCCTCTATTTCAACAATTTCAGCGCCCATGTCTTTAGCATATTTAATAAAGTCATCAAACAACAAATCGGCATTTTTCTTTATATCCTTTTTATATTCATCAACACTTGAGTATCGCTTATTTAATTCCTTGATGTTATCTTGCAAATAATCGCTCACAAAAATACTAATTATATTTTTTCTCATCACTTCTACATAAAAGTCGCCCAACCTATTTGTATCCAAAGAAACAAAAACATCGGGCATTATTCCGCCACCACCATAAACACTTCTTCCGTTCAATGTTTTATACATCAAAGAATCGGGAAAAGAAATACTATCTTGATTAAAAAACTCACCTTTATCCAAGCGTTCTTCTATTTCTTTTCTATATGATTTGGTATCATCTTCATAAGGTTTTTGAATACATCTGCCCGAAGGCGTATAATAACGCGATACTGTAAGTCTAATAACCGAACCGTCTGTAAGGTTGAATGGTCTTTGCACCAAGCCTTTGCCAAATGTTCTTCTTCCGACAATAATTCCTCTGTCTAAATCTTGAATAGCTCCTGCTAATATTTCACTAGCCGATGCCGAACCTTGGTCAACAAGCACAAGCAAACGCCCTGATTTGAACTCTCCATTTGATGTAGAATATGTTTTATCTATTGGGGCATTAAGTCCTTCTGTATATACTAACAATTTATCTTTTTCAAAAAATTGGTCAGTCAATTCAATTGCAGTTTTCAAATAACCTCCTGAGTTGCCTCGCAAATCTAAAATTAAACTCTGCATATTCTCTTTTTTCAACTGTTCCATAGCCGTTAAAAATTCGTCCATAGTAGTTGCTGCAAAGCGATTTAACTTTATATAGCCTATTGTATTGTCAATCATATATGAAGCATCTAAGCTATTGATAGGAATTTTATCTCTTATAATATCATATTCTGTAATAGTTTTAAGCGGAAATCGGATAATTCCCAATTTAACTTTTGTACCCTTACTGCCTCTAAGTTTTGATGTAACATAAGTATTGGTAACTATAGAACCCACAGCATCTTCACCATTAATTGCTACAATTTTATCTCCTGCTTGTATTCCAATTAACTCCGAAGGACCGCCCGGAATAACCCCAACTACATTAACTGTATCCCGAATAATTTGAAACTGTATCCCTACTCCTTCAAAATTGCCTTGCAATGGCTCATTTGCTTTTTGTATCTCTTCTTTGTCCATATAAACAGAATGTGGGTCAAGATGCTCAAGCATAGCTTTAATAGCGTGTTCAATTAAGTTATCTATATCCGCACTATCAACATAATTGTTTTTAATCAAACGCAATGCTCGTATTATTTTTTGTTCCGAATTTTTATTATCCGGACTAAGTTGTTGGGCAAAAGATGAAAAAGAAAAACAACATACAAAAAAAACTAAAAATAATATTCTTTTCATTACATACTTCTTTACAAAATTGACTTTGCAAAATTAAGTATTTATTTGCTTTATGATTAGATGTTTCTCGCTAAGAATTTGAAAATACTGGTATGTTTTAATGATTGTTAGTATAATTAGATGTAATTTTGCAAGGAGGCAAGTTTGATATGCAAAACAAAAATATTTTCAAAACCTTTGTTCCAGCAATAATTTTTATAAGTACAATATGGATAGTATTTTGGATAGAACAGATATACAATTTCGAACTTTACCAATATGGACTGTATCCAAAAAAACTAAAAGGACTTATAGGCATTATCACTATGCCATTTATTCATGGTGATTTTAAACATCTCATCAATAATTCCATTCCACTTTTTGTGCTAATTACATTTCTTTTTTATTTTTTTAGAAAACATTTTTTCAAAGTATTCATTTTACTATGGTTACTCAATGGGCTGTGGACTTGGATATTAGCCAGAGAATCGTATCATATTGGAGCTAGCGGTCTTGTTTACGCTTTTTCTTCATTCTTATTTTTTGCAGGCATAATTTTGAAAGATAAAAAACATATTGCCTTATCCTTATTAATCGTTTTTTTATATGGCAGCATGGTTTGGGGTCTTTTTCCTATTGATTTTTCAAAATCTTGGGAAGGACATTTAACAGGCTTTATGGCTGGAATTATAATTGCATATTACTATAAATCAGAACTTATTGAAAATTATGGTATTAAACTTATTTACGAAGAAGATGATGATGAAAATGATGAAGATGATGACAATTTGGGCATTTCAAACACTAATAATACATACTCAAACTATCACTCAAATTCAACTTGGACTCAAAAACCTTAGTGCGAACAACTTAAATTATTATCTTGTATAAAATTTGTAACTTTGCAAACTTTTAATACTTAAATTAAAAAAACAGTAATGTAACTTTTTAAGAACAACTGCGTACAAGTAAAAGATTTTAATGACACTTTAATATTAAAGTTATGAATAAAATTGTAAAAATTTGGGATTTATCTAATAAATCATATATCGAAGAAGCACGATTTGTCAATTCAAAAAACGAATCGAAAAAGATTATCAAGCAAAATGTAAACATAATAAATAATCCGAGTCTAATTATTAAACAAGACTTTGAAGTTGTTTCAGGAAAACATATTGATTTTTTAACAATTGATAAAAATGCAAACATTTCAATTATCCAAACACATTTTGAATTAAATCCTTCCGATATTATTCATCGTCTTATTGATTACGCCTCTATTCTTCAGCAATTAACATACAATAATGTTAAGGAGTTATATGAAAAAACTAATAAGCAAAGTTTTGAAAAAGCAGTGAAAGAACACTTCGGACAATTTCAAAGTGATTTTAATAAACATCAATATATTATTTTAGTATCTAACTCTCTATCAATCACTTTTGATAAAACTTTTCAATATCTTACTGATAAATTCAAATTGCCAATTAATGTTGTTACTTTCGAGTTAATAAGTAACAATAATAGTGAGTTGTTAATTCAAAATTGGTATAGAGACCCACAACAGTTTTTTGCAAATTCGTTTATTTCTACTGAAAAAGAAACTTTGATGCACAAAGGACAAGCACGAATTGAGGAGTTTAAAAAAGAACAAGTGCAAAATGAAGATAGATTAGATAATATCTCCGAAAACCTTGAAAGTCTATTGGAACAATTGAAAGCAAGTTGCGACAATAGTGTTGAAGATTCAAAAGATGAAGAAGCTAATTCTAAACAAACAAACGAAGTTTCAAGTATTGAAGATATATTGCAAAGATTTTTTGATGATATTGATTCAAAAACAGAGCAAACTAATAAAAAAGAAACTGACGATGAAGTTGAAAATCTATTAAAATCATATTTCCAATCAGAATCTCAGACTACTGAAACACAAAAATTTGAAGAAGAGAAAAGACAAATTGATTTAGAAAAACAACAAATTGAGGAACAAAAAAGGCAAATTGAAATAGAAAAACAACAGATTGAAAAAGAAAAAGAAAATATTGAAAAACTACTCAAACACAAGGACGAGGAAAACAATGAACAAACGGCAACACCCGTAGAAATAGAAGAAATAAAGAATCTGATACCTACTCCGGAAGTTGTTAAAGTAGTTGAAAACAATCAGAACAAGCAGCCATTACATACAAATAAAAACGCTCCAAAAAGTTGGGATAAAGCATACGAATTAGGAATATCTGAAATTGACAATCAACATAAAATTTTATTTTCAATTTATGATGAATTTGTCAACGCATACAACACCAGAGAATCTATTGATCTTATCCAATCATTACTTGAAAGACTTGATTCGTTTAGAATTTTTCATTTTGAATCAGAAGAAAATCTAATGTTAAAGCTCAATTATGATGATTTTGAACAACATGTAAAAGAACATCAATTTTTTGCTAAAACTATTGCTGATTTCATTCAACTATTCAAATATGGCAATAAATCTCTAATTAGTGAAATAATTCTTTTTCTAAAAAAATGGTTTATTTCACACATCAACGGTTCAGATATGATGTTTAAAAACTTCATCGAAGAACATGGATATGATGTAGAGAAAATAAATAGCTTAACATAAAATCTCCATTGTTTCTTATTTTCTGTTTTTAATTTACAACAACTACTAAAGTTGGTATTGATAAATACATTATTTTTGCATTGTAAAAACTGAATATTGTATTAATATGCAAGGGTGTATAACTGTCTAAGTATTTTACAATAAATACTATTTCTAATCAATGAAATTAATTACACACATTGGTCGTAAGTTTCTTATTGTATATAAAAGTGCTTTTTCAAAACCTACAATAAGAATTGCAAGCAGTAGCATTGCATTTAGTATTGCAGTTGTGATAATGTCTGTAGCTATTGTTAAAGGATTTCAGATAGAGGTTCGCAATAAAGTTATAGGTTTTGGCGGGCATATTAATATCAAAGCCTTACAAATTAGTTCAATTGATGAAAACATTCCGATTTCATTAAATAGAAGCGATATTAGCAATTTGCAGCAATTAGTCCCAAATATCATAAACATTCAAGCAGTTGCTGAAAAAGCAGGAATAATAAAAACTGAAAATCAAATTGAAGGTTGCATTTTTAAGGGTATTTCACATGACTATTCAAGACACTTTATTGAAAAAAACCTTATTTCAGGGAAGTTTCCAGATTTTGCTACTGACATAACATCTGAAGAAATTATAATCTCATCAATTATTGCTGAGCGACTTCTGTTCTCAGTTGGCGATACTTTGCGAATGTACTTTTTAGTTGAGGGAGAACAACAACCAAGAGGCAGAAGATTTATTATATCTGGAATTTATGCTTCAGGTATAGGCGAATTTGACCAGAAATATATTTTTGGAGATATAAAACATATTCAAAAATTAAATATGTGGCAACAAAACGAAGCTGCAAATATTGAAATTCTTGTAAAAAACTACAATAGTATTGAACAAACAACACAAGCAATTCGACAAAATACTGATTATGACATAAAAATTACAAACATTTTTGACATATATCCTGATATTTTCAATTGGCTGGCACTACTTGATATGAATGTGATTGTCATTATTAGTATCATGTTAATAGTGGCGGTTATCAATATAATTACCATTTTGCTAATACGAATATTAGAAAAAACCACTTCAATTGCTATCTTAAAATCATTAGGTATAAATAATGTAGATTTAAGGAAAATATTTGTGTATGTTTCGGCAAGGATAGTTTTAAAAGGTATGCTCATCGGAAACATAATTGGAATTGGAATAGGCTTGTTACAAAAATATTTGAAATTAATTAGTCTTGACCAAGATGTTTATTATGTATCCTCTATACCTATTTACTTTGACATACCCCTACTTCTATTATTAAATATACTTATGCTTATTATTGGAGTATTGGTCATGTTGATTCCATCAATGATTATTTCAAGAATTTCACCCGCTTCGGCATTACGAATTAAATGATGAATAATGCTCCAAAAATATGGATAGCCATTCCAAGCCTCAATGAATTTGAGTATATTGAAAACACAATTAAGTGTATTCAAGAACAAACATATACAAAGCATACAACTGTAGTGTGCGTTAATCAACCTGATATATATCATTATGACAAAACGCATACTCATATAGTTGCAAACAACGCAAATACAATAAATCTACTAAAAAACAAACAAACTGAAATTAAAATTGAAATTATTGATAAAAGTTCAAAAGGAAATGGCTGGACAGAAAAGCATCAGGGTGTTGGTTGGGCTAGAAAATTATTATTTGATAGTATTGTTCAAAAAGCAGATACTAAGGATATAATTATTAGCATGGACGCTGATACTGTTTTTTCTACTACATATTTCCAATCAGTAGTTGATATTTTTCATAAAAATCCATTGGGCATAGCTTTATCTACTCCGTATTACCATCAGCTTTCTAAGAATGAAGAACTTGACAGGCAAATATTGAGATATGAGATTTATATGCGTTATTATGCATTAAATTTATGGCGTATTGAATCTCCATACTGTTTTACTGCCTTAGGCTCGGCAATAGCTTTTCCCATATCTTCATATTTAAAAATGCGTGGAATAAGTGCAAAAATTAGTGGAGAAGATTTTTATTTACTCCAAAAGTTAAGAAAAAATGGACGCATTTTACATTGGATACAAGATAGCGTACATCCAGCAACAAGATACTCTGACAGAGTAATTTTTGGAACAGGACCAGCCCTAATTAAAGGACAAGCAGGTGATTGGTCAACATACCCATTTTATCACTACGAATCGTTTAATGATTTACAAATTGTTTTCCAAAAACTTGACGAATTATTTTATCATAACATTCCGACACCTATAGATGAATATATCATTGAGACCTTTAATACAACTGCTCATGATTTTTGGCAAAATTTACGAAAAAACAATAAGGATTTAATACATTTTAAACATGCTTTTAATAGTAAATTTGATGGATTAAAAACATTGCAATATCTCAGATATAAAGATAATAAAAGCCCAAACATTAATGAAGAAAAAACCATTATAAACTATCTTAAGCAACACCATCTAACTTCTTGCTATAAATTCTTTATAAAAAATGATTTCTCTTTTAAACAGTCAAGTGTATCTACAAATAATACTCTTAGAAATATATTTGTTGAAATTGAAAATAATTATCGCATAGAAGATGACAAAATCAATCAAAAAATGCAATCAAAAAAACACATTTCAAGATGGAAATATCTCGGCTCATAACTATACTTGGACCTACTGCAAGTGGTAAAACAAAACTTGCAACATTATTGGCACATCAAATAGATGCTGAAATAATAAGCGCCGACTCACGACAAATCTATAAAGGTTTGGATATAGGAACAGGAAAAGATTTACAAGATTATATCGTAAACGACAAAACAATTCCATACCACTTAATAGATATTGCTGAACCTTCAGAAGAATATAATGTATTTCGTTTTAAGCAAGATTTTATAAATGCTGCTACAGAAATTACAAATCGTAAAAAAGAAATCATTCTTTGCGGAGGAACAGGCTTGTACTTAGATTCTGTATTGAAAGACTATCAATTTTTCAAAGTTCCACAAAATCAAAAACTACGAGAAGAATTAGATAAATTAAGTCTTGATGAACTTGTTGCAAAACTTTCATCAATGAAAAAAGTACACTTAGTATCTGACATGAAAAATCGTGTACGATTGATAAGAGCAATTGAGATAGCAACATTTAGTCAAGAAACCACACAAAATTCAGAAACAATCAAAATCAATAATTCCTTAGTAGTTGGAATTTTACTGCCTCGCGAAATTGTTAGAGAAAGAATAAGCAAACGACTCAATGAGAGGCTTGAACAAGGCATGATTGATGAAGTGAAAGCACTAATTAAAAATGGCGTAGCAATTGAGCGACTTATCGCATTAGGCTTGGAGTATCGATTTGTAAGCTTATATCTTATAGGAAAAATCAATTATGATGAACTATACTCCCAACTTGAAACAGCTATTCATCAATTCTCTAAACGCCAAATGACATGGTTCAGACGAATGGAAAAAATCGGTATTCCAATAACATGGATTGACGGACTTTTAGATGATAGTCAAAAAATTCAACTTATAATTGATAACTTACAACACCTAAGAAAACAATAAACAAAAGAAATTAGTTATTCTACTTTATCTTCTTTTTTCTTAGTTGTTTTTGCAGTAGTTTTCTTTTCTGTGGTGTCTGTTTTCTTAGTAATAGTTTTTTTAACTGTCTTTTTTTCCTCTGTAGATTTAGTTTTAGAAGTTTCTTTTACTTCTACATTAGCAACTTCTTTTTCTTCAATAATGCGTACTTCTTTTTTCTTCGCATTTTTCATTGCTTTACTTTCTGTCTTTGCTTCAGCTACAAACGACTTAGACACTTTTTTTGGTCTTCTTTTGCCATAAGCGCCAATTATTATTTTACCTCTTTTTGTTTTTTTGTCTCCTTTTCCCATAATAATTCTATTTAATAATTACAAAATTATAAAAAACAATACACTATAAAAAAATTGTTAACAACTCAACAATTAATAGTCTTTTACATTTTTCAATATTTCTAAAGTAACATCCCAAAACTTTTGTACAGCAGGAATATGCAGTTTTTCATCAGGGCTATGAACGCCTCTCATTGTTGGACCATAAGAAATCATATCCATTTCAGGATATTTTTCACTAAACAAGCCACATTCTAAACCTGCATGTATAGCTCTTTGTATAGGAGCTTCGTCAAATAGTTTAATCCATGATTTTTTTGCAATTTTAAGGATTCTACTATTAGGATTGGGAGTCCATCCAGGATAGCCTTCAGTATGCTCATAATTCCAATTTCCAAGTTTAAACACTGATGCAACTTTATTGCATATATTATCTAAAGCAGTTTTCACTGAACTTCTTTGACTAGTTGTAATATACACCTTATTATCTTTAATTTTCACAGAAGCTAAATTTGTAGAAGTTTCTACAAAATTATCAATATCCTGCGACCATGCTTTAACACCATGCGGCATAGCATAAAGTGTATTAATTATTTTATTTTGTACTTCTTTATTGATTATTCTATCCGAAATCTCAATTTCTTTAAATTTAATTTGCACATCAGGATCGGACACAAACAACTCCTTTTTCAAAAGAATTTCATATTTAGATACTATTTCCTTCAATGCTGATACACTCTCTTTTGGAATAGCAATATTAGCAATTGCCTCGCGTGGAATAGCATTTCTTAAATTACCACCATCAATATGAGATAACTTAATTAAAAGTTCATCTTGATACATAAATAAAAACCTTGCTAAAATATGATTTGCGTTTCCGTATTTTTTATGAATATCATCTCCCGAATGTCCTCCTTTCAAGCCGGATACACTTATTTCATAAAACATATATGGTTCTATCAGTTTATCGTACACTACATCAATTGAACCAACTGTATCACGACCGCCAGCACAACCAATAAAAAACTCAGCATCGTCTTCCGAGTCTAAATTTAATAAAATATTTCCTTTCAGAAAACCCGGTTCTATTCCAAATGCTCCAGACAAACCTGTTTCTTCATCAACTGTAAACAAACATTCAATTGCTCCGTGTTCAATAGAA
>CAZKDV010000018.1:20405-31086 GCA_964551645.1 uncultured Bacteroidales bacterium | reverse complement strand
TATGAAGTATAATGGTTTAAGAGCTTGGTGTTTGGGCGAGGATTATAGCAACAACCTGAATACGAAACTGACAATTCAAATTTAGTAAAAAATTTCAATCGAAGCACTTCATCAGTTCTCTTGGCAATGCTATATTAGCCCGTAGTATTTTTAGAAATCAATATCTATTTGATGATATTTTAAGGGTAAATTAAACTCTGTATTTAGATAATTTAAATAATTTTTTGTTTGTGAGTCAATCGGATATTCACCTGCAATTACAATTTCATCAGCATATTTTTGTGCATCAAAATATGCATATTCTAAAATTTGTCCTAATGCTTCTCGTATGCATTGTTTTGCTGAATTTGAAGTTTTTATTTCATAAAAAGTATAAAGATTACCTGTTTTTAAAACTAAATCAATTTTTTTCCCATTCACATAATTTTCCATTCCAATATTCTTTTCTCCATATTCAGAGATGAGTTTTTTATATAGTTTTTCTTGCAAAAAAGAATGTCTAGCGTTGATATTTATTTGTTGTTGAGTTGTATTATAAGTAGTATTTTGTGGAAGTTTAGGTTTTCCACTGATAAAATTAAATCCAATTGTAGAATTTTGATTTTGTGAATCAAAATTTGGGTTTTCATTCTCAACCTCAATATCCGTGTCTAAAAATTTATCACCCGGTTTTAATATTTTATTTATATCAATATTCTTACTATCTGGATATGTATTATCAGTATATTTCTCGTCTCTAACTTCCAAAACATGTAAATCGTCTATAAATTTGTAAAGATGAACATATGAAGAACGAAAATTCTTTTTAAATTCTATAATTAGCCTCCCTATAAGATTTGTGGAATTATCATCAAGCAATTCAGTTTTGTAATAATAATAGTTACCAATTTTTTCGCATTCAATGCTCCTGTAAATGCCTGCAAACAACCATTTATCTTTATCTATCTCAATAAGAGAAAAAATGTATTCTTGATTAAAATTTCTTTTAGTCTGTCTTTCTTGCCATTGCTTAAACGCTCCACGATAAAAAAATTTTAAGGGTTCTCGCCTATCTTTACTGCCTGTTGCAAAATGAATTTTAGTATTTCCATTTAAAAAAATTTCGATATTCTTGATTAAATCAGCTAGTTTCATATTCTGTATTTTTATGATTTTTCCTGCTTTTTCCATCGTTTATATTTTTTATTTATTTGCATTCTCTGTTAAGTTTTCAGGACTTTCATTTTAATTTTTATTTAGTTGTTAATTTTTAAAAATAAGCTCCCAACATCTAATTTACGAAACAAATATACAACATTTTTGTATTTAACATTAAGTTTGTATATCAATATTATTAAAAATAATTACAACAATATATCTGCCTGATATATTGTTGTTTGTAATTTTAAACTTAAGCTAAATGCACAACAGATAAAAGTTTAAAGATTAATACTACATTAGTGTATTAAAGTCTGTAAATTTGGATTATTTTTGTAAATATTTATCACTATGAATATGCAAAAATTCAAGAACCTGTTTCCGTTTGCACTACTCATACTATCAATACTAATATCTTTACCAATTTATGGGCAAATTGAATATGTTAATGATCAGAACAAAAATCAATGATATGCTTGGTCTTGCTAATAGTTATTTAAAAATGGGAGAAGTGTATAATTACTTAAAAGACAATGAACAAGCAGAAGATTGGTTTTTCAAAGGAATGAGCATAGCTCTTGAAGTAAGAAACTACAAACAACTTGCATCAGGGTTTAATCATAGAGGTTTAAATATTTCGGAACAAGGCGATACAGTTAGTGCTATACAATATATGCAAAATAGTCTTGAATTTGCAAGAAACCTAAAAGCATTGACAATGCAATTACTTGATACTTTATCGCATATAACTGCACAAACTAATCAATTTGAACTTGCATATTACTACATGATAGAAAAGGAAAATATCTTAAAGCATACTCCCGATGACGAACAAGCCATTAAACTATTAATTGAAACAAATCCTTCGAAAGATGACATCGAAAAAAATAAATCCTTAATACATATTCTACTCTCAGCAATTATTGTTTTTCTTACTATTTATATTATTGTTTTGCACAAAAGGATTCGCAAAATATTTTCACTTTTAAAAATTCGAATCAATGAAAATAAAAAATAGTTTAGGTTATTTGGGCGAAACTCTTGCATGTGATTATTTACAAAAGAAAGGCTACAAGATATTACACAGAAATTGGCGTTCGCAAAAGTTTGAAATAGATATTATTGCCCAACATGACACATTCATTGTTATTGTTGAAGTAAAAACTCGTACAAGCATAGAATTTGGAGAGCCATTTACTTTTGTTTCAAAAAGCAAACAATCCCAATTAGTTAAAGGCGCTCAAAGATTTGCAGAAATAAACAATATCGAAAGTGAGATAAGATTTGACATAATTTCTATAGTCGTAAAAAACAAACAACATGAAATAGAACATATTGAAGATGCATTTTCGCCCTTATTGGGTATGTAATTTATTTTAGAATTAAAACTTCATAAATTTGCAAATAGAATTAGTTTCCTTAACAAAAAGTCAAATCATCCTAAAATGAACGATAAAATTTACAATCTGTCCGATTTAGGCAAATTAGTTGAAGAAACTATTGAAAGTTCAATTGGGTACACATATTTTTGGGTAGTTGCAGAAATTTCGTCTATAAATGTACGCAGAGGGCATTGTTACTTAAGTCTTATCGAAAAAAGTATTGGTTCTGCATTTCCTAAAGCCGAAATGAAAGGAATTATTTGGAGTAATATCTACGATAAACTTAATCAAAGTTTTAAAAATGCTACCGGATTTGACCTCAAACAAGATATAAGTATTTTATTTCTAACTCGAATAAATTATAGCGTTAGATATGGCTTGAGTTTATACATTTATGATGTCAAAGCTGAATATACTCTTGGAAATATGATGCTTGACAAGCAAAAAACTATTGATGAGTTGAAAAAAAAAGGAATTTTTCATTTAAACAAAACTGTTGAAATTCCACTTGTACCACAAAAAATTGCAGTGCTTTCTGCTATTGATTCCAAAGGATTTGAAGACTTTATGAGTGTACTGAAAAACAATCAATATGGATATGGCTTCAATGTACATCTGTTTTCGGTTGTTTTGCAAGGCAACAAAGCAGCCGAAACAATAGCCGAGCAACTTGAATATATAGTAAAAAATCAAGATAAATACGACATAATTGCAATAGTTAGAGGTGGTGGCGGAAATGTTGATTTACAATGCTATAATTCATATACTTTATCCGAAGCGGTCGCTCTATCACCACTACCTATCATAACCGGAATAGGACACACAACTGACATTTCAGTTACTGACGAAGTTGCTTGCATACACAAAGAAACCCCGACAGCAGTAGCCCAACACATAATTCAAATGATGCAACAATACGAGTTATCAATAATTAAACAATATGAAAAAATAATCAGATACTCCGAACGAACTATATTTGAAGAATGGAATGTACTTGAAAAACACTTAAAAACAATTCAATATACTCCTAAGTTGATATTAAAACAGAAAAAACATAGTTTAGAGTATTTGTCTCAAAATATTTTTTCATTAAGTCGTAGTAATATCAGCGAACACAAAACTTTTTTACGATATACCAAAGAAAATCTAAAACAAAACTCAAAACATTTCATTCGTTCACAAAACTCACTTTTACAACATAAAATACTGTCTTTACGGTTTTCCAAGCATATTGTACTTAATGAAAAAGAAAAATTTGATAACATACTATCAAACGCAATGAAAATTACAAAATCAAAAATACTTTCAGAAAAACAATACTTAAGTCATGCAAATTTTCGTGCCGAACTCTTTAAACCCGAATTGATGTTAAAAAAAGGTTATGCAATAGTAAGATATCAAGGAAAAATATTAAAAAGCATAAAACAAGCAGAACTTGGAACAAATATAGAAGTGCAACTGTCTGACGGAACCGTGCAAAGCCAAGTTAAATCAAAAACAAATTAAAACAAAAAATATGAATTACAAAGAAGCCAAAGCAGAATTAGATTCAATTATTGAAGATATTGAAAATGGAGATGTTGATATTGACGCTCTTTCGACAAAAATTAAGCGAGCCGGAGAACTCATACAATTTTGTCAACAAAAACTAAAAGAAACTGAAGAAAGCATTGACAATATTTTTATACAATTTGAAAAAAAACAAGAATCATCAAATCTTGAAGAGGAATAAATGAAAACGACATACAATCCGCGTATTAATGAATGGTTATTGGATAAAAGCACTATTTTTCTTAACCATGGTTCTTTTGGAGCGTGCCCAATTGAGGTTTTTAATAAATATCAACAATGGCAAAAACTCATTGAACAGCAACCAGTTAAGTTTTTCATGTACACATTAAGAGAAGAATTATACTCAGCAAAAAAAATATTATCTTCTTTTTTGAATGTACAAACAGACGATCTTGTGTTTGTTCAAAATGCTACTGAAGGAGTAAATACAGTTTTGCACTCTATTCAATGGCAACATGACGATGAAATTCTTATCACTAATCATATTTATCCCGCTTGTCGAAATGCAATTCAGTTTTATGCAAACAGATTTGGAGTAAAAGTCAAAGAAGTGCAAATTTTATTTCCTTTAAACTCAAATGATGAAATAATTCAGACAATAATTGATACAATTACAAACAAAACTCGCCTTATTTTATTAGACCACATTGCTTCTCCAACAGGTTTGCTGTTTCCGATTAAAGAAATTAGACAACAAATCAGCAATGATATTTTAATTTTAGTTGATGGTGCTCATGCTCCCGGTGCAATTTCTTTAGATATTAACGAACTTGGAGTTGATTTTTACACAGGCAATTGTCATAAATGGATGTGTTCGCCCAAAGGAGCAGGGTTTTTGTGGATACAAGCAAAGCATCAAGATTATATTTATCCAATCAATATCAGCTTGATTAATACAGTTTCAGAAAGTTTTAACGAAAGATTTTTTTGGAGAGGAACACAAGATCCTTCTGCTTGGCTCAGCATACCAGCTGCTATAAGTTTTTTAAACAAAATATCTAATAATAACATAAATACATTCATTAATCAAAATATAAAAATGAATAGAAAGATGAGAGAAATAGTTAGCCAACAACTACAAATACCTATGCTATGCCCCAATGAAATGATAGCTACCATGAGTGCAATTCCCATTTATTCAAACTCTTCTGAAACTCACAATAATACAATTGACCCAATGCAAGAATGGTTAATGCAAAAATATAATATTGAAGTTCCTATTTTCAATTGGGCTAATGAAGCGTACAAACTTTTGCGATTTTCATATTTTGCATATAACGATGAAACACAATACATTACTTTAGCAAATGCTATTTTAGAATATTATAAACACTTAAATAAGTAATAAATGTTAGATATTTATACCGATATATATTTTATGAAAGAAGCTATGAAATTAGCATACGAAGCTGAAACAAAAGACGAAGTTCCGATTGGTTGTGTCATTGTGCAAAACAATATGATTATTGCTCGAGCTTATAATCAAGTTGAACTTTTAAATGATGTTACTGCACATGCTGAAATACTTGCCATTACTGCTGCTTCAAACTATTTAGGGGCAAAATATCTGACTAATTGTAAAATATATGTTACACTCGAACCTTGCATTATGTGTGCAGCTGCAATTGGATTAGCACAAATACCTATGCTTATTTTTGGAGCAACAGACAGCAAAAGAGGTTATACAAATGCTTGTCAGCATATTTTACATCCTAAAACTAAAACTATTTCTGAAGTAATGCATAAAGAATCTTCATTATTACTGAAAAAATTTTTCAATAAAAAAAGATAAAAAAAAGAGCATACCCAAATGAATATGCTCTTCAAATAAAAATATTTGTTGTTAGAAACGCTTAACTTCCCATTTACTTTGCCTTTCATCAGCTTGTTCTAACCACTCAGGAACAGTGATATTAAGAAATTTTTGTTTTTCTTCACGCAATTTTTTCATATCTAAACCTATGTATTCTTGTGCTTTGGCTTTTGTTGACAAATCTGGATACACAACCTTATCAGCAACACCCAGAGTATTTAAAACTTTTTGTAATTCTAATTTTGCTTCGTATGCTTTGTGGATTCCATCTGCTAAAATCCTAGAACATTCAAGAGGAGCATGAAATGAACCACCATGACTAGCCGCAACAAAATCCCATCTCCATTGTGCTTGACGAATAAAATTTAATGCTTTTGCCATTTGTTTTTCACTTGCACCGTTTTTCCATGCAAAACCAGCATCAATATGTGCCTCAACAAGAATATCTTCTAATATATCTTTGCTTTCTTTAACTTTGTCTTGTCTTTCATAAACATCTTGAATTAACTGTTCAGTATCTTCTCTATGACAAACTTGGCAGGTCATGTGAGCATACTTCAAAGGGCTAACAGCATGATGTGATGAGAATTTAACACCACCTTGACTGTGATAAGGCATGTGACAATCAGCACAAGCTAAACCTCTCGCATAATGCACACTTTTAGTAAAAATCTCATAATCAGGATGCTGAGCCTTTAACATAGGTGCCTTGCTAATACTATGTACCCAATCAACATGTTTTACTTCGTCATAATATGTTTCCATAGCTTCTACTTCTATACCTTTATGCCATGGCATAACAAGATAATTAACATCTTCATACATAGTTTTATCAAAATAATACTCAATATGACATTGAGCACATACTAATGATCTCATTTCTTGATGACTAACCTTAGTAATATCTCTTCCACTATTTTTAAATGCTTCCAGCAATGCAGGACGAGTAATCACAAGATTCATATTATTGGCATCATGGCAATTTGAACAGCCAAAAGCATTCACTACTTCACTTCCTAATGTTTCCCACGAGCCTTTGTAAAAATCTTTTGCACCCAAAGAATCCATGAGTCTAACAACATCTGAACTTTTGCAAGTCCAACATGTATTAGGCTGGATACTTTGTTTTCCATCAACTGGAGCACCTGTTCTTAATGTATTATATATATCTTGAATAGCGTAATAATGTCCTCTTGACTGTTTGTAATCCATGCTGAACGCATATCCCGCCCATAGCAATACCATTCGAGGATCTCTTTCAAGATAATCAATAGTTACACTGCCCATATATTTTGAGCTAAAGCTGGTGTCAGAAGTTTGAAGAAAGCTCTCATATTCCAAAGGAAAATTCTCCCCCCAAATTTCGTTTCGTGGCTCTAATCGTTCAAATTCTACTTTTGGAGTATAAACAAAAACTGTTTCAGCTCGCCTTTCTATAATTTGAGTAGCTATTAAGCCAAGCAAAAAGACAAAAACCATTGCACCTCCAAAAATTAACCAACCTAACCAAGGTTTTTTACTTATTAATTCATTGATATTTTTCATATTTGAAACAATTAAAATTAATATTTGAGTATTACTTTTTCTTTTTTAAAAACGAAGGAACCGCCGATTTCATCAATGGCACTCTCGCATTAGGCACACTAGACAAGCTATTACCTCTGCCGTGTGCAACTTCTTTGTGACACTCATTACAATTTCGGTTCATTCTATTTTTATTATATAAATCTGTATATCTACCCGTTTTATAGTCAACTATTAAATCATTATGACATCTCATGCAGTTTTCTTGAACAACCTTTTTTCCTGCTCTGTGAATATAAATAACTTGAGGTTCATTTCTTAGTGTAAACACATAAGAATGTCGTAAACCATCAGTTGCTTTAAAGTAATAATGTCTAAAAAAATTATCTTGTGGCACATGGCAATCGTTGCATGTTGTAAATTGTCCATGCGAACCATGAAACCAAGTTGTATATTGTGGAGCCATGATATGGCAATTCACACATGTCTCAGGCTTATCGTTCAAGTATGTATGTGCTTTTGAAATATGAAATAAAAATGCAAATAAACCCGCAAAAAAACCCAACATTATTATCACAGAAACACGCCACTTCTTAGGTGGATAAAAGAACTGTATTAAATTTAATAATGTATTTTTAATTTTTTTCAAAATGATACTATTTATACTTTTATTATTGCAAAAATATAAATTTTTATATAAGAACTAAAGTTTTTATGATTTTTTTATAAAATCTTTATTACTAAAAGTCTTAACTCTCTATCAACAAGAGACCTACAACCTCTATCTTTACCTTTTTCAACAAAAAATAAATTACCTTCTTCTAATATGATAGTATTATTGTCAACTATAAATTCTGCCTTTCCGCTTTGAACAAAAAAATAGACATCAACATTATTCTTATGCACTTCTATGCTTTCTCCTTTCTTCAAATGAAGTTTTACGAACTCAAGAGTATTGTCTGTGTTTAATTTCCAAGCATTTACATCTAATGGCAATTTATTGTTTTCCGAAGGGCTAAAAGCTGCTATCATTGTACTATTTCTTTGTACATTGAAATAATAACTTTTGCAGGTTTAGTTGCAAACAAAGCATGAGGAGCATTAGCTGGAACATATAAATAATCCATTTCTTTAAGTTGATATGGTATTCCATTAACACTAAATTCAACCTCCCCTTCCACTGTCATGATAAGCACATCAAACGGAGCAGTATGTTCGCTAATTTGTTGTCCTTTATCTAAAGTAAAAAGACTAATATTGCCACTTGTAGATTTCAATAAAATTTTACTTACAATTGCATCTGTTGCAACACTAATATCATTATTAGCATTTCCTTTTTTTGGTTCATTAATTTCTGACATAGTATTATATTTAAAAATTACAAAAAAAGCTGTCAGTAAATATTTAATACTGACAACTCAATTAAATTTATTTTAAGCAAACATCATTTCAATATCTTCCTCAACAGTTGAAATTGTACCTAAATTATAGTTTTCAACAATAAACTTGGCTACCGTAGGAGATAGGAAAGCAGGTAAAGTTGGTCCTAAATGAATGTTTTTCACTCCAAGATATAACAAAGCTAATAAAACAATAACTGCTTTTTGTTCATACCATGCAATATTATACACTATTGGCAAATCGTTTATGTCATCTAAGCCCAATACTTCTTTAAGTTTAAGAGCAATAACTGCTAAAGAATAAGAGTCATTACATTGTCCGGCATCTAAAACTCTTGGGATACCATTAATATCGCCTAAAGGAAGTTTATTATATCTATATTTTGCACAGCCTGCAGTTAAGATAACGCTTTCTTTTGGAAGTTTTTCGGCAAATTCGGTATAATAGTTTCTATCTTTCATTCTTCCGTCACAACCAGCCATAACTACAAACTTCTTAATGTTTCCGGCTTGAACTTCTTCCAATACCTTATCTGCTAAAGATAAAACTTGATTGTGTGCAAACCCCCCAACAATTGTTCCATTTTCAATGGCAATAGGAGGCTGGCATCTTTTTGCATGTTCAATTATCACGCTAAAATCTTTGGGTAAACCATTTTGTCTATCTGGAATATGCTGACTTCCTGTTAATCCCGTTGCTCCTGTTGTATAAATTCTATCCGAATAAATAGCATCTTTTAGTGGTGGCACAATACAATTGGTAGTAAATAATATTGGTCCATTAAATGTTGTAAATTCTTCTCTTTGTTTCCACCAAGCATTTCCATAATTACCTGCAAAATTATCATACTTCTTAAAGAATGGGTAATAATGTGCTGGCAACATTTCGCTATGAGTATAGACATCAATCCCTGTTCCTTTAGTTTGTTCTAATAAATCTTCAAGATCTCTCAAGTCATGTCCACTAATTAAGATACCCGGATTGTTTCTAACTCCAATATTTACTTGTGTAATTTCAGGGTTTCCATATCTGCTAGTATTTGCTTTGTCCAATAATGCCATTACAGCAACTCCATATTTTCCTGTTTCATTAACTAATGCAATTAATTCTTCCACAGTTTTATTATTATCACAAATAGCTGCTAATGCTCTTTCCATAAAAGCATTAACTTCTTCATCTTCTAATCCTAAATTATGTGCATGCTCGCCATAGGCAGCAATTCCTTTTAAACCATAAGTAACCAATTCGCGTAATGAACGAATATCTTCATTTTCAGTTTTTAAAATCCCTACTTCATGTGATTTTTGCTCAAATTCATTTTTGCTACCACACCATTCAACTGATTCGTGACATTTATCCGTAGGATTGATAATTCCTTTTGAAATCAATTCGTTTTTAAGTTCTGACTTTAGCTTTAATCCCTCTTCAATTCTATCAGATATTGACTCAATAGAATAATTTGCGTTCGTAATTGTTGTAAACAAAGCAGTCATAATATATTGGTTCACTCCGGATTTAACATAACCCTTAGTTCTTCCTTTTTCTGCTAAGATTGACAAACCTTTTACAACATAAACTAATAAATCCATGAAACGTGCTTCTTCTTCTGACTTTCCGCAAACACCTCTTATTGTACAACCTGAATTTTTGGCTGTTTCTTGACATTGAAAACAAAACATACTCATAATTTTCTCCTTGTTTTTTTTAATTAATATTTATGATTAAACAATATGTTTATTTTGATTTTATACCCATTTTTCATCAATAATATTCCCCTCAATACTGATTGTTATCTGTTTTATAGGAACCTTTCGTGAAGATTGAGCAACAGCCATTTGAGCCAATTGCATCA
>CAZKDV010000018.1:0-20395 GCA_964551645.1 uncultured Bacteroidales bacterium | reverse complement strand
CAATCCATTGCAACAAGGAACTTCCATAACTGCAACAGTAAGAGTATTAATTTTTCTATCATTAATTAATGCAATTAATTTTTCCAAATATACATCTTTCCCACTATCTAATTTAGGGCAAGCAATAGCTAACATTTTACCATCTAATAGTTGTCCATGGAAACTTCCCATAGCAAACGGAACACAATCTGCCGCTAACAACAAATCTTTTCCTTGAAACATCGGTATGTTTGGATTTATTAAGTGCAATTGAACAGGCCATTGTCTGAGTTTTGAACTTATATCTCCAGAAGTGGAATTTGTTTGATTAGTATTTCTTAATTCTTTCGACATACTGCCAGGACACCCACTAAACTGTATAGGCTGCTCTTGTTTTTTATCAAGGAATGACAAATCCATATTAACTCCTTTTTCTTTTAATCTTTGAATTGCTTGTTTAATATATTCATCTTGCTGATGATCTAATAAATGCTGTAAATGAGCTTTGATAACATTAACCCCCTTTGGAATAATTCTGTCTATAACTAAAACTTCATCATATTCTTCAGCCTCTCTTTCTTCAATTTCTATGGCACCAAGAGGACAATCACCAATACAAGCTCCTAGTCCATCACAATATAATTCACTTATTAATCTTGCTTTGCCATCAATAAGTTGTAAAGCTCCCTCATGACAGCCAATTACGCAAACTCCACAACCATTGCACAATTCTTCATCTATTTTTATTATTTGCCTTTTCATTTCAATTAATATGTATTTAATTACGCAAAAGTATGAATTATTTTCCAAATAAGATAAAAATAACCTATTATATTTGATTTATCCTGATTATTCAGCAGAAAGCATTTGCAAATTATATAGTTTTTTGTAATGTCCATCAAAGCTAAGAAGCTCATCATGTGTGCCTCTCTCAACAATTTCACCTTCGTGCATTACACAAATTAAATCAGCCTGCACAATAGTTGATAATCTATGTGCGATAATAATAACTGTTCTGTTTTTCATTAAATTCGTTAAGGCTTCTTGAACATATTTTTCAGATTCAGTATCTAATGCTGAAGTTGCTTCGTCTAAAATCATTATTGGTGGATTTTTTAGTATTGCTCGTGCAATGCTTATTCTTTGCCTTTGTCCGCCTGACATATTTCCGCCTCTATCACCAATATTTGTTTCATATCCATCGGCAAATTCCATTATGAAATTATGTGCATTAGCTATTTTAGCAGCTTCTATTACCTCTTCTTTTGTGGCAATTTGGGTACCAAATACTATATTATTAAAAAATGTATCATTAAACAAAATTGCTTCTTGTGTTACAATTCCCATTAATGAACGCAAAGAGTGTAAACTAATATCTTTAATATCAATGCCGTCAATAAGTATCTGCCCTTTCACAACATCATAAAAACGCGGTAATAAATCAGCAAGTGTTGATTTACCTGAACCAGATTGTCCAACTAAAGCAATGGTTTTGCCTTTAGGAATTTTTAAATTTATATTTTTAAGAACATCAGTATCTGTATATCGGAAAGATACATTTTTATATTCAATTTCTTTTTCAAAAGTTAGAATTTCTTGTGCATCTTTTTTATCCAAAATACAATCACTTGCCAAAAGTATTTCATTAATTCTATTAATTGACGCTAAGCCTTTTTGGATATTATAATATGCAGAAGAAAATGATTTTGCAGGAGCAATTATCAGATAAAACACAAGCAAATATGCGATAAGCTGTTCAGTTGTAAGCGACGAACCTTCTCCAAGAACAAGTGTTCCGCCATACCACATAATAACAACCATCAATGCTGTTCCCAGAAACTCACTCATCGGATTTGCAAGATAGTTTCTACGAAACAATGAAATCATTATTTTTGTATATGTATGATTCAACTTCTTGAACTTTTCATTAGTATGTTTTTCTGCATTAAATGCTTTTATTATTCTTAGTCCACCAAGAGTTTCTTCAATAACTGATGTTAAAACACCCATTTGTTTTTGTCCTCGAAATGACTTCTTTTTTAAATTTTTCCCAACAACACCAATAACACTTGCACCCAATGGCAACAAAATGAGAACAAATATAGTTAGCTTTGGACTCATATATATTAATGTTGCAAGATAAATAACAATGGTAATTGGGTCGCGGATTAGCATTTCTATTGAACTTACTAAAGACCATTCGACTTCTTGAACATCATTATTCATTCGAGAAATTATATCTCCCTTTCGTTCATTTGAATAAAAAGCTAATGGCAATAATAAAACTTTGCCAAACAACTGATTTCTAATATCTTTTGGTATCCCATTTCTGATTGGAGCAAGATTATACATTGCTAAATATCTAAACAAATTTTTAAGCAATGACATTACTATTATAACAACCCCAACAGCCAAAAGGGCATAATGTGGTCCCTTAGATAAGGTTAACTCAGAAAGATAATACTGAAAATACTCCATAATTGCTTTGGCACTCATGGTAAATTCGGGCAACTCACTAATTTCGGGTTGATTATTAAAAATAATACCCAGAAAAGGAATGGCAACTGCAACTGAAAACAGACCAAAGATTACAGACAGAATATTAAAAAGCACATTTAAAACAACGCGTTCCCAATATGGAATAAGATATGAAAGTAATGAAAAATATTGTTTCATTTTATATTCCTATATAATTAAAAGGAGTAATTTTTTTGAGTTCTTGTTTAACTTTATCGTCAATATCAAGCGAATCGATAAATTGCAAAATATCTGTTTGCGTTATCTGCTTTGTCCCTCTTGTTAGTTTTTTTAATGCTTCGTAGGGTTGTGGATATTTTTCTCGTCTCAAAATTGTTTGAATTGCTTCGGCAACAACAGCCCAATTTCCCGCCAAATCATATTCTATTTTTTTATTATTCACTTCAAGTTTTCCCAAACCTTTTAAAAATGAATGATATGCAATTAAACTATGCGATAAAGGGACACCAATATTTCTTAAAACAGTAGAATCGGTTAAATCTCTTTGCAAACGAGAAATTGGAAGTTTTTCGGCAAAATGAGTACACAAAGCATTAGCAACGCCAAGATTCCCTTCGGCATTTTCAAAATCTATAGGATTTACTTTATGTGGCATTGCTGATGAACCAACTTCGTTTTCTTTTGTTTTTTGGCTAAAATAATCCAACATTATGTATGTCCAAAAATCTCTGCATGCATCAATAATAATTGTATTAATGCGTTGTAAGGCATGAAAAAAAGCAGAAATATTGTCATAATGTTCTATCTGTGTTGTAGGAAAAGAACGATGCAATCCCAAAGTTTTTTCTACAAATTTATTTGCAAAATTATTCCAATCAAAATCGGGATAAGTTACAAAATGGGCATTAAAATTACCAACAGCACCACCAAACTTTGCAGAAAAAGGAATTGCTTTTATCTGTTCTAATTGAACTATTAAGCGTTTTGCAAAAACTTGAATTTCTTTCCCAAGTCGTGTGGGCGAAGCTGCTTGACCATGTGTACGTGCCAACATTGGAACATCAGACCATTGTTTGGCTTTATATTGCAAGTTCTCAATAATTTGCTCAATCATAGGATAAATTGCATATTCAACACCTTCTTTCAGCAATAAAGGTGTTGCCGTATTGTTCACATCTTGAGATGTTAAACCAAAATGTACAAACTCTTGAAATTCTTCCAATCCATTGTTTTGAAACCATTCTTTAATAAAATATTCAACAGCTTTTATATCATGGTTTGTGGTTTTTTCTATTTTTTTAATTTTCTTGGCATCTTCAAGTGAAAAATCAGTATATATTTTTCTTAACGACTTATGTTTTTCTTGGGGGAAACTATCAAGTTGTGGTAGTGGAATTTTACATAATGCAATAAAATACTCAACCTCTACTAAACAACGATATTTAAAAAGCGCCATTTCAGAAAAATAAAGCTGCAAAGGTTTAGTTTTATCGTAATATCTGCCGTCAATCGGAGAAATATGTTCAAGATAAGAAGATTCCATTTTAAAAATTTTTTTAAATATCAATAAGCAAAATTAAAGAAATAAACCTCAAACCAAATTTTCAATTAAAAAAACATTCAACACTTTGTTGATACAAAGCAATCACAAACTAAATAATAATTTTGGCATCAATAAAATAAAACAGCTCTAAATGATTATTTTTAGTTTTTTCTTATATCCATTTCATTAAGTAAATAAGATGCACCTGCAAACTTATCAATAATGAACATTACATAGCGAATATCAACATTTATACATCTTTGAAACTCGGGTTCAAAAACAATATCGCCACTCATTGACTCCCAATTGCCGTCAAAAGCCAAACCAACAAGTTCTCCTTTACCATTAATAACCGGACTTCCGCTATTGCCACCTGTAATATCTAAATCTGCAATAAAACAAGTAACTAATTCACCTGTTTTATCAGCATATTGACCATAATCTTTGTTTTTATGTAATTCTTTTAATTTTTCAGGTACAATAAACTCTGTTGATTCCGGATTTTCTTTCTCCATTACTCCATTCAAAGTTGTAAAATAATGATATTCTATTCCATTAGCTGGTTTGTAGCCTAAAACCTTTCCATAAGTCAATCTCATAGTAGAATTTGCATCAGCATAGAAACTCTTATTTTTATCAATTTGCATATATCCCTTCATAAAAATTCTCATACCCTCGGACTCTTTCAAAAACAATTCTCTTCTCACAGCATTATTGGCATTAACAAATTCCATTATTGATTTATACATTACAAAAACAATATCTTTATTTAAAGTTTTTAAATTAGGATTTGACAAAAAAGTCAACATTTTATCTTTATTTGCAAACATTGAAGACGAAAACACATAATTAGCAAATTTTTGAAAATCCAATTTATATTTTTTTGAAATAATTTTATAAAAATCAGGGTGATACTTAGCATCAACATCATTATAAAACATTTCAAGCATTGCTCCAAGAACTTCTTTTTCCAAAGCAGTTTCAAAATTTGCAAAATAATCATCAATATTATTTTGCAAGTTGTTTACTAATTCCTCAACTTTTGATTTATCAATATTTGGTTTTTTTAATTCGTCATATAAAGAATTAAAACGACTTGAAAATGGAATAAGATCGCTGCCTCTCCAAAGAGCTTCTGCCAAATACATAGACACATACATATGTTCGGGCAATTCATTATATGCTTCTTCAACTAAATTTAAAGCATTTACATACATTTCTTTTTCTACTTGCGTATTTGCCCAAGCAAGATACTTTGCTTCTTGTTCTTTCTTTTTTTGAACTACCTTAAGATTTTTAATACCTCTATTTTGACCTATAAAATACTTCCAATAATTGGCTATACTTGCATATTTGCTTGCATACATAATCCTAACCCTATCGTCATTTTTCATATATTCAGACATAATATTTAACTTTTTATCTCTTATCTTGACAATGGCTGGATTAGTATAATCATAAGATGTTTGAGTAGCAAACGAACTTTCATATCTGTTTGTACTGCCGGGATAGCCCATAATCATCATAAAGTCATTTTCATCATAACCATTCAAAGAAATCGGAAGAAAATGCTTGGGTTTTAAAGGTATATTATCTTTACTATATTCGGCAGGTTTTCCGTCTTTACCTGAATAAACTCTAAACAAGCAAAAATCACTCGTATGTCGAGGCCACATCCAATTATCAGTATTTCCGCCAAATTTGCCAATAGACGAAGGCGGTGTTCCCACTAATCGAACATCAAGATAAGTTTCATAAACAAATAAGTAAAAAGCATTATTATAATAGCTACCCTTAACTTCCGCACTATAATCGGTATTTTCAATAGTTTCTTCAATAATAGTTTTATACATCTTAGCGATAACAGTATTTCGGTCTGCTTCGGTCATATCATCATTAAGTTTTGAAGTTATCTTTTCAGTAACATCTTCAATTCTAACAAGAAAACGAGCAATCATACCTTTAGCATGAAGTTCTTCATCTTGCTTCATAGCCCAAAACCCATTTGTAATATAATCATTTTCAACTGAACTTAATGCAGCTATTCTACCGTATCCACAATGATGATTTGTCAGCAAAAGTCCCTGAGCAGAAATCATTTCAGCAGTACAGCCGCCTATAGAAACAACAGCATCTTTAAGAGAAGAATTATTTATACTATATATTTCTTCAGCACTAAGAGTTAGACCCATTTTTTGCATTTTCGCATGATTCATCTTCTCAATAAGATGGGGCCACCACATTCCTTCATCACATTTTGATTGGAATGGTAAAAAAATAATGCTTATTAAAGCAATCACAACATAACGAACATATTGTTTCATAGTAGTAAGTGTTAAATAATGTTAATAATTATTGCAAAAAAACAAAAAAAAACAATATCAAAAAGTAAAACTACAATAAACAATACAATTGATATTAATATAGAAGTTTAAAAATGTTTATCTTTGCAACTTAAAACTAAGTAGAGATGAAACAAATAAAATTTTTTATCCCAGTAATAATTCTTTTAATAGTTTCTTGCGTTCCTGCACGACAATTTCAAGATGAAAAAGCAAGACGCGAACAATTTGAACAATCATATAATGACTTAAAAGCATCTTCTGACAAATTAAACATGAAGTATGATGAGTTAACTGCAAGCTATCAAAACCTTCAAAAGAAATTCAAAAACCTTGAACAAGATACAGCAATGACTCGCAATACGCTCCGCACATTGCAAGCACAACATGATAAAATTAATGAATCGTATGAATTATTATTAAAACGAAACAAAGAATTATTGGAGGGTAGCGAACACGAAACAAAGAAAATGTCTGAAGAATTACTTCAAGTTCAAGAAAAACTTCAAAAAAAGGAAGATGAGTTGCGTATCCTAGAACAAACTCTTATGACACAAAAAAGCAATTTAGAAGAATTTGAGGCAACCTTAAAAACAAAAGAGCAAAAAATTGAAGAACTTGAAAGCATATTAAAACAACAAGATGATGCAGTAAAAGACCTTCGCGAAAAAGTTGCTTCAGCTTTGCTTGGATTTGAGAATAATGGCTTGACTATAGAGGTTAAAAATGGCAAAGTTTATGTTTCTCTTGAAGAATCTTTATTGTTCCCTTCTGCAAGTTGGTCAATCAATTCAAAAGGACGAGATGCACTAATAAAACTTGCAAAAGTGCTTGAAGCAAATACAGATGTCAACATATTAATCGAAGGGCATACTGACAATGTTCCATTTAAAGGTAGCGGACAAGTGAAGGATAATTGGGATTTAAGTGCAATGAGAGCCACTGCAATAGTTAAAATTATAACAGATAATTCACATATTGACCCTCAAAGATTAATTGCAGCAGGCAGAAGCGAATATGTACCCGTAGATAAAGATAATACACCAACAGCAAGACAAAAGAATAGGAGAACCGAAATTATTTTAACTCCCAAACTTGATGAATTGTTTGAAATGTTGGAAATTAAATAGTTTCAAAAATATACTTAAAAGCTTCTGAAAGTTTACCTACAGCAATAATTTCAATTTTATTACGAGAATAATCTGATTTCTTGTAATTATATTTCGAAATAAAAATTCGTTTATACATTAACTTTTCTGCTTCATTAATTCTTTGTTCTAAGCGAGTAACAGGGCGAATTTCGCCTGATAAACCAACTTCACCTGCAAAACATGTTTGTTTGTCGATGGCAATATCCAGATAAGATGATACTATTGCAGAAATTACAGCCAAATCCATAGCAGGATCTTCAATTCTTACACCGCCAGTAATATTTAAAAAAACATCTTTATTTCCTAGTTTAAAGTTTCCTTTTTTCTCTAAAACTGCCAAAAGCATAGACATCCTTCGTTGGTCAAACCCATTAGTTGAACGCTGTGGCTGTCCATAAGGAGAAGTGCTTATTAGTGCCTGAACTTCTATTAATAAAGGACGCAAACCTTCAATAACATTAGCAATGCTAATTCCACTCAAATCATCGTCTCGGTGAGAAATAAACAATTCAGACGGGTCAACTACTGGTCGTAAGCCAGATTGTGTCATTTCAAAAATTCCAAGTTCGGCTGTTGAACCAAATCTGTTTTTTACTGAACGGACAATTCTAAATCCAAAATGCCTATCTCCTTCAAAAGACAAAACAGTATCCACCATGTGTTCAAGTAGTTTAGGTCCTGCGATATAGCCATCTTTAGTAACATGCCCAATAAGAAATATCGGAATATTTTGTTGTTTAGCGAAGTGTTGAAGCCGCAATGCCGTTTCTCTAATTTGCGAGACCGAACCAGATGGAGAATCAATACTTTCTGTAAACATAGTCTGTATTGAATCAATAATTATCAATACTGGATTAATTTCCTTAGCATAATGTATAACTTGTTCAATATTAGTTTCTGAACAAATGTAACACTTCTGATTTTTTGAACCAATCCTATCTGCTCTCAGTTTTATTTGTTGTTCACTCTCTTCGCCAGAAACATACAAAACAGTATTATCCAAAAAATTCATTGCAATATCAAGTAATAATGTAGATTTACCAATACCCGGTTCTCCGGCAATCAAAGTAAGAGAACCCGGAACTAAGCCTCCGCCTAGAACCCGATTAATCTCAGTATTAGAAAACACATATCTTGAAAATTCAAGATTGGTAATATCTTGAACTAAAAGGGGTTTTGAGGAATAAAACTTTAATGATGTATTTACTGGACTTACATTTTGAATTGTCTCTTCAACTACTGTGTTCCATTCTTGACATGCAGTACATTGCCCTTGCCACCTAACATAAGGTGTGCCACACGACTGACAAACAAAATGTGTTTTATTTTTTTTTGATGTCATTTTGAAAAAATCAAAACAGTACCCTTATTTTTTAATATTTTCTAAACTCTCTAAATATCCAATATGGATGTTGGTCAAGCAAAATAATTAGTCTGTCTTTTTTTATTTCAAGAACCTCCCATTTGCCATCATAATACGGACCGATACCATAAATTACGATATAAAAAGGAGATGTGAAAGATTTTTGAATTTCATATCTGCCACTTCCGACTAATTTTGGATTTGTAGCTTCTTTAATTGGATATTTTGCAACTGTGATATTCTCGCCATCTGAAAGATCCCACACTTCATAAGCTGTTTGATTTTCTATATTTTTAACTTCAATATATCTCCATGTGTCTTTTATTCTATCTTCTTTTTTCTTAGAGCAAGATGATGTAATTAATAAAATTAAAACACTTGCAAAAAGGACAAAATGACGAATATGGAATTTATACATTTGAACTTTTATATTTTTATATTCTGCAAAATTACAAAAATAATATTTAGTTCTTATCTAAAAAATATTATATGAATTTTTTTATCTTATTTTCTATTTTGCTTGTCGAATATTCGGGAACTAACGGAATAGTAATTGTTTTTCCACCATTATTTTTAACAATTTCATAACCAACAATTTCTTCTACTTTATAGTCTCCACCTTTAACAAGCACATCTGGAAGTATTTTTTCAATAAGATTATATGGAGTATCTTCATTAAATAATATTGCTGCATCAACAAATGCTAATGCACACAAATTTAAGAGTCGAGCTTGTTCATCTAAAATCGGTCTCGTACTACCTTTGAGTTTTTGCACTGAATAATCAGAATTAACTCCAATTATCAATTTAGTTCCTTCATCAGCAGCTTCTGCAAGATAAGTGATATGACCAGGATGCAACAAATCAAAACATCCGTTAGTAAAAACAATTTTGTGTTTTGCTAATTTCCATTCTTGAATAACTTCTGACAATGAATTGTTATCTAATATCTTCTTTTGAATATTCTTTAATGTCTTCAAACTTAAATGATTTTTTAAATGTAAGATGTGCAAATGCAAATATACCAATTATTATCACTGTAAGAGTTTGTGTTAACCAAATTAACCAACCAAGGGCATAACCAGTTGTAGTTAATATTCCAAAAAGCACAAGTGTTTCGGCAACAATCAAAGGAAATACACCAATTCCACCTTGTACAACAATAATCCCAATTGTTCCAAAAGCTAATATCGCAATTCCTGCAGAAACACCTAAACCCGATGTTTCAGGCAGAGCATAAAAACAAATCCAAGTCATAAAGAAGTAACATACCCAAATAAAAATTGAATAAAAAGTAAACAGCGTCCACTTTTTCATTTTTACGATAGAGCTAATTCCGGAAATAAATTTTTTAACATTCGTATAAATGAATCCAAAACCTCTTGTATCTTTAAGTTTATTTCTAAATAAATATAGAATAACCACAATCAAAACACAAATAATAAGAAAGATTAAAATAATATTTCCTTTTTTTAAAAATATATTAAATAGTTCGTACAGATAGCCTGTTGCAATTTCTTGAAGTTGCTTAAAAAACAAGAAAAGTCCGACAATAAAGATAATTGCATATAATATCATATCTACAATCCTTTCGACTACAACTGTTCCAAGTGCAGAAGTAAAAGGAACTTTCTCTTGGTTTTTCATGGTAACACACCTGGCAACTTCGCCGAAACGAGGCATTAAAAAATTTCCCAAATAACCAATGGCAACGGCAGAAAAAGTAGATTTTATAGTTGGTTTAAACCCAATTGGTTCAATTATCAATATCCACCTTAAAGCTCTGATATAATGCGCTAATGTTCCGATAAATATAGAAATAAGCAACCACCAATAATTAGCTTGAGTAATGGCTTCCCAAATTTCTCTCTTTTCTTCAACTGACAATTTGTGCAAAAACCACCAAATTGAAAAAATTCCGATAAAAAGAAAAATAAATATTTTAAAAAACTGAAAGACTTTTTTCTTCAATTAGCTTAAATTTTATTGTTTTCATCTGGAAATACAAGGCTTGGTTTGAATGCTTTTGCTTTTTCAAAATCCATAATTGCATAAGAAATAACGATAATAACATCTCCGGGTAATACTTTTCGAGCAGCTGGTCCGTTAAGACAAACAACTCCTGAATTTCTTTTCCCTTTAATAACATAAGTTTCCATGCGTTCGCCATTATTAATATTTAACACATGTACTTTTTCGTTTTCAATAAGGTTTGCAGCATCCATTAAATCTTCGTCTAAAGTAATACTACCTATATAATTTAAGTCTGCCTCAGTTACATGAGCTCTATGTATTTTTGATTTAAGTATTTCTATTTGCATGATTTGACAAAATTACAATATTTCTTTTTAGGATTTAGGGAACTTGTGTAATAAATAAAACAATCAAAACAAACGAACATTATCAATCAATCTGACTCCACCTATGCGAGCGGCACAAAAAACACAAACTTCTCTTGCATCACTCCAATTTTGGATTGACATTAAAGTTTCACGATTAACAATTTCAATGTATATTAGTTCAAAACTCGTTTCTTTTAAAAATTTACTTACTACTATATCTTTTAGCTGAGTGGGAGTATAATTTGCGTATTCCTGAACACAAAACTCAAGTTGTTGCCAAATAAAACTAGCTTTTTCTCTATCATCTGTACTCAATAGCGAATTTCTGCTGCTCATTGCTAATCCATTCTTTTCTCGCACTATAGGACAACCCACTATTTCTATAGAAAAATCTAACTGTTTAACCAAATCTTTAATAATCAAAAGTTGCTGAAAATCTTTTTCTCCAAAATAAGCTCTATCTGGTTGAACATGTTCAAATAAAATTCTAACAACCTCTGCCACTCCCTGAAAATGTCCTTTTCTATGAACTCCTTCCATAACTTTATCAAGTTGCTTAAAGTCATATTCTCTTATTTGATGCGAGTTAGGATAAATTTCTTCATAAGTTGGAATGTAAACAATATTACACTTATGCTCTTTGAGCATTAAAATATCTTTATCAAAATCTTTAGGATAAGATTCAAAATCAAGTTTTTCATTAAACTGCAAAGGATTAATAAAAATGCTACATACTGTAATATCATTTTCGGAAGTTGATTTATCAATAAGGCTTAAATGTCCTGAATGTAAAAAACCCATAGTAGGAACGAATCCAATTTGGATATTTTTGCTTTCGCCTTTACGGCTTATCAATACATCTTGCAAATCGCTCTTCTTGTTTAATACTACCATTTTTAGACTTCGAAAAACTTCGCAAAATTAAACTTTATTTTAAATATGTTAAAAAAATTTTGTAAGTTTGCAAATAGTTTATAGAAAAGTATTAATTAATTCTAAATATGGAGAAATCTAAAGTTTTATATGTTTCTCAAGAAATTGTTCCTTACTTATCAGAGACGCGAATGGGTACAATATCGAGGTATCTCCCACAATACATACAAGAAAAGGGGAATGAAATTAGGACATTTATGCCTCGCTTTGGACATATAAACGAAAGACGCAATCAATTGCACGAAGTTATTCGCTTGTCAGGTATGAATATTATTATTGACGACACTGACTACCCCTTAATTTTAAAAGTTGCTTCTATACAATCTGCTCGCATGCAGATTTATTTTATAGAAAACGATGACTTTTTTCAAAGAAAATTTGCTTTTAGAGATAAAAATCAAAAATTTTTTAAAGACAATGACAATCGTTCGATTTTTTTCAACCGAGGGGTTATTGAAACAGTTAAAAAATTAGGCTGGGCACCAAGTATTGTGCATTTGCACGGATGGATGTCTGCATTATCAGCTATCTATATTAAAACAGTCTTAAAGGAAAATCCACTCTTTTATGACAGTAAAGTAATTATTTCATTATACGATGATAGTTTCTCAGAATCGTTTTCTCCTAATTTTTGTGATAAAATTCACACTTCTGATATTGGGAAAAAAACCTATGATGCTCTTAAACAATCACCCAACTATTTAACATATATGCAAGAATGTATCAAACATGCCAATGGAGTTATTTATGCTGAAGATAACATTCAAGAAGAATTAAAATCATTTGTCAATAAACATCAAATACCTTCAATTACTCATAATGATGAGACCTATTTTGAAGACTATGATAAATTTTATGATACAATTGTTGTTAATGAAGAAATACTATCATAATGACTTTTGCGTTTAGAAAATTATTTCATCTAAATTAAATAACGCTAAATCAAACAACTTGAAAAGCATATCAATAAAATATAGTAGCATATTAATAATTGCATTTTTACTATTATTAGTATATTCTTGTGAAGAACCCTCAACTATCGGTTTAGACATTCAACCACCTTCAGACTTAATTGATGCCCAATATACCGATACAATAACAATTCAAGCCGTGTCAGCAAGAGAAGATTCTGTAAGAACTGACAGAACTTCTTTATACTTATTGGGTTCGATGAATGACCCTATTTTTGGTCGCTCAAATGCTTCTTTTGCTACTCAAATTAGATTACCCGCTTCAAATATTAAATTTCCGGAAAATATTGAAGTTGATTCTATTGTTTTATCGCTAACTCACAACGGATTTTATGGAGATGATAAAAATGCTAATCCTTTTATTGTTGAAGTATGGGAATTAGATGAAGATATTAGAATTGATACCGCATATTATTCTAATAAATCAATTTTGAAAAAATCATTAATTGGCACAGCAACTCTTATTCCAAATCTCGAAGACTCAATTTATATTCAAAAACAAAAACTACCACCCCATTTAAGAATAAAACTTGATAAACAGTTAGCCGAAAATTTTATTGAAGCTACACAACAAGATATACTAAGTAGTAATAATACATTTATTGAATTTTTTAAAGGAATATATGTTACTTCTAAGCCATTTTCTGTTGGAGGTGCAATATATTATTTTGATTTGCTTTCATCTTTTTCAAACATAACAATGTATTACCGCACCCCTTCTGATACAAGTTCATTTACTTTTCTCATAAATGAAAGTAGTGCAAGGTTTAATATTTTCAATAATGATTACGGATTTGCTAATAGTGATTTAATCACACAATTTAATAATCCCGAAACAACAAACACTAATTTATTGTATTTACAAGCAATGGGCGGAGTTAAGGTTAAACTATCTTTCCCATATATAGAAGAATTAATTAAATACAATAAGATTTTAGTAAACAAAGCGGAATTAATTTTCCCTATAAATGAAAATGATATTACATCAGAAACTTACACTCGTCCGCAAAGATTGACACTAGTAAAAGTGAAAGAAGACGGAAGCTATGCTTTTTTAACTGAGCAACTCGACCCCTCGTTTGGAGGATACTATGATGAAACTAAAAAAGAATATCATTTTGTTATCTCATCATACATACAAGAACTTTTAACATCTAAGCTGCAAGACCATGGATTAGTATTGATGGTATCTGGATCTTCAACTTATGCAGATAGACTGGTTCTCAACGGTCTTGCAAACACAAATTCAAGACCAAAATTAAAAGTATATTATACGATTGTAAATTAAATAAAAATATATGTGCGGAATTGTAGGATACATCGGGACAAAACAAGCATATCCCATATTAATAAATGGATTGCAAAGGCTTGAATATCGTGGATATGATAGTGCAGGAATCGCTGTATTAAATAGTGGTGGTCTTAAAGTATATAAAACAAAAGGGAAAGTAGCAGATTTAGAAAATTTTGTTACAAACGAAGACACTACCGGAACAATTGGAATTGCCCACACAAGGTGGGCTACTCATGGTGAGCCAAATGACGAAAACGCTCACCCCCATTTTTCTCCAAGCGAAAAACTTGCTATTATTCATAACGGAATTATTGAAAATTATGCTACACTTAGAAAAGCATTAATCAAAAGAGGATATAGTTTTAAAAGCAATACTGACACAGAAGTGCTTATTCATTTAATTGAAGACATTCAAATAAATGAAAAAACTGATATAGTTGAAGCAATCAGAATTGTTTTAAATCAAGTTATCGGAGCGTATGCAATTGTTGTAATATCAGAAGATAATCCTGATATGTTGGTAGCTGCAAAAAAGAGTAGTCCGTTAGTTATTGGCATTGGCGAAAACGAACATTTTATCGCATCTGATGCAACTCCAATTGTAGAATATACAAAACAAGTTGTGTACCTTGAAGATGACGAAATTGCAATAATCAAACGAGATGAAGATTTAAAATTAATTACTATTCACAAAAAAGACAAAACACCTTATGTTCAAGAGCTTGAATTAAGTTTGAGCGCAATAGAAAAAGGAGGATACGAGCATTTTATGCTCAAAGAGATATACGAACAACCTCAATCTGTTGCTGACAGTATGCGAGGGCGTTTAAGAATGTATGAACACCGAATTGCATTAGGTGGAATTATAGATTATGAAAACAAATTACTTCAAGCAAATAGAATTATAATGGTGGCTTGCGGCACTTCTTGGCATGCTTGTCTTGTTGGCGAATATTTGTTTGAAGAATTAGCGAGAATACCTGTTGAAGTTGAATATGCATCAGAATTCAGATATAGAAATCCGATAATTACAGAAAATGATGTTGTAATTGCAGTTTCACAATCAGGGGAAACAGCAGACACTCTCGCTGCTATAAAGTTAGCTAAAGAAAAAGGAGCAACTATATTAGGTATTTGTAATGTCGTGGGTTCTTCAATTGCAAGAGAAACACATGCAGGTTCATATACTCATGCAGGTCCTGAAATTGGAGTAGCATCAACAAAAGCATTTACTGCACAAGTAACATTGCTCACTTTGATGTCATTAATGATAGGCTACAAAAAAGGTGTTATTTCAAAGCAAATATACAATAGATACATGAATGAACTTAATGCAATACCTTCAAAAATTGAGCTGGCATTAAAAAGCGACGAAATAGTGAAAGAGATTGCATTAAAATATCAAGATGTACGCAATATTCTATATTTAGGTCGCGGATATAATCCTGTAGCAATGGAAGGAGCCTTGAAGCTGAAAGAAATTTCATATATACACGCCGAAGGGTATCCAGCTGCTGAAATGAAACATGGACCAATTGCACTCATTGATGAAGAAATGCCTGTTGTTATTATTGCAACTAAAAGCAATAATTATGATAAAGTCGTTTCAAATATAGAAGAAGTAAAGTCGCGAAAAGGTAAAATAATTGCAGTAGTTACGAAAGGCGATACCGATGTAAAACATATTGCTGACCATATTATTGAGATACCTGAAACTGAGGAGTTTTTAACACCTTTACTCGCTACTATTCCTCTACAACTGCTCGCATATCATATAGCTGTATTAAGAGGCTGTAATGTTGATCAACCTAGGAATTTAGCAAAATCAGTTACAGTGGAATAAATTGTCTTTTAATAAGTATTTATCTTGAAATTGCCTTGATTTTAGAATTTGCACATGAGTAATACTAAGAAAAGATACAAGCTAGACACAAAGACATTAACATATCACAAAGTTTCTGATAAAGAAAGAATTATCCTCAAAAATCTTATTTGGATTTTTTTAACTACTTTAACTTTTGGAGTAGTATTTATAATTGCTATTCTTAAATTTTTTCCACCTCCAGAAGAAAAAAAACTTGAATATGAATTATCTGTTTTAGAAAAAAACTATCAAGAAGTGAACAAAAAACTTGATAGGTCAATTTTGATATATGAAACACTATTAGAAAAAGAACAAGAGCTAAATAAACTCACTTTTGAAATGGAAGAAGAAAATGTCGAGATATTGGAAAAACATTGGGAATTTGCAGATATTTATTCAACTGACTTTAATTTCTCCGACTTATTAGAAAGCACTGCTCAGAATATCAAAAAAATTAGCACCTTATCAAAAGAGCTTCCTATTAAAATAATGATGTTATTTGATTTAGCCTATGGAAAACAAGTTTTTTCAAATCATGTTCCAGCAATTCTTCCAATAGAAAGAGACAATATGATACTAGTGTCAGGATATGGAGAGCGCATTCATCCAATTTTTAAAACCCTACGCATGCACAATGGTGTTGATTTTGCTGCAAGACAAGGAACTGATGTGGCGGCAACAGGAAATGGAACAGTCATCAACACTCCAAAATCAATTGAAGGACTTGGAAATACTGTTACTATAGACCATGGTTTTGGCTATATATCAATTTATGGGTGTTTGCTAAAATCTGATGTCAGAAGAGGGCAAAAAGTTAGTAGAGGGCAAGTGATTGGCTCAGTCGGCAAAAGCGGCATGGCTTCAGGACCACACCTGCACTATGAAGTTTGGTATCAAAACAAAGCAATTAATCCAATTAAACATATCTTTATGTCAGTTTCTCCAATGGAGTTTCAGAAATTATTGGAAAGAGCTTCGAAGAAAAATCAAAGCATGTCATAATTCTTGGTACGACATAATAACTCCACCTCCAATAACCTCATCTTCTTGATAAAAAACAGCCGATTGACCCGGAGTAATAGCATAAACGGGTTCTAAAAAATCAATATTTAATAAACTACCTTCTTTTATGATTTTAGCACGAACTTTGGGAGACTTATACCTAATTTTCACTTCTGCATAAAATTCATTCTGAAAACTATCACTTTTATTAAAAATATAATTCCCAACTATCATTTGACTCAATTTCAAATCCTCATACTGCCCAACAGTGATACGATTGTTTATGCTATCAATTTTAGTTACATACGCAGGTTCGCCCAAAGCAATACCTAAACCTTTTCTTTGTCCAATAGTATAATAAATGTAACCTTTGTGCTTGCCAAGTACTTTTCCCGCTTTATCTACAATATTCCCCTCTCCTATCTTGCTTGTTATTTCGGGATATTCATCTGCCAAAAACTTGCGATAATCGTTGTTGGGGACAAAGCATATTTCCTGACTTTCTCTTTTATCTGCCAACAAATTAAATCCATGCTTACGAGCAAAGTCTTTAACCTCTTGCTTGGTCAAATTATACAATGGAAAAAGCGTTCTTGACAATTGCTTGCTTGTTAATCGCCACAAAAAATATGTTTGATCTTTGTCGGCATCAGTAGCATTTACGAGAACATAAGAATTGCCATATTGACGAACCCCAGCATAATGACCTGTTGCAATATAATCACAATTAAATTTATCGGCTGCTTCTATCATTAAACCCCATTTGATTTCCGAATTGCAAATAACACATGGATTGGGAGTTTGTCCATTTACATATTCATCAACAAAGTTTTTAATAACAATATCTTTAAACGATGCTCTAAAGTCTAAAATATGATGCTCAAACTTATGTTTTTCGGCAAATTCTTTTGCTCCCATTATTGCGTCAATACTACAACAGCCAGTATGTTTAGACATGCAGCTTTCCGAAATATAATCCCAAGTTCTGAATGTTGCCCCAACAATATCATATCCTTGTTCTTGCAACAGTAATGATGCAATACTGCTGTCTATTCCTCCACTCATTGCCATTAAAACTCTTTTCCTTTTTTGCATGTCATTCAGAATTTTTTCCAAATACAAAAGTAACAAAACTTGTGAAATTATTATTTCCATTTTTATTAGCTTTTTACTATCTTTGCAAAAGCAACTCTAATAAAAACACCATAATACTATGAATGATTTAACATTCAATCGAGTATTTGGAGAATACCTCAAATTTTACTCTATAAAAAAGGCTATATATCAGAAATTGAATACATTGCAACAGAGTTATTTACTCAACTCCCTTTTTCCTCAAAAAAGCAAATGTAATGAGCAAACAGTTATTTTAATGAAATATACCCAATTATGATTAGACGAATATTATTCTCTATTTCAATTTTATTTACAATATCATTGATATCTGTTTATGGTATTCCAAAATCTATTGAAGTTGAAAATCTTGAAGTAGATAGCCTATTGTCTTTGGCTCACAAAAGCAGATATAACAACCCTCTGCTCTCACTCAAATATAGTGATATTGCCTCAAAAAAGGCAATGGCGCAAAACGATAGCGAAAAATTAGCTGATGCATATAACAACACAGGCATAATATATTTTCATTGGGGAATATACGAATATGCTATGAACTACTTTTGGAAAGCTTACAATATATATAGCGAACTTTCCCATGCCGACAAGCATTCCAAAGTGCTAAACAATTTTGCTATATGTGCTTATGTTTTAAAACGCCCAGACATAGCCTTAGATTTGCTCGAAAAATCTCTTTCAGTGCAAACACAATTGCAAAATTTTCAAAATATTGCAGATATTTATAATAACAAAGGAACAATACTTTCAAATTTGAACCAACACGAACTTGCAAGTGAATATTTTTCTAAGTCATTAAACTTATGTGACAGCTTGCAATATATTAAAGGAAAAGCAGCATGTTTGAATAATATAGGAATACAATTTGAATACCTGCAAAATTTAGACAGTGCTTTAATTTACTTTAAACAAGCATACCAAATTACAATAGATGCCTATCCTGATGATTTTGACACCTATCTGTACTTATTAAATCAGGCGAGAATGTTACAACAGCTTAACAAAAGCAATGAAGCATTACAAATATTGGACAAAAACATTGATAAAATTATTTTACGAAATTTTTATGCTATTGAACTTGCATGTTATGATTTATATTCTGAAATTTATTACCACCAGAGCAATTATAAAAAAGCTTATGAATATATCATAAAACACAATAAAAATAAGGAAAACATCAAAGAATCTGACTTAAAACAAAAGTTTAATTACATGATTGTTCAATTTCAAAAAGACTTTTTGAACAAAGAATTAGAATACTCCAATCAACAAATTAAATTGAAACGAAAGTTGCAACTAACTTTTCTATCGCTAAGCATAGTCTTGTTTATTGGTTTGCTATTTATGATATTCTACATTAGAGCAAAACACTCTTTGTCAAAGAAAAATCAAACAATTGTAGAAATGGAAAAATTTACGCTTGAACAACAATTACTTATTAATGAGAAAGAATCGAAATTGAAACAACAAGCATTAAATATGCAGATTCAGCAAAAAGAAAGAAAATTAGTTAGTGCAACATTAAATCTGTTAAATAAAACAGAAACTATGCAACAGGTGAAAGATGAATTAAACAAACTGGTGGAAGCCGGACAAATTAGCAAAAAGTCATATACTTACAAACAAATTGAAAGTTTACTAACAAACTCTGATATGCTGGATAAAATGTGGAATGATTTTTTTACGCATTTTATAAATATTTATCCCGATTTCTTTAAAAAATTAGAAGAAACTTATCCTCAACTGAATAGCAATGACCATAAATTTTGTGCATACATCAAATTAAATTTAGCATATAAGGATATTGCAAGAATATACAACATTAGCGACGAAAGTGTGAAAGTGAAAAAATACAGACTGAAAAAAAAGATGAACCTAACCGAAGGAGACGAACAATTATACAAAATAATATCTGATTTATAATTACGAATTTCAAATCTCAAATCAAGGACTAATGATTCGTAATTTACAGATTTTTAATTCGTAATTGACTGATTCATAA
>CAZKDV010000017.1:0-31904 GCA_964551645.1 uncultured Bacteroidales bacterium | reverse complement strand
TACAAAATTAAACAAATTAATGCTATTACAACAGCTCATACTAGCATAATTAAAAAATTTAGTTCTAAAACTTATTTTATTTTTTTAATTGACTCAATCAACTGTGGTAACACTTTAAAAGCATCACCTACAATTCCATAAGTAGCATAACTAAATATTGGAGCGTCTTTATCTTTATCAATTGCCACCATCACTTTTGAGCTACTAACGCCACCTATATGCTGTATTGCTCCGGAAATTCCGACTGCAATATACAATTCAGGAGCAATAATTTTTCCAGTTTGTCCAACATGCTCTTCATGTGGTCTCCAACCTTCATCTGAAACTGGACGCGAGCATGCTAATCCAGCTCCCAAAATATTGGCAAGTTCTTCAAGATAAGTCCAATTCTCACCTGATTTCATACCTCTACCTCCAGATACTACAATATCTGCTTCTGTTAAAATTATTTTTCCGCTTACAATATCAACATCTTTAACATTTGTTTTCAGAACATCATTATCAACTTGGGTTTGATAATTAACAATATTAAGAGGCTTATCATTCTGTGTAATATCACAAGAATTTGGATTAACAGTAAGTATTTTTAAATCTGTTTGTGCAGTAACATTCAAATAAGCACCTCCATTATATGTTCTTCTTTTAACTGTAAAAGGTTCGTAAGCAGTTGGTAAATCAACAAGTCCGGCAAGCATAGCTGCTTTTAATCTAACTGAAACTCTTGGGGCTACAGCCTTTCCGAGATATGAGTTTGAAAAAACTACATATTTAATACTTTCTTTTTGAACAATCTCATCAACCAATCTTGAATAAGCTTGACTATCTAAAAAGTTCCATTGTTCAGACTCCACCATATTCAAAACAACATCAGCACCATATTTGGCGAGTGTACTAAACTCATTTTCATCTACTTTGCCTATTGAAAGCGCATATACTTTTGAATTAGTGTTTTTAGCAATTTCATTAGCATAAGAAAGTGCCTCGTATGTATGTTTTTTTATTTTTCCGTTTCTATTTTCTGTAAAAACCAATATCGACATAATTAAGGAATTAAAGTTTGTTAAAAATTATAATACTTTTGCTTCATTGTGTAATAAATCAACTAGCTTATCTGTATCCTCAGCATCAAGCATTTTACAAGCTGCTTTTGGAGGAGGCAACTCAAAATACTCTGCATTAATAAGCGGAGTTACAGCATTTGCTTCAATCACTTGCAATGGTTTAGTTCGAGCCATCATAATGCCTCTCATTGCAGGAATACGAGGATTAATTGCTATCCCTTTTTGTACGATTGCAACAAATGGTGTTGGAACGCTAACTGTTTCTTTGCCTCCTTCAATTTCTCTTTTCATAACAATATCGTTATCATTTATTTCTATTGCAGAAACAGAAGATACTGATGGTATATCAAGAAATTCGGATAGCATACCACCCACTACAGAAGAATTAAAATCACTTGATTCAATTCCACATAATATAATGTCATAATTTAAAGACTTTACTGCTTCTGCAATATTATATGCAATTGTGTAAGCATCATTTGCATCAGAATCAACTCTAATAGCATCATCTGCTCCCATTGCTAAAGCTTTTCTAATTGTAGCTTCTGCTTCGGCTTTACCTACATTTATTACAGTTATTTTTTCAATTTTTCCCCCAGATTGTTCTTTTAGCTCTAAAGCTCTAGTAACTGCTAGTTCATCCCAAGGATTGATAACCCACTGCACTCCAGCTTCGTCAAATTTGGTCATCTCCGCATTAAACTTAATCTTAGTAGTTGTGTCTGGAACATTCCCCATACAAACAAGTATTTTCATAATTATTTAAAGTTAATATTTATTATTTAGTTTACTTAATAAGACTTCTTGATATTATCATTTTTTGTATTTCAGAAGTCCCTTCATATATTTGAGTCAATTTTGCTTCTCTCATCAATCTCTCAACATGATATTCTTTCACATAACCATAACCTCCGTGTATTTGCACGGCTTCTGTTGTAACTTCCATGGCAATATCGGCACAATACTGCTTAGCCATCGCACCAATAATACTATAAGGTTTTTGATTGTCTTTTAACCATGCAGCTTTCAAGCATAAATTTCTTGCATTTTCCACTTTAACTGCCATATCTGCCAATTTAAATGCAATTGCTTGATGATTACATATTTCTGTTCCAAAGGCTTTTCTTTCTTTTGAATATTTCACTGCCAAATCAAGAGCTCCTGATGCAATGCCCAATGCTTGTGAGGCGATACCAATTCTTCCGCCATCAAGAGCTTTCATAGCAAATGAAAAGCCAAATCCATCTTCTCCTATTCTGTTTGCTTTTGGCACCTTGACATCGGTAAACATTACAGAATGGGTGTCAGAACTTCTCATGCCCATTTTGTTTTCGTGAGGACCTAAAGTTATTCCTTCCCATTCTTTTTCAACTATAAAAGCATTTATTCCTTTATGTTTTAAATCTGGATGAGTTTGTGCAATAACAATATAAGTAGAACCAGACGCAGCATTTGTAATCCAATTTTTTGTACCATTTAGCAAGTAGTAATCTCCTTTGTCTTCTGCTGTTGTTCTTTGAGAAGTAGCATCGGAACCAGCTTCAGGTTCGGACAACAGAAAAGCCCCAATTTTTTCTCCCCTTGCTAAAGGAGGTAAATATTTTTCTTTTTGCTCTTCATTTGCAAATGTTTGCAAACCCCAATTCACCAAAGAATTACAAACAGACATAATAACACCAACTGAAGCATCTATTTTGGAGATTTCTTCCATAGCAACGACATACGAAATAGTGTCCATTCCGACACCATCGTACTTAGGGTCAACCATCATGCCTAAAAAACCTAATTCTCCAAGTTTTTTAACTTCTTCGGTTGGAAATATTCCTTTTTCATCGCGTTCAATTACTGTTGGGAGTAATTCTCTTTCGGCAAAATCTTTTGCTGCTTGCTGTATTACTAAATGCTCATCTGAAAGTTGAAAGTTCATATAATTTATTATTTAAATGAATAATATCCTTATTAAGTACAAATTTGTACAAAATTAAAAAAAAGTAACAACCTAGAGAAATAAATTAAAAACTAAAGATAGAAGATACTACATTTTAATAATCTTAAACTCGGTTCTTCTATTCAATTGATGTTGTTCTTCAGTGCAATCTGACTTAACAGCACCTTCACAAGCACAATCATTAACTAACTGAGATTCTCCATATCCCTTTCCATATATCCTATCTGGATTAGTTATGTTTTTCTTGATATATGCCGCTGACGATTTTGCTCTTTGGTCGGATAGCCACATATTATATTGATAACTTGAACGACAGTCGGTATGTGAGCCTAACTCAATTACCATTGTCGGATTTTCATTCATAACTTTAACAATTTTATTCAATTCAATTGCAGCATCAGGACGAATATTATATTTGTTAAGGTCAAAATAAATTGGATTAATTTCAATTAAAGTTTCCAAACGAGTTTCACCTTCCACTATTTTATCCAGAGTTATGTCTAATTCTTCGTGAACATTGTATTGTCCTTCTCTGTCTAATATCTTCGTATATGTCAAGTTTTTGGCAAGGTATCCTTTAGCTTCAAGTTTCAGATGATACGAAATTCCATCATTTAATTTATTGTTTAGCTTACGCAAAAAATCTCCTGTAAGAGGTGTTATTACTACTTCAGATTCTTTAGTAATTGTATTTGTCATAGTTACTTTTACATTTTCAATAGGTTGTTTAGTCTGTTTTTCTGTAATTAACACATATAGAGAAAATTCGGGTATCTTTTCTAAAATAACATCAGCATAAACAATTGGTTCTGGTGTTTTTGTTGTTGCTTCATTATGTCCATCATAATATTTGTCTTTTGTTCCTTTTAGTTTCCAATCTTTATCTGACTCTACAACAAATTGATATTTTCCAGTTTCATCAGTTACAATATAATCAACGATATTGCCATTTTCATCAAAAAGTTCAACTTTTGTTTGCGGTAAAATATTATTTTCTTTATCTACAGAAGTTCCAACCAACAATTTCCTGTCAATTATCGGCAACTTAGCTTCAAACGAATAAATATCGTCATCTCCGCGTCCACCTACTCTATTACTTGATAAAAAACCAGCTTTCAGTTCTTTATTTATAATTAATGCAAAATCATCATAACTTGAATTAATTGGCATGCCAAGATTTATAGGCTCTCCAAATTTGCCTTCAGTATCAATTTGGGAATAAAAAATATCTAAACCTCCTAATCCAAAATGACCATTACTTGCAAAAAACAAAATTCCTTCTTCTTCATGATAGAAAGGAAACATTTCATCTCCTTCGGTATTAATAACATCACCCAAATTAATTGGCTGTCCCCATTCTTCTCCATAGTTCTTTTTTATCACATATAAATCTACACCGCCTTTACCACCCGGAATATCGCTAGCAAAAAACATAGTTTTTCCATCTTTTAAAATTGAGGGATGTCCAACAGAATATTCTTTATCATTTAAGTAGAACGGCTCTGGTTTTGTCCAAGCTCCATCAATACGAGATGTGAAAAATATTTGCAATTTAGAAATTCCGTCTGAACTTCTTTCACTGTAATTATTTCGAGTAAATCCAAGTATATTCACATCTTCAGCATAAGTTGAAGGTCCTTCATGAAACTTTTTATTAATTTTTTTCAGACGAGTAATATTTTGGAGATTTCCATTTTTCACATCGGCAATATGCATATTTAAAAATGGCTTTTGTGTCCAATTATATATTCTTCTGATTGGAGTAGTATAGTCTCTTGTACTAGAAAACATTATTTTATCTCCAAAATAGCTCGTTCCAAACTCTTGATGAGATGTATTCATTCTCAAATGATTGACTACAAATCTACCGTCATCTTTTTGCAAATTAGCAAGTTTTGAAGCATTAGTTTTATAATTCAGACCTCTTTTATCGTTTGGTCGAGCTTGATGAAATTTATCCATCCATATATCGCTCTGCTCATAATTTCCGATGATTCTTAGAACAGATGCAAAATCATAAAAATCTTCAGGCAATACTTCGGACGAGTTTATAAATTTTTGATAAGTATCAGCAGACAAATGAAACAAATTAGTTTTTTTATAACTTTTTGCGAGGTTTCTTTGTGCAGCTACAGTTAAGAAGTCTGCTTGTTTGTAATAATTAATTGCTTTAGAATATGAATATAATTCGTAAGCTTTATTTCCTTTCACCTCATTTTTATCCAGTTGACTATATGATTTAGTGCTGAATGCAAGCAGGCAAATCAAACTTAAAATGAATATTTTTCTCATAGTTTTATCCTTTAAAATGATTTAGAAGTATCTTGGTGAGCGAATTTTTTTCTGATTACTATACATAAAATCGTACCTCAACATAATTTCATGACTTCCTGAATTATATTTAGGTGTTTTAACTCCGAATGACCAGTCGTAAGAATAACCTATCATAAACTGTTCACTTGCTTGAAGTCCGACAAGTAATCCCAAAGCATCTCCTGTTCTATAAAAAAGTCCTGTATGAAATTTGTCATAAAAAACCACACTCGCAGTTAAGTCAATTTCAGTTGGAGCTGATTCAGTTGCTTTGATAAGTGCAGTAGGTTTAAATGCTATTTGATTTGTTAAGTCTAACATAGTTCCAACTATAAAGAAATAGTGCCTTCGTTTTGCAGATAGTTTTTTTATATCATTACTATTTATTTCGCTTTGCAATAGCTTTGGAACTGAAACGCCGGCATAGAATTTTTCTCTTGCATAATACATTCCGAAACCAAAATTTGGCATAAATTTACTCTCCAAATCTGATTTAAATGCGTCATCATTTTGTTCATGTAAATCAATATCTGACAATTTAACTCTGAACAATGCAAATCCTCCTTTTAATCCAAATGATAGAGTGGATTTTTCGCTTGTCTTAATTGTATAAGAATAGTCGAGATAAGCCATAGTGTTTTTCTCCGGTCCAATTTTATCATTTACCAAAGAAAACCCAATTCCCATGTTTTCATTTTTTATCGGAGAATGAATTGACAGGGTTTGAGTTATAGGAGCACCTTCAAAACTCACCCATTGATTGCGGTTAAGCAATGTAAATGTAAGAGCATCTCGAGTTCCAGCATAAGCCGGATTGACAGACAAAGTGTTATACATATAATGTGTAAACATTGCATCTTGTTGGGCTATCAATTGTGTTGACAACAATACACAAAGGATTGCTAAGTATTTAGAAATTTTTAAAATGTATGTTTTCATTGTACTTTGTTTTTATTATTATCTACTTAAATACACATAACCTTTAACATAACCTTGATTATCTCCCATATCGAAAATGAAGAAATAAGTTCCGACAGGCAAATCATCTATTCCGTATGTTAAACCAAACATTGATGTTCCATCCCAATCATTTATATAAGGCGATGCTTCATATACTTTATTACCCCATCGGTTATAAATTACCAATGTGTTATTTGGATAATTTTCTGCTCCTCTAATGATAAATGTGTCGTTAACACCATCACCATTTGGAGAAAAACCTCTTGGGACATGCAAATCGGCTAAAATTGATACTGTTGAGAAATTATTTGTTAAATCAGGATCATATTCTGCTCCTTCTATATTGGCGGTATTTACATAAGTACCGCTTGGATTAACTTTAACTGTTAAATCAAGAATAGCAACCTCATCTTTTTCCAAATCTCCAATAGTCCATTCACTTCCGTTCCAGTTACCAATATTAGTTAATGCACTTACAAAAGTAAATCCATCTTGAATAACATCTGTTACTTTTACAGCTGTAGCTTTGCTCGGTCCGTTATTAGTAGCCGTAATAGTAAAAATTACTTCTTCACCCGGTTTAGGTTCTTCATTATTAACAGTTTTAACAACAGCTAAATCAGCAACGGCTAGTGGGTTTAATAGAAGCGAAGAAATATTGTTTGTAGTATCTTGATCATAGTCATTACCTTCAATTACTGCAATATTCGAATAATCTCCAGAAGTGTTCACTATTGCGGTTATTTTTATAGTTTCCAACTGCCCAACGGCAAGATATCCAATATTCCATACAGGTGCTTCCCAAGTTCCTGATGTTGTTGTTGAATTGACAAATGTATAACCAGAAGCAAGAACATCTGTAACTTTCACCCCTGAAGCAGGATGTGTTCCATTATTTTTCGCAACTATTGTAAATATAATCTCTTCTCCAACATAAGGATTAGCATTATTAACTGTTTTTATTACCTCTAAATCTGACTGATGTGATATAATTGAAACTTCATCTGAGTTATTAGTTAAATCTGGGTCATACTCATCTGCTGCAACAATATCAACTTTGTTTCGATAATCAACTCCTGCATTAGGAGCATTAACTATTGCATAAATTGATAAAGTTGCGGTTGCTTTGTTAGTTAAACTACCTATTGTCCACAATCCTATAGCATTATCATAAGTACCTTGAGAAACTGTGCTTGACACATAGGTATATCCATTTGGAATTTGCTCTGACACAACTATATTATTTGCATCACTTGGACCGTTATTTGTTATAAGTATTTCAAATTTAATTGTTTCACCAACAGCAGGAATCATTATATCAACTGATTTTTTTATTGCAAGATCAGCTGTCAATGGAACAAGCACCAAAGATGCTTTATTGTTAGACACATTTGGGTCATACTGATCACTATGGTAAACTTCAGCAATATTAGAGAATACAACACCGACAAGCGGAGTATTTATCTTAGCAACAATTGTCAACTCTTCTGTTTGACCAACTGCAAGTGTTCCAATATCCCACAAACCGATATTTTCATTATATGTTCCAACAGATTCCTCATGACTAACATAAATAAATCCATTTTCTAATAAATCTTTAAGTATTACATTTGTAGCCGCATCAATGCCAAGATTTGAAGCAGTAATAGTAAATTTAACTTGACCACCTACTTGTGGTGTATTATTATCAACTGTTTTTGTTACAGCTATATCACTTTGCAATGGAATAATCTTAGCGCTATCAGTATTATTGCTTAAGTCATTATCTTGTTGATCTCCTTTAACATTTGCAACATTTAAATACTTAGTATTAGACTTTGGAGGATTTACAATAACAAACAATTGAAGTGTTGCAGTTGCATCAACCAAAACAGTTTCAACATTCCAAATTCCTGTATAGTTATTATAATCACCTTGACTAGCAATATGAGAAACATAATTATATCCATTAGGGATTACATCTTCAACTATCACTCCTGTAGCATGACTAATACCATTGTTTTTCACTTCTAATATAAACTCTAATGTATCTCCAACATTAGCGATAGTATTAGTAACAGTTTTTAATAGTTGCAAATCAGCCAATTGTATTGGTTCGCATACAACTTCAGAAGTATTATTTGATAAATCTGTATCAATCACATTTCCTGTAATATTTGCAATATTCGTATAATTGCCTATTTCGTTAGGATTAACTATTGCTGTTATCGTCATTGTTTCTAAAACGCCTACATCAAAAGCACCAATTTCCCAGTCGGGAGAGTTCCATACTCCAACACTAGTATTTACAGATACAATTGTAAATCCAGATGGAATAGGATCATTTACAACTATTCCTGTTGCGTTGCTTGGTCCATTATTTTTAGCTATGATAGTAAAAACAACAGTATCTCCTACATAAGGATTGACATTGTCAATAGACTTTTCTACCTCTAAATCAACAATCTGTAATGGATCTGGCATTATATCTGAAGTATTATTTAATGGGTCAGGATCAGTCTCATTCCCTGAAACTATAGCTGTATTTGAATAATTTCCTATTTCATTTGGTTTTACTTTAGCTATTATCGTAATAGATGCTTCTTCATTCCAACCTAAATCTCCAACATTCCAATTTGGATCAACCCATATCCCTTTTGAAGGCGAAGCACTAACAAACTCGTAAGCTGAAGATAAAACATCAGTTACAACAACTCCTGTAGCATTACTTGGACCATTATTTTTTACATATATAGTAAAATTAATATTCGTATTTACTTCTGGGTTCATATCAACTGCACTTTTTGTAACTAATAAATCAGTTACGCAAGGACCATCACCATAAATAGTATATGGAATCTGATAAGAGCAACCTGCCAAAGTAAAGCCAGTAACATAAATTGTAGTGTCTTTAAATATCGGACCAAAATATAAAGAATCATTTGGAGAAAAACTTCCAATTAAATTTCCATTTGGAGAATCAAAAATTTGATACTTATCATCTACAAACTCTGAATTAGCTTTGATGTATGTCCACGAACCATTGCAAACCGGATTTGGATTAGCAATTGGAGTAATATCATAAGGAACAGGAAATACTGTAATTGTTTTTGCGTTTGCATTTAGGTAATCTGCATTAAAACAGCGAAAAACATTGACCGAAATATTTGATATTACAATAGACAAATCAGTATCTTTAGCAACAATCGTATCATGATATATATATGGATCGTTTGTCGAACCGGAACCTCCTGAGAACAAACTAGTATCCATAAACAAAATATCATCAAAATGAGTTTCTCCATTGATCGTATATTGTGTAGTCAAAGAAATTGGCAATTGTCCGGTTATCTGATAAGTAATTGGTACTTTTTCTCCTTGACAAATGGAAACTGGAGCATAATCTGTTAATGTTACATAAGGTAAAGTTCCATAATCTCGTTTAGCCCAACCATGTACATTACCTTGTAAATCAGCATTTTCGCCTGCATTAAAATCTGCTCTACCTCTATTGGTGTCAAAAATCACCCACGGACCACAAGAAGAACTTAAATCTGTTATAGTATCACATGCTGATACTATCCAAGAATTAGGAGTTTCCGGCTGACAAACAGTACTAACTGGCTCTCCAAAGCTTGTACAAGATAGAGGATTTTGACCGTTTCCGACAGCTGTAATATCACGCATATTAATATAGTCAGCACAGAAAAAGCCACTATCCTTTCTCAAAAAGGCAGTTTCCGCAGTCGAATTTGAATAAAACTGTATATTGTTATTTATTGTACCAACTAAATCAACTTGACAATCATTTTCAAACCATTGAACTGTCCCAACATTAAAAGTATAAGTCTTACCTGGTGGGAAATAGACATGACTAAAATATTTATTATTTGTTGAAAAAGTTGCATTTTGAGCAAAATACACTGTATCATAATAACCAGGAGAGCTATTGATATTTACAGGACGATTAAACTCTGCTTTTTTTACATAAATTGAATTTACATTGATGACACTTTCATAAGAAGTAATTCCTCCAGGAGCATCAATCAAATGATTGATGGTATCTCGCCTAAATTGAGATGGATTTATTCTGACTGAGCCAGATGTTGATTTAATAACATTGTATTTTCTACCACCTAAACTAAAGCTTGCTATACCATGAGCAATATTATGAATAATTGAGTTATCAGAATTAATATTAAACAAAGTAACAACCCCATCTGTTACTCCACCCCCAACATCCCAAACATTGTCAGTTGAAGCTCTCACTGTTACAACAGAGTTTGATATATCAATAAATCTCTTATCGCTAGAATTTGATATAAATTTGGCTATATTAATTCCATGCCCTTGTGTATGTAAGTTCCCTCTATCTAAGTATAAAATTTTTGAAGGCATGTGAATAGTATCCATAACATACCATAATGTGTTGTCTGAATCTCCTTGAAATCTAATGTGGTTATTAAATTCTTTATTTGCAGTATATATCTTAAATGCAGGGTACTCTGGCGTAGGTATTCCTCTAAAAATTACAACTCCTGAAAAGTTTTGTTTCATATTGCTATAGAAACTTAAGTTGGCAAATATATGTAAGACTTGTGAACTTTTTGAAATTAATTCAGGTGCTACCCATTCTGAAATGTTCTCCCAATACATAGATGCTACCTCAGCTTGCGTTGGCAAGTCAATATTAACTTTTTGGGCTAAAGCTGAAAAAGATTGATCATCAAATAAGGCAGTATCTATTCTTGTTGGAGGACACTGAGGTGCTGATTGATACACTGGCAAAACTTGCTCCCAATAATCTTCATCATTCCAATTTCCGATATTGTTTTCATTATTGGAAACATCTACCCATCTTAATTTACGAGGAGCTGGGTCACTACCTACCCATCCACTTGTATTTCCTAATAAAATTCCTCCTAAGTTAACAATTGGAATATATTGACCATAAGCTGTATTATTGTTTACTGTAACATAAGTTGCTTGAACTGATATTGGAGAAGACACTTGTATTTGTCCATTATTAATCATAATGGGATTTGAACATGTACCAGGGAAAACTGCATGAGCACCCAGATATGAGTATGATTTATTAGAGCAGGTATATGATGGATGTAGTATATTAGCAGATGCACCATATAAACTCAAGGTAATTGCTGTGCTTCCTGAAGTAGATGTTCCTAAGTTGTATGTATAACTTGGAGATAATTCAATATAAGAAAGAATGCGAGTGAAATGTCCAAAGTCTATGGGTCCTTTTGATATCAAAGAATCCACTATCATTTGATTATTATTGTTATATGTGGGATTATTATTAGAAGTAGCACATAAAAAAGTTTTACGATCAGATAAAGCATTAATTTTTTTAATTTGATTTATCCCTGAACCTCCAAAAAGGATAGATGTATTTGGCTCAATATTTAAGTGATGAATCACATTATTATTAATATTAACGAAATGGGTTCTACTTGCATAAACACCAACAGATGGAACATCAATTGTAATATCAAAATATTTGTGATTTGGACCTAAATCTATTCTTGGAATAGCATAATCATTAGGATTTAAAACATCTGAAAAATATATGTGAGATGTTCCAGCATGAATTGAAACTCCAGCAGTTGCAACATAATTTTTTCCAGTAACAGAAGCATGTCCATACACATATACATCGCTATCGTACAAGTGAATGCTTCCACCACCAAGATACATGCCATAAACTAATATAGTGTGTCCATTCCCTTGTGTGCAAGTAGCATCTCCAGAGTGAAAATGCCCACTTAGCAATTTAAATGAAGCACTATTATTGCTAAAACCCGCATCTCCATCAACAATTGGAACTTTCAATGTGTCTTTCAATTCCCAAGAACCGTTTCCATCTGCCGAATTAAACACAACTCCTCTGTCAAATTCTTGATTATTTGTAGTAATATGACATCTATATGGTCTATCCGAACGGAACCAAAATGTACCTTGAAAATCATTTCGCATTTGTTTACTAAGATGTAGAGATCCCCAAACTTCTATTTCTTGCTTATCATTCCCAAATATTCTACCATTTCCAAGCCAATTCATACCTTCTGTATATGAAATATTAGCATCACAAAGCACATAAGAATTATTAGGAAAAACAACTGAATCAACATGTGTTGGAGGACAAACAGGAGTACCAGCAGTATATCCAGGTCCTGAAATTGCACTTGGATCAATGGCTAAATCTCTCCAATTATTTTCATCACCCCAAATTGCATAAGTTTGCTCATCATTGGTATCTTTAGGAATTGGACCAACCCAAACTAAGTTTCTATGATTTGGTGTTCCAATATTCCAGCCCACATGTGTCGTATAAGGCATAATATAGCTATTTGCTCCAATATTATATGGAGTTGATGAACCACTTGCAAAAATATTTGTACTGATGATATTATCAGCTAAGATTGTAACACTTGGATTAAAGTGAAATGACATCTTATTTAACCAAATTGGTTTCGTACATGTTGCTTGCATATCAAGTTTTGAGCCTGAAAGCATTTCAATGTAAAAAGTATTACCCAAAGTAACATTATCTTCTAAATCTGTAAAATAAGAATGTTCTTTTTCAAAGTGAAGGGTATTTTTAATTCTTGGATTAAAACCTTTACCAGTTATCCTAAACAAACAATTATTATAAATATTTAAGTGATTAAACGATGGAGTATAAGTCGCTGAAGCAGGGTTAGTTCCCTCAAAAGCAATTGTAAAATAATCTTTGCCATAGCTTGCGCTAGCTTCAATATTTACAACATTAAATTCTAAACTAAACGGATAGAACTCAGCTGCATCTGAACTAAAGTTAATAACTGAATTATTTGACTTAAATGTGTTTGGCAAACCTTTTCCCCACTTCCAGTACGCACCAGACATTGTCATATTTATTGTACAGTCTTCAATATCTAACACCTGAGGAGCTGTAGGCGATGCTGTTGAGCCGCCTAACACTTCTCCGAAACTATATACTTGACCATGCAAATACGCTTCTCCGTAGTTTGCAAACCTATACACAGCACCACTACTATAAGAGTGAAAAATTGTATTATTGTGTATTGTGATTATAGATGAAGTCCCTGACTGGTCAAACCCTTTATTCAAAATAGCAGTTCCTGACATCAGGATCATATTGCCCGAGACTACGACCAAATCGTTAAAAGCAATAGTATTAACCTTTCCAACTAACTCAATCTCTATCTTTCCATCCTTATTGAATGCATGTTTAAATTCTCCATTAACAACAAAATCCCCAGAAAAGTTATTCTCAAAGCGAATTAATGTATTATAAAATATATTATTTGCAGTATTAATAGTATTAGTACCATCAATAACACCCATATAAAAGTGCATATTCCCAGTCCAATTAGTGAAAGTCATATTGTCTTCCAAAGCAACTGAGCCATATATATCAAGACGACCTGTTCCTGTAAAAATTAAACTTGGGTTTAGCTCCGTTTTAATCGTAATATTTCTCGCCAAATTTGAAGGACCTATAGGCAAAGTTACTGTTCTGTTATTTGCATTAAAGCCAGAAAGTGTTGTAAAAAACACATCATCAACGCTAATAGGAACAGAAGCTCCGCCAGCACCACCATCAGTTTCCGACCACTTAGCCGGATCATCCCATTTACCTGAACCACCAACCCAATATCTGTTAACAGAATAACCATTTAATGCAATAAAGAATACAAAAAATGCTAATAAAATACTTCTTTTATGTACTGTTTCATTACTAGATTTTGTAAAGTATCGTTTCATACATATATATATTTAAATTTTTGGCAAATATATTAAAAAAACATAAGCATAAAGAATATTTGTAATCGTTTGAATTAATTATTTTGACTTTTAACATAGTTTTATGAGTATATATCGGATTTTTGACATATTATTTTTTTATTATTAGCTTCAAAAACAAGCGACTAAAATCAAAAAAAATCTGCATCTTTGTAAACGCTATGAAATCTATTAAAGTTAAAGGCAAAATAGACACATATTTAATTTTTCCTGAAGAAAAACAATTTGTATTTCAAGATGATGCAAAATTTGGAAAAACTTTTCTTGGATTTAGACAAACAGATGGACATCCTTTTATTATTAAGCACTTTAAGTCGAATACACAAAAACATAATTTATTTGAAATATATTTCCATCAAGAGGCATTAATAAAAAATATCAATGCCAATATTAGTTCCTCTGTTGAGCTAATTCATCAAAAAGAACATTTATTTTTAGTTAAAGAATATATTCATGGCATTGACCTAAAAAAACTCACAAAAACACTTTTCTTTATCTCTAAAAAACAAAAAACCATATTTTGGCTTAAAACATTCGTAAATATTCTTGAATCATTTGATGAAATCCATAAACAAAATATTATACATTGCGATTTAAAACCTGCAAATATAGTCGTAGAATATCAATATGGCAAAATAAACAAAAATAATCCTCAGGTAAAAATAATAGACTTTGGGCTATCGAAAACACCACATTTCAATCCGGATAATGGCACAAAAACTCCATTTAATATTTTGTATAGCGCCCCTGAAAAATTATTATATTTTCATAATCTCATCTCTCCTGCAAGCGACATTTATAGTATCGGCATTATGCTATATGAATGTTTAACAGACAAACACCCATTTACACATAAATTTCCTCACATGATAATTGACCAACAATTAAGCATGGAATTACCCTCAACAAGATATTTATCCGATTCTATTTTTGCCATTATTAAAAAATCAACTCATCGTGAATTATTTCCAAAACCTCCTCATTATTATAATTATGAGCAAAAGCACAAAATGATACAAAATGGCATTAATAAACGATATAAAACCACTATTGAAATGGCTGATGATATGCGAAAAGTTTTAGACAAAATGACAAACAAGCACGCACCCAAAACTTTTTATAAGCAAAAAAACATACTTAACGAATATCCCATTTTAATTTTTGATGGAAATTGCATACTTTGCAAAAAAACTGTCCAATGGCTAATAAAATATGATAAAACTCAAATATTAAGATATACGAATTTTGAGTCTAAAACAGTTACAAATTTGAGTAAGAAAATTAAATTCCCTATCAACAAATCAGTTGTCTTATTATTAAATGATAAAACATATACCAAATCAGATGCTTTTCTAAAAACGATGTCGCTACTTGGTGGTTGGAAAGCAATATTTCTTTCTTTATACATAATTCCACGGTTTTTAAGAAATTTCATATATGATATTATTGCAAAGAACAGACATAAGTGGTTTGGAAAAAGTCAAACTTGTTATATTCCGCATTTGCAAGACAAACATTTGTTTTTGAATTAAAAGTTATATTTAGCTTTTTCGATAAAATATAGTAACAAGAGTGTTTAATATCGTTTTTCAACTGATTCTACAAATTAGATTTTAAATTTTGGTTTTGCTCATTTGAATAAAATTAATTTACTTTGTAAAAAAAGTTTTATGAAGCCAAAGAACACACCTATTCCTCATGAAATTGTATCTCGCAAAATAAAAGCAAGCAATATTCCAGTTATTGGAAAGGCTAGTATTCGAGAAGTTAAAAAGCTAATAGATGAAATTGAAGCAGAAGCAAACATCAGGTATATAAGAATGGAAATGGGCATTCCGGGCTTACCTGCTTCAGAAATTGCCGTTAAGGCAGAAATTGAAGCACTTGAAGATGGAGTTGCTGCAATTTATCCAGATATACAAGGAATTAAGCCATTGAAGAAGCAAATCAGTTTATTTGTTAAGAACTTCATTGGAATAGATGTATCCGAGCAATCTTGTTTTCCAACAGTTGGTTCAACAATGGGAAGTTTTGCAAGTTTTATATTATTGGACGAATGTTTTGCAAACAGAGATTCTGTATTGTTTCTCGACCCAGGATTTCCACAGCATAAAGCTCAATTAAGAACACTTGGCAAAAAATTTGAATCCTTTGATGTGTATAATTATCGAGGAGAAAAACTATACGACAAATTAGAATCATATCTAAAAAAAGGCAATATACATAGCATACTATATTCTAATCCCAATAATCCTGCATGGATTTGTTTTACAGAGCAGGAATTACAGATAATTGCAAAACTTGCAAAAAAATATGATGTTATTGTTTTAGAAGATTTGGCGTATTTCGGAATGGATTTTAGGACTGACATTTCAAAACCCGGAGTACCACCATATCAACCAAGTATAGCAAACTATTATGACAACTACATTTTATTCATATCAAGTTCAAAAGTATTCAGTTATGCAGGTCAAAGATGTGGAATGATGGTGATTTCGAATAAACTTTTTGAAAGAGACTTTGACGGTTTGCAAACAAGATTTAGAACAACAAAATTTGGCTATGCCATGTTATTTGGTGCAGTTTATTCAATATCTGCCGGCACATCTCATTCGGCACAAAGAGGTTTAGCCGCAGTTTTAGAAGCTGTCAATAATGATGTTCATAACTTCATCTACGAAACAAAAGAATATGCTGAAAAAGCTAAAATCATGAAAAAACTATTTACAGACAATGGTTTTTTTATTGTTTATGACAAAGATATTGACAAGCCTCTTGCAGACGGATTTTATTTCACTATTGCATATCCAGGAATGAATGGCAATGAATTGGTTGAAAACTTACTATATTATGGTATCAGTGCCATAACGCTTGATATAACCGGCAGCGAAAGAACAGAAGGCTTGCGTGCTTGTGTTTCACTTGTTCAAAGAGAACAATTTCCCGATTTGGAAATTCGTTTAAAACAGTTCAATAAAGATTTTCCAATTTAATATTTTGTAACTAAAAAAAAACATCTAACTTAGCAACCTAGAATTTTTATTACTACTATAAACTAAATAATTATGGCTAAAGTAAAAGGCAAAATTGTAATTGACATTCAAGAATGTAAAGGATGTGGAGTTTGTATTCCTGCATGTCCAAATAGTGTTATACAACTATCAGATAATGTCAATAGGAAAGGATATAACTATGCAGAAATGGGAAACGATTTATGTATTGGATGTACCAATTGTGCAGTTGTTTGTCCTGACGGAGTAATTACCGTTTACAGAAAAAGAATTGATTAATACTATTTATTCATCACAAAACTACTCATAATGGGAGAATTAAAGTTAATGAAAGGAAACGAGGCTATTGCTGAAGCAGCAATACGCGCAGGTGTGGACGGATATTTTGGATATCCTATTACACCACAATCAGAGGTATTAGAATATCTCATGACAGAAAAACCATACGAAACAACTGGAATGGTTATACTACAAGCTGAAAGTGAAACAGCTTCAATCAATATGTTATACGGCGGAGCTTCATGTGGAAAAAAAGTATTTACCTCATCATCAAGTCCTGGTATCAGTTTGATGACTGAAGGAATTTCATATATGGCAGGCGCTGAATTACCTTGTCTTGTTGTAAATGTTGTTCGAGGAGGTCCAGGTTTAGGAACTATACAACCTGCACAAAGCGACTACTTTCAAACAGTTAAAGGTGGCGGACACGGTGATTATAAAACAATCGTTCTTGCTCCAGCATCGGTGCAAGAAATGTCTGACTTTGTAAAGCTCAGTTTTGAACTTGCATTCAAATATCGCACACCCGTTATTATGCTTTCAGACGGATTGATTGGACAAATGATGGAAAAAGTAGAACTATTTGACCATATCCCAAGATGGACAAGTGAAGAAATTAAGAAAAATTGTCCATGGGCAACAACTGGGAAAACTCCAGACAGAGAAAGAAATATTATTACTTCATTAAATCTTATTTCTGAAATTCAAGAAAAACATGTTCAAAAACTAAAAGCGAAATACGAAGCAATTGAAAAGAATGAAGTTAGATGTGAATATATCCAATGCGATGATGCTGAATATATTTTTGTAGCTTATGGCTCAAGTGCTCGAATTTGTCAAAAAGCTATAGATTTAGGTCGTGAAAAGGGATTGAAAATTGGATTACTAAGACCAATCACACTATTCCCATTTCCTAGTAAGGAATTGAAAGAATTAAGCAAACAAACTAAGGGAATTTTATCAGTTGAAATGAGCCTTGGTCAAATGATTGAAGATGTTCGTCTTGCTGTTGGCGATTCTCAAAAAATTGAACATTTTGGACGAGTTGGCGGAATTATTCACAGCCCAGAAGAAGTATTAAATGCATTAGAAACCTTAATTATTGGAGGATAAGACATGAATAACGACATAATTAGCCCTGAAAACCTAGTATACAAAAAAACCAGTTTACTTACAGATAAAACTTTGTCATATTGTCCGGGTTGCGGACATGGAACTTCACATAGAATAGTGATGGAAGTTATTGAAGAACTCAATGCACAATCCGAAACAATAGGTGTAGCACCCGTTGGTTGTTCTGTTTTAGCCTATGAATTTTTAAATATTGACATGCAACAAGCAGCACACGGAAGAGCACCTGCCCTTGCAACTGCAATAAAACGATTAATGCCCGAAAAATATGTTTTCACTTATCAAGGTGATGGCGATTTGGCTGCAATTGGAACAGCAGAAACAATACATGCCTGCAACAGAGGAGAAAATATTACCATAGTTTTTATAAATAATGGAATTTATGGCATGACAGGAGGACAAATGGCTCCGACAACATTACCCGGTATGCGTTCATCAACCTCTCCTTACGGAAGAGAAACAGAAATGATGGGTAATCCATTAAAAATTACTGAGTTAATTGCAATGCTCCCCGGAACATACTTTGTTACAAGACAGTCAGTTCATAAACCTGCAAATGTAAGAAGAGCAAAAAAAGCAATAAAAATGGCTTTTGAAAATCAGAAATTAAAAAAAGGAGTATCATTTGTTGAAATCGTTTCAAACTGTAATTCTGGTTGGAAAATGACCCCAAGAGACTCAAATATATGGATGGAAGAAAATATGTTCCCTTTCTATCCACTTGGCGATATTAAAGTCAACGGAGAATTAGTAAATAAATAAACCTTAACTTAAAAAAATCATAAGCATGACAGAAGAATTAATTATTGCAGGATTTGGAGGACAAGGTGTTCTCTCAATGGGAAAAATATTAGCATATAGTGGTATAATGGAAAACAAAGAAGTAAGCTGGATGCCATCTTACGGACCAGAAATGCGTGGAGGTACTGCTAATGTTACCGTGATTATTAGCAACAATAGAATAAGCTCTCCAGTAGTTTCAACATTCGATACAGCTATTATATTAAACCAACAATCACTTGACAAATTTGAAAAAACAGTTAAGCCAGGGGGAGTTCTTATATACGACGGAAACGGTATTACAAGACATCCCGAAAGAACAGACATAACTGTATATAGAATTGATGCTGCACAAGAAGCAGCAAAACTCAATTTACGCAAAGTTTTCAACATGATGGTTCTAGGAGGATATCTCCAAATTAAACCTATTGTTGGAGATGATTATCTAAAGATGGGTCTTGAGAAATCATTACCTACCAGACATCACGGACTTATCCCTGAAAACATGAATGCAATTCAAGTAGGAAAGAAACTAATACAAAAAGTTTCTTAAACTAATATAAAAGTATTACTATTTTTCACCTTATTAAAAGGGTAAGTTTTTGTTATTCTACAATACATTAATCCCAATATATGAATAACAAAAGTTATTTAGAGCGAATTATATTAATTCTTAACTATATTATTGCATTTGCAATTCCTTTACACAAAAAGGCAATTCCTATTTTGTTTATATTGCTTGCAATATTTGTTTTAATTAATTTGCTATCTAACTTTTCTGCAGCAATTAGAGATATTAAATCTTTAACTACAAAATCACAAAGATTTTATATTTTTTTATTGCCCATATTATATTTATTATATGCCTTAAGTGTCTTTTATTCTGAAAATATTTCGGAGGCTTTTTTCAATCTCGAAATCAAACTAAGTTTACTTGCATTTCCAATAATCTTTTTATTACAAATCAGACTATTGACAAATGCAAATATCACGAAAATTCTCTTGTCGTTTGTGTATGGAACAATTGTATCTAGTGTAATATGTTTTACTAACGGAGTATTCAAATATATTCAAACAAATGATTTTTACACTTCTTTTCTTTACAAATATTTATCAATTTTCCATCACACTTCATATTTTTCTATGTATGTGAATTTTGCTATAATTATATTACTTATATTGTTTTTCATAAAAAAAATATCCGGGTTAAAAGTTTTAAGTTTTGTTCCTTTTTTGATTATTATTTCATGGCTATTGATGTCAAGAGCTGGAATTCTTACTCTTTTTCTCACTTTTATTGCTTTTATTATAGCACTCCTTGTAAAAAAACAATATAAATTAAGTGTCATAATTTTAGGTTTTTCTCTTATTTTTAGTTTAATATTAATCAACTTATCTAGTCATAGCTATAAAAGAATCTCATCTTCTTATTACTTTATTTCAAGTATTTTCCAAAAAGATACAAGTAAAGACAATAGTTCACGAACAGTAACTTGGTCGGGAGCTTGGCAAGTCATTAAAGAGCATCCGCTTACCGGAGTTGGAATTGGAGATGCAAAAGATGAAATTACCGAAAGTCATAAAAAAAACAATTTTCAATTTGCATACGAAAAAAGATTAGACGCTCATAACCAATTTCTTCAAACATGGGTAACTGTCGGTATCTTGGGATTAATTATCATCTTAATACTTTTTGCTTGGGGAATAATAAATAGCATAAAAAATCGATCATTCATTTTGCCTAGTTTTTTTCTCTTAACAGGCATAAATTTTTTATTTGAATCCATGTTAGAAACTCAATCCGGAGTAGTTTTTTTTAGCTACTTTATTATTCTACTTTATATTGAAACTATAAATAAAGTCAAAGAAACTAAAGAAACCATCAGTTTACACTAAAAAACCTTGTGTTTATTTCTTAAAAAAAGCAGTATATTTGCAATTCATATTTTAATCAAAACAGTTTGATTAACTTAACAACTTATCAATCAAATATATATGAATCCATTATTAAAAAAAGCTAAAAACATTTACGCAGACCCATGTGTGTCAATAATTATGGATACGCATAGAACAAAGCCTGAAAATCAGCAAGACCCAATATTACTTAAGAACTTAGTGAAAGAAGCCGAAGAAAGACTAAATGCAGGCTATGAGAAACAATTTGCAAAAAAGATTATCGAAAAACTTAATCAATTAGTTAGTAGTATCAATCATAATTTCAATCTTGAAAGTTTAGTTATCTATGTCAATAATGATTTTGCTGACTTCACAAGATTACCTATCAAAGTTGAAAACAGAGTTGTTATAGATAATACTTTTGCCACAAGGGATATCATTAGAGCAATGCACCAAGAATCTAATTACTATGTACTTGTTTTGAGCAGACAAAAAGCTAGATTAATTGAGGCACATAGCGCAAATGTAGTAAACGAAAATACTACAAACTTCTCTTTGACAAATACTATCTATACAACAGATAAACATAAACTTTCCACAGCAAAAGGACAAGATGTTTTAATTGAAGAGTTTTTTAATAGAGTTGATAAAATATTGTTAGAAACAATAAAAGAACATCCACTTCCAGTACTTTTAGCAACCGAAACAAGAAACTTTGACCATTATATTAAAGTTGCTGGCAAAAAAAATCTAATAATTGGACACATAAATCGCAATAGAGATAATGAACCTGCTCATCAAATTATTCCTGATGCTTGGGAAATAGTTATGCACCTCACTAAATTAAGAAATACTGAACGAATTAAAGAACTAAACATAGCTGTTTCTGAAAACAGAGTGCTATCTGACTACACTGAGATTTGGGAAGCAGTGCAAAAAGGCAAAGGAAAAACACTCTTTGTCAAAAAAGATTTCTTTCAAGCGGCAAAAATTATTGATGGCAAAGTTGAACTTATTTCAAAAATTGAAAAAGATGATACTCTTGTTATTGATGACATTGTTGATGAAATTATTGAATTTAACATGGCTAATGGTGGCGATGTCGTGTTTGTTGAAAATAACGAATTAGACAAATTCAATAATATTGCTTTAACTTTAAGATATTAATCATAAACATAGCTTTTTAATTATATGAACCAATTTTTCATAAAAAACTTTTTCGATATTGACACTAACAAGCTGATTAACAAATCAGTTGATGTTAAAGGTTGGGTGCGCTCAAAACGAGATAATAAAGCTGTAACTTTTGTTGCACTTAATGACGGAACAATTATTCATAGTCTGCAAATAGTTATAGACAATGATAAATTTGACGAATACATAATTAAACAAATTACAACTGGAGCATCAATTGCCGTTCAAGGCACGGTAGTTAAATCGCCCGGCAAAGGTCAAAATGTTGAAATTCATGCTTCAAAGGTAGAGATAATTGGCACATGTCCTACCGATTCATACCCTTTACAGAAAAAAGGACATACACTTGAATTTTTACGCGAAATTGCTCATTTACGACCACGCACAAATACTTTTGGTGCAGTATTAAGAATTAGACACCATTTATCTTTTGCAATACATAAGTTTTTTAATGAAAAAGGGTTTTATTATATGCACACCCCTATCATTACAAGCTCAGATGCAGAAGGGGCAGGTGCAATGTTTAGAGTAACCACACTTGATATTGACAATCCTCCGAGAAATGAAGACGGAACTATTAATTATTCCGAAGATTTTTTCGGGAAAGAAACAAATCTTACTGTTTCGGGGCAGCTTGAAGCCGAACTTGGAGCATTAGCTTTGTCGCAGGTTTATACATTTGGACCAACATTCAGAGCTGAAAATTCAAACACACCGAGACATCTTGCCGAGTTCTGGATGATAGAACCCGAAATGGCATTTTATGACATCAATGATGATATGGATTTAGCTGAAGAATTTTTAAAATATGTAGTTAAATACACCTTAGACAATTGCCGACATGACATAGAATTTCTTCAAAAAATGTATGATAATGAACTTATAGAGCGATTACAACATACTGTAGAAACAGATTATAAAAGAATAACATATACCGAAGCTGTTGATATTTTACTTGCATCAGGGAAAAAATTTGAATATCTTGTTTCGTGGGGATGTGATTTACAATCAGAACATGAAAGATATTTGGTTGAACAACATTTCAAAAAACCGGTTATTATTACTGGATATCCTAAAGAAATCAAAGCTTTTTACATGAAAATGAATGATGACGGTAAAACTGTCAGAGCAATGGATGTCTTATTCCCTCGTATTGGTGAAATTATCGGAGGAAGCCAAAGAGAAGAAAATTATGAAGTTTTGCTTCAAAGAATAGCGGAATGTAATATTGCTCCTGAAGATGTGTGGTGGTATCTCGAAACAAGAAAATTTGGCTCTGTTCCTCATAGTGGCTTTGGATTAGGATTTGAACGATTAGTGTTATTTGTATCTGGGATGTTAAATATTAGAGATGTTATTCCATTTCCAAGAACTCCTAATAATGCAGAATTTTAAGTAAATCATTAAGACATATTGAAAACATTACGAAATGCGCCAACAGTTACAACAAAAACTTCAACAAAAACTATCTCCTCAACAAATACAGTTGATGAAATTGTTGCAAGTTCCAATTGCTCAACTCGAACAGAGAATTAAAGAAGAAATTGAAGAAAATCCAGTTTTAGAAGAGCAAGAAAATGAATTTGACGATGAGTACGATTCAATAGAAAAACAAAGCACTGAATCAGATAAAGACAATGATTCTGACACTAGTAATGAAGATGATTATGACTATGACGATTTTTATGACGAAGATCAAGCAGAATACGACTTATATCAACAAAACAACCAAGAAAATGACACCAAACCCATTCTATATGCTTCAGGAAATACATTTAGAGATTTGCTATTTGATCAGCTTGGTCTAAAAGAAATAAGCAATGAGGAATATTTAATTGGGGAGCAAATAATTGGAAATATTGATAATTCTGGATATTTGCAAAGAGATTTGCAAGCCATAGTTGATGACCTTGCTTTTTACCAAAACATTAATGTTTCTGTTTCAAATGTTGAAAAAACATTAAAGATTATACAAGGATTTGACCCACCGGGAGTTGGTGCTAGGAATTTGAAAGAATGTTTATTAATTCAACTTTATAGACTACCTGATACAGATGAGGACAAAGCTCTTTCAATTTCTATTATAACTAAATTTTTTGATGAGTTTACTAAAAAGCATTACGATAAAATTATTAACAAAACTGGCATAACAGAAGAAAAGCTGTCAAACATTATTTTGTATATCCAAAAATTAAATCCTAAGCCAGCAAACTCCTCTTCTGAATCCATGCACTCAACTTTTTATATCATTCCTGACTTTATTATTGAAAACAGCAATGGCAAATTAGAATTAATACTCAATAAAGGTAATATTCCTGAACTTAAAATTAGCAAAACTTATCTTGAAATGCTAAATGAGTATTCTAAATATGGAGAAAACATAACTGAAAAACAAAAACAAACAGCCCAATTTGTAAAGCAAAAAGTTGATTCAGCAAAATGGTTTATTGACGCAATAAGACAAAGACATAACACTTTGTATGTTACAATGAGTGCTATCATGAAGTTTCAAGAAGATTATTTCCTAACCGGAGACGAAGCCAAAATCAAGCCGATGATACTCAAAGATATAGCCGACATTGTTGAGCTTGACATAAGCACAGTGAGCAGAGTGGCAAATAGTAAATATGTGCAAACTTCTTATGGAACATTTTTGCTTAAAACATTTTTTTCAGAATCCCTATCTACAAGTTCTGGAGAAGAAGTATCTAGTAGAGAAGTGAAAAATATATTAGAAAACTGCATTAAAAACGAAAATAAAAGAATACCATTAACAGATGAAGAACTTGCAAAAATTTTAAATGAAAAGGGCTATAATATCGCCAGAAGAACAATAGCCAAATATAGATCATTTCTCGGAATTCCAGTTGCTCGTTTAAGAAAAGAATTGTAACCCTTTTGATGAAACAACTTACAACTATAATATCTTATATTTTTCATCCGCTAATAATTCCAACTCTTGCTGTTTGGATTATTATAAATCTCCCAGTTTTCCCATACACATTTCTTGCACCACTTGCCAGTAAATTTATACTTACATCTGTTTTTATCAATACTTATATTATTCCGATATTGATAATGTTTTTGCTCAAAAAACTTGGTTTGCTCCATTCTTTTCACTTACCCGAAAAAAGAGACAGAATATATCCAATGATATTTGTAGCTTCAATGCTTTATATCACCTATTTCATCTGTAGCAAATGGAATTTACCCGTATTGTTAAACTCAATAATAATTAGCTTTTTTTATATTTCTATAGCCACAATAATTATAACTTTCTTCTATAAAATAAGTCTTCATCTAATCGGCTGGGGTGCATTTACAGCAATTTTATTATTCATACTTTTCAAACACTCTACTCCATTTGTTAATTTGTTACCAATAACAATTATTATATCCGGAATAGTCGCATTTGCAAGATCAACACTCAATGCACATTCAAAAAATGAAATAATTATTGGATATTTTGGAGGATTAGCATCAATGATAATATTTCTTCTTATCCTTTTATAATTCTACAATGGAGGAATAAGACTAATGCCAACTGAAATCGGGTACATATTAGGTCCTTTGCCATCTTTGAAGATGCTATTCAAAGCATAATCTCCGAAAATATTAAACCACTTATAGCCCACCCGTGCAGAAACGCTATAACGATAAAACTCAATATTTTTATGTTTATATTCTTTGAGTTTAATTGTATGCTTAGTTTTATCTATCATAAAATCATCGCCAATATATTTATGATGTTCTTGCAGAAGAACACCAAAATTAAAACCCAAACTTACTTTAAATGAATTTTTGCCTTTTGCTCTATATCTTAATTCAACAGGAGTGTTTAAATAAGCAAAAGTATGTTTGTTTTTTTTATACTTTATATCTTTATCTATTTCAACAAAATTTGAATTCCAAAGCGAATCATATTTCAAAAATGAAGCTGAATACATATTATGAAAAGAAAAACCTAATCCATAAGCTATTGAAAAATGCGAATTTCCAATAGGATTATCTTGAAATGTTGAATAAGAAACACCCAAGTTATATGCTTCAAGTGCTGCATTTTTTGGTGCATTTTGCCAAATGTCCATAAAGCAGTTAAATACAATTTTATCGCTTTTTTTCATTTTTTCTGCTACTTCATTTTGTGCTATAAGTGAAAATGAAATAAATAATATGCTAATAAATAAAATAATCTTATTCATAACTATAAGTTTTTGCTATTAAAATATATCATTGCAAATTTAATTATTATTTACATTGATAATTAATAAAAAAACAACTACTATTTAGGCTAAACAAGTATTATATTGTAGAAAACACACAAATTCTTCATCAAACTGAATTGCCTGCTACCCAGGCAGTTGACCACGCAATTTGCAAATTAAATCCTCCGGTATCTGCATCTAAGTTCAAAACCTCACCTGCAAAATATAAGCCTTTGCAAATTTTCGACTCCATAGTTTTATTATCTATCTCTGACAGTTCAACTCCACCGGCGGTAATAATTGCCTCTTTAAAAGGTCTGTGTCGTTTAACTGCAAAACGAAAATCTTTTAATGTTTTCAGTATTTTTTGCCGTTCTTTGGAAGAAACCTGATGACACAACTTTTTGCCATCAAGTTCAAGCATTAACATAAATGTATCAATCATACCAGAAGGCAGCCACATTTTAAAAACATTGTGCAAACACTTTTTCCCGTTCTCATTCAACTCTCTAATCAAGCGTTTGTCTAAAGTAGCAATATCAACTGCAGGTTTTAGATCTATTGAAATCTCAACGCTCAAACCTTGTTCAATTGCTTCAACTATATCGCGACTTAAAGTAAGAATAACAGGACCCGACAAGCCAAAATGAGTAAACAACATTTCGCCAAATTCTTGACTTTTCTTTTTTCCATTGACCCAAACCATCGCCATAATGTTTTTCAAACTAATTCCTTGCATACTCTGAGCTATTGTACCTTCGGTTTCTATTGGCACCAATGCCGGAAACATAGGCGATATTGTATGTCCTGCTAATTTTGCAAAAACATAACCATCTCCTGTTGAACCCGTTGCAGGATATGATTTTCCTCCAGTACAAATAATAACATTATCAACATTAATGTTTAAAGTATTTCCCAAATGAGTAAAACACACTCCTTCTACTTTATTGTTGTTAAACAAAATTGAAGTAACTTCTGAATTTAATAGTATTTTAACACCATGTCTCTGACAATATTTCAACAAAGCATTGACAACATCGGCAGATGAATTAGAAACTGGAAAAACCCGGCTCCCTCTTTCTACTATAGTTTTAACTCCATATTTTTCTAACAAATTGATAATATCATTGGTAAAAAAACTTGAATAAGCAAATTTTAAAAAACGAGCTTGAGGTTTTATGTGCTTCAAATGCAATGATATAGGCGAATCATTGGTAATATTACATCTACCTTTTCCTGTTATGGCAAGTTTTTTGCCAACTTTTTCCATTTTTTCTATAAGCAGAACTTTTTTTCCTCTTTCGGCTGCACGAGCTGCCGATAACAATCCTGCCGCTCCTGCTCCAACAACAATAATATCGTAATCTGATTCAAATTTGTTCATTTGCAAAACAATTACAATTAACAAAAAATAACATCAATTTTATCATCAGACAAATACAATATTTATTATTGTTTTTTCATAAGCAAATAAATATCAAACTTATGATTCAACAGTTAAATACTTGAAAATCCAGCAACTTCAACTTCGGGAGTTATTTTCTTAATTAATCCTTGCAAAACATTACCCGGTCCAAGTTCGGTATAATGTGTGGCACCGTCAGCAGTCATATTTTTAACTGTTTGTGTCCAACGAACGGGAGAAGTAAGTTGTGCAATTAAATTCTTTTTAATAGTTTCGGCATGCAAATACGGTTGTCCATCAACATTTTGATAAATCGGGCAAATAGGTGTATTAATTACTGTATTATTAATTGCCTGAGCTAATTCTTTTCTTGCCGGTTCCATCAAAGGAGAATGAAATGCTCCGCCAACTTTTAAGGGCAAAGCTCTTTTGGCACCCGCTGACTTAAGTTTCTCGCAAGCAACTTCAATTCCCGAAAAACTTCCTGATATTACAATTTGTCCCGGACTATTGTAATTTGCTGCAACAACTACATCATCAATTTCTGACAATACAAGTTCAACCGTATTATCATCTAAGCCCAAAATTGCCGCCATAGTTGAAGGTTCAAGTTCACATGCTTTTTGCATTGCCAATGCTCTTTGCAAAACAAGGCGTAAACCATCTTCAAAACTCAAAGCACCTGCAGCTGTCAAAGCAGAAAACTCTCCAAGTGAATGTCCTGCAACCATATTGGGCATAAATTTGTCGCCTAAAACTTCAGCCAATATAACCGAATGAAGAAAAATTGCAGGCTGTGTAACTTTTGTCTGACGCAAATCATCGTCAGTTCCTTGAAACATAAGCTCAGTAATATTATATGCTAAAATGTCATTTGCTTTATCAAATAACTGTTTTGCCTTAGGATAATTATCATACAAATCCTTACCCATACCCGGATATTGCGCCCCTTGTCCTGGAAATACAAATGCTTTCATAGTATAATTAATTTTTAGTTTGGAAATGCAAAAATAATGTAATTTTTCAGTAAATCAGGCATAAAAATTTAATTTGCACACACAAACAGTCTTTAAAGAAAACCAAAACCTTATTTAGATGAATTACTTAACTTTGCTAATTCAAAGCATAGAATGAATATCAAAAAAACTAAATATGTAGAAGTTATCGTTCCTGTTCCTATTGACAGACTATATACTTATTCGGTACCTCAAGAGTTTCAAGAAAAAATATCAGTTGGTTCAAGAGTTATAGTTCAATTTGGAAGCAAAAAATTTTATACCGGAATTGTTTATTCCTTAATGCTTACTATTCCAAAAAATATTAGTCCTAAACCAATACAAACACTTTTAGACAATGAAGCAATAGTATCGCAAATGCAGTTAGAATTTTGGCAATGGATTGCAAACTACTATTTATGCAGTATTGGAGATGTTATGAAAACTGCTTTACCTGCCGGTTTAAGAGTTGAAAGTGAAACAAAAATCGAAATTCACCCAAATTACAAAGAAATTGATGAAAGCGAAATACATTCTTATGAAGCAATTGTAACAAAAAGTTTAATAGAAAAACAAATTCTAAGCACAAGCGATATTCAAAGAATTACGGGTATTAAATCTGTTCAAAATATTATTAATAATCTAATTTCAAAGAAAATAGCAGTATGTTATGAAGAGTATGCCGAAAAATATATTCCCAAAAAAGTAACATATATACAATTATCGGAGGAATTAATATCTGACGAAAACAAGCTAAATGAATTAATTAATTCGCTTGAAAAAAGAGCAAGAAAGCAAGCAGATGCTTTGTTAGTTTTTATACAAAAACTAATTGAACTAAATAATAATATCGTTGGAGAAATTTCAAAAACAGAATTAACAAAAGACACACAATATAGTGCAGTTCAAGCCCTTATTAAAAAAGGATATATAATTGAAGAAGACAAAATCATTTCCAGATTTGAAATTAACCAAAACGATGACGGTACAGTTAAACAATGCGTGCTTTCACAAGTTCAACAAATAGCATACAACACTATTAAAAACAGTTTTCAAAACCAAAATGTAGTTCTTTTACATGGTGTTACTTCAAGTGGAAAAACTGAGATATACATACAACTCATCAATGATGCTTTAAATGCAAAAAAACAAGTTTTATATTTACTTCCAGAAATTGCACTAACGACACAAATAATACAAAGACTTAAAATGTACTTTGGCGAACAAGTAGGAGTATTTCATCATAAATTCAATTATCACGAAAGAATAGAATTATGGCAAAGCGTGGCTTCTGATAATATTGACAAAAATAGGTATAATATTATTATCGGAACTCGTTCAGCTTTATTTTTACCATTTTCCAATTTAGGATTAATCATAGTTGATGAAGAACATGATTATTCATTCAAGCAAACAGATGTTGCACCACGATATAATGCAAGAGATGCCGCTATTTATTTAGCATATTTGTGCAATGCAAAAGTAATTCTTGGCACTGCAACTCCATCAATAGAAACCTACTATAATGCAGAGCAAGGACGCTACGGACTTGCCGAGCTCACAAAAAGATATTTGGATTTGCCATTGCCCGAAGTGCATTTAATTAATATGTCTCAAGAATTTAAAAAGAAACATGGGGTATATTACATTTCTAATGCACTGAAAAGAGCCATACAAGATAGCCTTGACGGTGGAAATCAAATTATTCTGTTTCAAAATCGTAGAGGATTTGCCCCTATTGTTCAATGCAATGATTGTGCTTGGTCTCCTGTTTGTAAACTATGCGATATTACCCTTACTTATCACAAACAAATTGATAATTTGAAGTGTCATTTATGTGGTTTTGTCAATACTGTCCCTGAACGATGTCCAGAGTGTGGAAGCACTCATATCAAATTTGGAGGCTTAGGAACTGAAAAAATTGAAGAAGAAATTCAGGCTATGTTTCCCACAGCAAGAGTGGCACGCATGGATACTGATAGTACGAGGGGAAAATTTTCTCATCAAAGAATAATTGAATCTTTTGAAAATAAAGAAATTGATATTTTAGTTGGCACTCAAATGGTTAGCAAAGGATTGGATTTTGACAATGTCAATTTAATAGGAATTCTTGATGCAGATAGTTTAATGCACTTTCCCGAATTTCGTGCTTTTGAACGAGCATTTCAAACCATAACTCAAATAATGGGCAGAGCAGGCAGAAGAGAAAATAACGGCAGAGTGTTTTTACAAACGCGAAATCCGAAACATCCTATAATTGCAATGGCTGTCAACGGTTTATTTCATGATTTTTACAGAGTCCAAAAAGAAGAACGATTGTTGTTTAAGTATCCCCCATTCTATCGCCTGATATTGCTATCCGTCAAGCACAAAAACCTTGGAAAAACCATTGCTGGAGCCGAAGAACTAAAAAAACATTTACAACAAATAAAAAACATTATTATTCTCGGTCCCGAAACTCCAATTTATAGCAGAATTAGACTTTATTACATAAGAAATATTCTTATAAAAGTTCCAAGAAATCAACAGCATAATGCTACAAGAACAGAAATCAAATCAATTATTTCACAATTTTTATCCATTAAAGAATATTCAAGTTTGAGAATAGTTGCAGATGCCGACCCTGCTTAGAAAAAGGACGATTTATAGTCAATTTACAGTTTCACCACACAATCAAATATGTCTGGCTTTACAACAGCACAAGTCCAACTGCAAAAACCAAAAAAATTTGCATTTTAGTCTTGTTTATTAAAGTTTTTATTTAATTTTGTAAAAACACAAAGCACAATGGAAACATTCGTAAAAACTTTTGAATTTAGAGGAATTTACGAATATTTGATGAAAGGGAGTTTCGTAAATAAAGATGTAGCCGTTGTACAACCTCTATTTTCATCATAAATTTTTCAAAAAAGCAAAAAAT
>CAZKDV010000016.1:28456-32067 GCA_964551645.1 uncultured Bacteroidales bacterium | reverse complement strand
TGCTGTCGTTATACCAAGCATATTCCCAAGTTCCATCGCAGTTTTCGCCACCTTGTGGATTGGCACTTAATATAAAGCCTTGACCCTCGCATATAGTCTTGGATTCTTCGCTATTATATTTGGCATTTAAAGTTGGAGCAACACATGCAGGAACAAAAGCAGTTGTTTCGTGAGCACCTATTGTAGACGGATTTGCTCTATCTGTTCCAAAATAGTCATTAGGATATAAAGCTAAGTATGTCCCTTTCCCGATAAGATTATTTGCGTTAACAGCTTTTGTTCCGTCTAATCTCAAATCAATATCGTCTGCATTACCGTCAACATTCAAATATATTGGAGTTGCATTGTGGCTATTTGCATCTAAACCGCTTGCAGTTCGCCAGTCTTCAATAGTATTATAATCTGTATTATTATATTCTCCAATTATTCCTCCAATACCTTCGGCAGAAAACACATTATAATTTGCATTTGCAACATTTGTATTATTTGCTATGGAAACAGCATAATGTTTACCGCTACCTCCAAGATTTGTTCTTGCATTGTGGAAGATATTGTTTACAACACTTTCAGTAGGATTTGACGAAATAGCATTTTCTCGCTTGTAGGCATAGGTATTTGCATTTCCCGAACTTGCTACACCGCCAATATAAATAGTGTTGAAAATTATTTGTTGTCCTTTTGAGCCTGTACTTTCTGAATTAACCAAAATTCCAACAAATTTATGATTTCCATTAATACTGCTTCCATTTGCATCTATTCCCAGCCTTATCATGTTATTTGCATACTTACAACCTGTGCTTTTATCAATGTGAATTGCATTAATTCTAGCACTACCTCCATTAGCACTAAGACTGTGAATAAAGTTTCTGCTTGTATATGAAAGACTACTTGTTGAAGAAGTACCATTATAATATATGCCATTTATTTCAACATCATCTACTCCCGAATTGTTGGATAGTCCATAAATAACATTTTCGGAAATCTCATGATTATCTTGCAGTGCTTGCTCTTGAGATATTGCCGTTATTGAAGCATTTACTCCTATCCCAAGGCTAGCGCTATTTGTGCTTAGATTGAAAATTGTATTTCCAACTATAACCTGAGAACCAGCAGTTGTTACTATTCCTCTAACTTGTCCACTTAGGCTTGTTCCCTGATAATTATTATGAATATTGGCTATAGTGTTATTAATTATAGTGTTTGTGCCAGAACCGGCAAGTAATTTAATTCCAAATATTTTTTGAGCATAAGCGCCCGTAGTGGTAGCTGCTTGTGCTGTATGAATACTATTAGGAGTAGTTAAACTTCCTATTAAATTATTGGAAATAGTAACATCTGCCGTACCCGTGTGAATACCCGTAAAATTATGTGAGTTAGAAGGTGAATTACTAGTTAATGTAATTGAACCAATTTTGTTATCGCTAATTCTAACTTTGTTTGAATTGACCGGATTACTAAATAAAATACCATAACTAGTAGCTCCATTTGTATTCGTATTAACTATAATAGCATCGTTGCCCGTTGGAGAACCTATGATGTTGCCTGTTCCTGCTGTATCTCCGATGTATATATCTCCATTCAACGCATAAATTCCGCACCAAATATTAGAAGCATTAGCTTGACAATTCCACCTGATGTTAGTTATTGTATTGTTAAAAACATGACTAGTTACTGAATTACTACCTTGGTCTGTATTAATATAAATACCTGTAAAAGTTGAATTTGATGTGCCATTTTCTGTCCATGCACTACCCCCAGCATTAGCTTGACTACCTCCTATATAATTCCCTGTGATTTGAAAATTTCGTCCATCGCTAGTATTGCTAATATGTATAGCATAAGCATCTCCTGCACTTGATGTTCTAGTTTCTGTTTGATAAAAATGATTGTTTGATATTATCCAATCGGTATTGTAGGAACTAATATCTATGGCACAATAGTAGCCCGAATTTTGATAGAAATTAAAAAACTCATTATTAGAAATAATATTATCCGTATTCGGTTTTAATGAAGTTCCAGAAGCGTAAATCAATCTTCTTGGAGTAGTGTTTCCATCTCTGATTTGATTATATTCGAAAATATTGTTATTGTTAGCTGTTTCAACGCTAGATGTTGATGCAGTTGAAAATCTGATAACTCCTTTATTTGCATTTAAAGTTGCTGTATTAACACCTCTAATTATACAATATCTAAATACATTATTCGAAGCACCATCAATAAAATGAATGGTATGTCCGGAAGTGTAAGTGTTTTCAATAGTAAAATATCTGTCTGTTCCTAATCCTTGTCTTCTTCCATCAAAAATTATATAATTTGCACCTTGAAGATCAATAGTCTTTCCGCTATTATATGAAAGTGTAACAGTAGCATTTGCGGCAGGTCTGAATGTAACAGTATTTGTTTCAGATGCACCAGAGATATTATTAATTGTAATTGCTTCGGTATATGTGCCACTTGCAAGCTCAAAAACCACAGCACCGTCAATTCCCGGTCCATTGAAAAAAGCATTATTGTCTGTTCTTTCTCCGTTTATCATATCAGAAATTGCCGCCTCAAATGATTGATAATTAGTGCAACTTGCAGGCTGCGATGGATTAATTGTGTATATACCTGCAAAAGAAGATGTACAATTACTTGAATTAGCACTTAATGCTACAGTTCGGGGTTCGGCATTATTGCTTGTATGTGTAATATTTCCTGTATGCAAAGCACTGGCAACAGATGGGTTATACCTTACTTCGACAGTTTTTGCCGATACATTTCCCATTGAAGGAGTGAATGAAAGACTGCTTCCAAAATTACCAACACCTTGCTCTCTAATTTCAAAATGGTTAGGAGCTGTAATTACAATATCCCCCATAAGCTCATCTCCCTCAACTGTATATGTTTGCGAATCGCTTGGAATACCTACGGAAGCCAAAAAATGAGAAAGCGAAGGAGTTGAAACAACAATATTAGGGCTGCTACCAGCACCATTCTCATGCGCTCCAATTGTTGTTGGATTTAAACGATTTTTACCATCAATATCCTTAGGAATAGCCGCATTGTAAACCCCTTCTCCCACCAAACCCGTAGCAGTGGATTTCCAACCAACACCATCAACAAATGTCATTTGCGGATCTATATTAAACGAATTGGTTTCGCCAGTTCCGGCAATATGAGCTGCAAAAGTTGTATAAATGGTAGTGCTATTTATCCTACACCGCTTATAATTAGGACTTTCTGTCCACCAATAGCAATTGTTACCTATAGAACTACAACCTCCAGTATTGGTATAAACTAAATAAGCACTAGTTCCGGAACCAGTTGAAGCATCTACAAAAATATTACTATGAATATTTATATCCGCATTGGATGTATTGCTATTTAAAACTTTATTTGAACTAGTGCCACCTGATATAAATACGGTATTGTTATATATGTCCCAATAATTAACACCTACATTAGTAATATTAATACCGGTTGCTATAGAACCAGCATTTTCGACTTGTATGGAGTTATTTGCCAATATGGCATTGTTGCCCAAAGAACCGGCGCAATTAGAACCAATATTAATGGCTACTGCTATTTTGCCTGCCCCAGTAGTGTAAATGTAATTATTTGTTATTTTA
>CAZKDV010000016.1:23683-28446 GCA_964551645.1 uncultured Bacteroidales bacterium | reverse complement strand
AAATTTGAACCAAAATAATCTCAACTTTCATCAACAACCTTGTGAAACTTGACAGCTACTGCTATTTTGCCTGCCCCAGTAGTGTAAATGTAATTATTTGTTATTTTAGTTGCTCCTACACACTTCCCAGCTAAATTAATCACATGCGAAATTGCACGATCAATGCTTGTTCTGAAAGTATTGCCATTGATTGTTGGGGCTGTAAGGTTTTTAAAATATATAGGTCCACGATAATTAACATCTTCAAACACATTATTTTCAACCACTGTTCCACTTGGGAGTTCTGTTGAGTTCACCATATATATTCCAATACTTCCTCTCCTTATTGTCGAATTTCGTAATATAAAATTATCAACTCCATTTCCATTTGTTGTCTGGCTCGAATAAATAGTAGCATTAGTCCATGTTGTAGTTGCACCTGTATTTCCATTCAACACACAATTATCAATCATATTATTATCGGCATTAGTTCCTAAAATAATTGCCGAACCACTAGATCCTGTATTAGTTATAGTAATATGCTCAAATCTTATAAATTGCCCAGAAATTGTGATAGGAGTATTATTTCTTTGAAGTGTAACAAGGCTTGCATTTTCATTTTCGGATTTAAAAACAATCGGATTTGCAGCACTACCAATTGCAGAAATTGTTTGCATAGCCGACAAAGTTTCTGTCATGTTTCTTATCAAAAAAGTAACTCCACCTGCTCCAACTCCATTTGAATTTAAAGCACTTACTGCAGCAGCAAATGTTGCATAATCTGGAGATGAGCCACCAATTGTTTTAGTGCCTGTTAATGGTTGCGAATAAGCACACACAGTTGATAATAAAGTAAAAAAAACAAAAAAACTTTTCAATGTAGAAATTGTTCTCATAACGCATAGGATTTAATTAGTAAATATCTATATTTTATATATATACAAACGCAAAATTACAAAACTTTTGATGTGAAACCAAATTTTTATATCCATGCTCATTTTCGCAAGATTGGCAGCTTTACTTTAAACACACTTCCTTTGCCATATTCTGAATGAAAAGATATTGTTCCACCAATAGATTCAACTATGTTTTTGGTAATAGCCAAGCCCAATCCGGTGCCACCGGTTTTTGAAGTAAAATTTGGAGAAAAAATATTTAACTTGTTTTCATTTAAAATTCCTTGTCCATTATCTTCAACTTCAACTTCAATATGATTTTCAACTATTTTTAGTCTTATATCAATACGCCCATCACAATTAGCAGGTATTGCTTGCACAGCATTTTTGATAAGATTATTAAAAATTTGAATGATTTGAGTTTCGTTGGCATGAATTTTATATTCAAAATATTCTGAATAATTAAAATTGATATTAACTTTTTCAGAAGAATAAAGATGTATGGTATCTTGTATAATTGGCACAATATCTAAATCATATCGTTTTGATTCTTGCAAAAGAGCAAAATTTGAAAATTGAGAAGCAATATTAGACAAAGCATCAATTTGTTCAATAAGTATATCCGAAGTTCGCTTAAGTCTCATTTCATAGTCAGGAGCTTTATCTTCCCAAGCTTTTATTAAATTTTGCAGACTTAGCTTCATGGGTGTCAAAGGATTTTTTATTTCATGGGCTATCTGCTTCGCCATTTCTTCCCATGCCAACTCTCTTTCTGCTTTCATCAATTGATTAGTACTAAACTCTAATTCATCAATCATTCTGTTGTATTCATTAACTAATTGCCCAAGTTCATCATTTTTTGTCCAAATAATTTTTTCATTTTGAAAACCAGGTTTCAACACTTTAAGTTTATTACTAATAATTTTTAGCGGTCGAGTTATATGTTTTGCTATAATCAATGCTAACGCAACTGCCAAAGCAATTAAGAAAACATAAATATTAATAAACATCACTAAAAACCCTGAAATCTCGTTTTTTAATTCATTTTCTCTTGAAAAAAACGGAAGATTCAAATATGCAATCACCTCATTATCAATATTTTTAAAAGTTAAATAAGCAGAAATATAATTCAATTCTCCAATGGATTCATCTTTTACAAAGAAAAACTCATTACTCTTTTTCAATTTCTGAAGAGCATCTTGGCTCATTAAATGCGATATTAATCCTTGCTGAAAAATTTGTGGTCTTGATGAAGCAAGTAAATATCCTTCTGGCGAAAATAAATTCATTTCAGTAAAAAATACATTTGAAAACTTTATACACAATTCAGATAAATAATTAGGGTCTATTTCATCAATATTTTGAAAAGAACTAATTTCATGCTCAAATTCCAGCATAATGGAATATGCTTTTTCACGCAGAGCTTCCTTGTTTTTATTGTTGTGATACTTTATGAAAAAATTAACTGAAATTAATCCTGCACTAATAAAACAAAGAATTACAATAAAAATACTTGTTGCTTGCAAACGAGAGCTTAAAGATGCAAGTTTGAAAAAATCTCCTTTTGTTACTAAATTATTAATCAGCACAAATAGATATAAAGCAAGAATAAAAATAATAAACAAATACGAATAATTTGCAATCTTTTCAAATAGAGCTTGTTGCGATAAACTCACAATAACTATACTGTCTTTTCCACTATTGTGCAATAAATGAGAATAATTGTTAAGATTAAAAAATGATTTCTTTTGAGACAAAAACTCCTCACTTAACACATGTGGATAAGAATAGCTCCCATATTGCATCATTAACTTTTGCTGAGAGTATTTTGCATAGCTATACTCGTATTGTGCAAACTTATCTTGTAATTTTTCATCAACAAGCAATTCTGGATATCCAAGTCCGGCAATTTTAGGATTAGAAACCAATTCAACAAATATAAAAACAGTATCTGATTGTAATTCATTGACATCTATAATTCTTGTTGTATATAAATAAGAAGGTCTTCCGCCTATTTCATCAAGCAAATATAAATCATCTGTTTGAGTTATGTTTCCATAATCTTTAATTAAGTTATTAAAATAATCTGCACAAAGGACTTCAGTTTGAGATGGCAAAATCAACAAATACTGTTGTGATTTACATATTGTGATTTGTGAATGAAAAGAGCTAAAATATCCACTAAAATAATTATCTCTTAAATATTTTTCTAATATCTGTTCATCATTATCTATAAGTTCTGTTAGCTTAGTATCTTTACTAATTCTTGTAGAAATATCTTGAATTAAATACTCGGCTATTGGATCTTGCTCACTAGCTAATTGCATGGCGTATAAATTCCGATAGTTTTGCTCTTTAAGTATATTATTTTGATGTAATAAAGAACCAAAAATAATTCCTAAAACAGCAAGTGTAAGAATCCCATAAACACCTGAAACATTAAACTTATTAGATTTTATAAAAAAATGAACTACGATACTTGAATAAAATATTATTACATAGATAGTATTATCTGGGAAAATGAAAATAGAAATAATTATTACAATAATTAAAAAACTCAATAAAAAGTACTTAAATTTCTTATTGTTTAATATCTGTCTGTAATAATGCAATATAAGATAGTTGCTAAGCAATAAAATCATTGAAATTAACAGTATTATCAAAAAGCCCATTGCATCAATGAAATTCATTTTTGCTATTTCAATAAAATTAAGTGTAAGAGAAGAATTAATTACTAAAATCTTCACAAGAGATATTGCCCCAATAAATAATATTAACTGCACAATAACCAGCAAAGGCATATAAAAAAAATGACTTTTAAGTTGAATATTACATACAGACTTGCCATATCGATAATATAGAAGTATAACACACCAAAGCAAACAAATTAAATTAAACAAATAGTCTCCTATAGAGCCAAGCCATTGAGAATAAGCAAAATGAATAGGAGAAAAAAATGAATGCTCATACACTAAGGAAGGGAAAAAGTATTTAATTTGTAAAACTCTAAATACAAACAACAAAGCAAAAAGAATAATATACGATATCCATTCGCACTTGATTTTTATTGCAATAACTCGCTGAATAGCTGTAACAAAAGAAATACAAAATATTATAAACAAAACAAACAAAAACCAAAAAGGAATAATATTATTTTTTGAATTTTGTATTTTATTAAGCGTAAAAAGATAATCTTGTTGTTGATTTGCGATAGAATAGCTATCGTATTGATAATCAGAATCTATACTGAAAAACTTATCAAACTCCTCAAATAAGGAAGAAAATCCATTTTGTAAATATTTATTTTGATAAGGATACTGAAAATAAATTGGAATAAAACCAACAACTTTATATTCAGAATTTTTTTTAGTAATGCAATAGTGCCAAGCATTTTGCACAAAAAGTAACTTATTCTCTAAATTTTCATTTATACTCTGATTAATGGGAATAGTATTGCTTGTCCAATAAATTAGTGAATCATTTTTAAAAATTACTATAGGATATTTTTCACAAGTAACAAATTCAGCTAATTGATATTGTTTTGTATTTTCAATTTCATCAACAATATTTAATAAATATTGCTCTAAATCATTTTCGTATTCAATAAACTTATTTTGAAATTTTTGAGCCTTAGAATCTAAGTTCGGTTTTACTGCATTAATATATCCTGCAATAAAAAAAAGCAATACACTAAGCAATCCGACCCAAAATAGCTTAATCCAAAAGGTTTTTACATAATTCATTTCAAAACATTATGAAATTGCGAATAAAATTAGAAATATTTTCTCAATCAAAAAAAAATACTTACATTTATTATTTGAACTTCTGTAATAATAGCTAAGTTCAATTAGTAAATGCAACTTTTTCGAGTGTAACATTTAAGTTTTT
>CAZKDV010000016.1:0-23673 GCA_964551645.1 uncultured Bacteroidales bacterium | reverse complement strand
GTAATAATAAAAATTTCATAATCGAAAATTCCTCATACATTCTTCTTCTTTTATATCTTTGTACAAATTTTTAAAACTAATAAAACTATATGAGTACGCACACTGAACAAGAAATAAAAGTGCCTGAACTATCTGATGTAATCAAAGCACAAAGTTTATTAAAAACTATAGCAAAATATACTCCTCTTGAACTGAGTCATTCATTTTCAAGCATGTCAGGAGCCAAAGTTTTTTTAAAACTTGAAAACCTTCAAAAAACTGGTTCATTCAAAGTCAGAGGAGCATACAATAAAATATATAATTTAAGCGAAGAAGAAAAATCAAGAGGTGTTTTATGTGCTTCGGCAGGAAATCACGCTCAAGGAGTTGCTTATGCTGCAACTAAGCTCAATGTAAAAAGCAAAGTTTTCATGCCCGAATTTGCCCCTCCTCTTAAAGTTGTAGCCACTCGCTCTTATGGAGCAGAAATTGAACTTTGTGGCAAAACTTTTGACGATGCTTGCAATTCAGCGATGGAATATGCAGATGAATCAATGGCAACTTTTGTACACCCTTTTAATGATCCCTACATTATTGCTGGTGCAGGCACTATTGGATTAGAAATCTTTGAACAATGCCGCGAATTAGAATATGTTTTTGTCCCAATTGGAGGTGGAGGTCTAATTTCAGGTATTGCTATAGCATTAAAACATATTAATCCACATGTAAAAATTATTGGAGTTGAGGCTGATGGAGCGCATAGTATGAAAGATTCAATTGAGCAAAATAAACTTGTTAAACTTAACTCTGTTGATACTATTGCTGACGGTATTGCGATTAAATCATGTGGCAATATAAATTATGAAATTGTCAAAAAATATGTTGATGATATTGTTGTTGTTAATGATTCTGAAATCGTTCGTACTGCTTATCTTTTATTACAGAGAGCAAAAATATTGTGCGAACCTGCCGGAGTGGTTGCTGTAGCTGCCGTTTTATATAACAAAATCAATGTAAAAAATAAAGTTGTTGTTCCAATTGTAAGTGGTGGAAATATTAATATGAGCATTCTGGAACAAATACTTGACAAAGGCGTTATGGATGAAGGCTATCGTGCAAGAATTGCTGTTTTAATTCCAGATAAAGCAGGAAATTTGAAAATGATACTTGATATTTTAGATAAAGTAAGAGCTAGCGTGCATGATATTTATCACGAGCGTTCAACTACAAGTGTTCCTGTTGGATATGTTCAAATAATCATTACTTTTAATCTTCAAGATACCGAACAACTTTCAATTATTACATCTGAAATTGGAAAATACAATTTCAAATATGAAATACTACGATAAAACTATATAAAATAAGCACTTATTAAACATTAATCTGCTTATCCGTATTTTCTTCCGAATTATCTTTTGATAAATATAAATTCATCTCTTTCAATTTCTCAATTGCTTTTTCGGCAGCAAGTTGTTCTGCTTCTTTAATTGACTGATGCACTGCTTCTGCGATAAACACTCCATCAACTTCTATTGTTACATAATATTGTTTTTTAGACTGTACTATCTTGGTGTCTTTCAAATGAAATTGTGTATCATTTTTCTCCTTCTGCGCCCACTCAATTAATCTACTTTTAAAGTTAGTTTCTGTTTCAAGTAATTGTTCAATATCAATATGGATATTTATTATTCGGTCTAAAACAAGTTTTTTCGTATATTCATACCCTTTATCTATATATAAAGCTCCGAGTATTGCCTCAAAAACATCATCTGTAACAGAAGATGTATTCATACTTTGCTGAACAACAATAAAATTATCAAATCCAAGTTTTTGTGAGATTCTACTAAGATTTTTTCCGCAAACTATTTTTGATCGCAAATCGGCTAAAAAACCTTCTGTTTTAAAAGGGAATTTTTTGAATAAATAATCTGCAATTATTAAACCTAATACAGCATCGCCAAGAAATTCAAGGCGTTCATACGAATCATGATGTCCTCTTTTAGCATAAGCCGAAACAGATTTATGTCTAAAAGCTAACTCATATATGTAAATATTCTTCGTTTTAACACCAAGAATATTAAACAATGCTTTTGATAATTCAATTTGTTCTTGCGTTAATTTCGCTTTAAAAAATCGGCTAGCTATCAAATTGATGCGAACATTTTATGGTTCGTAAGTTTTGAACAGAACTGAAACATTATGTCCACCAAATCCGAAAGAGTTACTGATTGCAACATTAACTTTTCTTTCAACTGCTTTATGGAAGCAAAAATTCAGCTTATTGTCAATTTCTGGATCATCAGTAAAGTGGTTTATAGTTGGAGGAACAATATCATTTTTTATCGCCAAAATTGTTGCAATACCTTCAATCGCTGCTGCTGCTCCTAGTAAGTGCCCATGCATTGATTTTGTAGAATTTACAGCAATATCGTACGCATGTTCACCAAACAACCTTACAATCGCCTTAGGTTCTGCAATATCTCCAACAGGAGTTGAAGTACCATGTGTATTAATATGGTCAACATCTGTTAGTTTAACTCCAGCCTCTTCAATTGCTAATCTCATTGCATGGTAGGCTCCATCTCCATCAGGATGAGGAGCTGTAATATGATATGCATCTGCTGTAAGCCCTGTACCGGCAACTTCTGCATAAATTTTTGCTCCGCGTGCCAAAGCATGCTCTAATTCTTCGAGAATTAAAGCTGCACCACCTTCTCCCATTACAAATCCATCTCTATCTTTATCAAATGGACGAGATGCTGTTTTTGGGCTATCGTTTCTTGTTGAAATAGCATGCATAGAATTAAAACCTCCAACGCCACTTGCACTTATTGCTGCTTCTGAACCACCTACAATAAATACATCTGCTTTATTTAAACGAATAAGGTTTATTGCATCAGCAAAAGCATTTCCTGCTGAAGCACATGCCGAAAGTGTAGCATAGTTTGGTCCCTGGAAATTATATTGAATTCCAATGTGTCCAGCTGTTATATCTGCAATCATTTTCGGTATAAAAAACGGATTAAACCGAGGAGAACCATCACCTTTTGAAAAAGATTTAACTTCTTCTTCAAATGTAATAATTCCGCCTATACCTGTTGCCCATATAACACCGGCTCTTAACGGATTAAATTTCGATTCAAGTATTTTCGAATCACTTATCACCTCAGTAACTGATGCCAAACCAAGTTGAGTAACAAGGTCAAATTTTCGAGCCTCTTTTCTATCAAAATATGCTAAAGGATCAAAACCTTTTACTTCGCAAGCAAATTGTGTTTTAAAATTACTTGCATCAAATCTTGTTATTGGTGCAGCACCACTAACTCCATTAAGCAATGCATTCCAAAACTCAGGAACACTATTGCCTAATGGTGTTATAGCACCAAGGCCAGTTACAACAACTCGCCTTTGCTTCATAATGTGTACTGTTTAAAATTAATATTATTTAATATTACTTTCAATGTAAGAAGTAGCGTCGCCTACTGTGCCAATTTTTTCAGCATGATCATCTGGAATAGAAATGTCAAATTCCTTTTCAAATTCCATGATAAGTTCAACAGTATCAAGCGAATCCGCTCCTAAATCATTTGTAAAGCTAGCTTCTGGAGTAACTTCTGCATCGTCAACTCCTAATTTATCAATAATGATAGCTTTAACTCTTGCTGCAATGTCTGACATAATATTTATTTTTTTGGTTTTTAGGAGTGCAAAGTAAGTACATTTTTTCTTAATGACAAAATAAAATATCATAATAAAAAATAGCACACTAATAATCAATAACTTAAAACTGCTTTTTATATTAGAAATATTTCGTTACTTTGAAAAAAAGAATTAAATGAAGCATATTGCTATATTTGCCTCAGGAACAGGGAGCAACGCTCTCAACATTACCAAATACTTCAAAAGCTCTAATGAAATTAGAGTTAATCTTATTGTTACCAACAATCCCAAAGCTGCTGTGATTCAGAAAGCTAAACTCTTAAAAGTTGACATTTACATCAATAATCTAAAACAACAAGATGATGAAGTTAATTTACTGAACACTTTAAAAAAATATAATATTAGCTTTATAGTTTTGGCAGGTTTTTTAAAACTAGTGCCTCAGTCAATAATTAGTGAGTTTGACAATAAAATCATCAATATTCATCCTGCATTACTACCCAAATATGGAGGAAAGGGCATGTATGGCATGAAAGTTCATGAAACTGTAATAAATTCAAATGAGCAAATATCTGGCATTACAATTCATTATGTCAACAGTAAGTACGACCAAGGACAAATTATTTTTCAACAATCTTGTAAACTTGATAAAAATGAAACACCTGATTCTCTAGCAACAAAAATTCATGCATTAGAATATGAGCACTATCCAAAAATTATTGAACAATTAATTAGAGAAACTTATTAGCATCCTTATTGCAAAAACTAATTCGTCAATAGTTTCTTTAAAGTTTCTTTGATTCGACATAAATCATCATCTGTCATTCCACTTCCACTTGGCAAACACAATCCTTTATTGAATATGTCTTCAGAAACACCATTTGTATATGCTGGATATTGTGCAAAAATAGGTTGCAAGTGCATTGGTTTCCACACATATCTTGTTTCAATCTGGTTTTCTTCTAAATATTGCATTACTTTATGATTTGTAATGTTGTTAAACTTATCTGGTGAAATAGTGATGCAGGTTAGCCATCGGTTTGAGTAACAAGCCGCTGCTTCTTTTGCAAAATCAATACCCTCAAATTCAGATAAAAATGATTTATAAAAATCGAAAATTTGTCTTCTTCTTAAAATTCTATCTTCTATTACCTCTAATTGCCCCCTACCAATGCCAGCAACAACATTGCTCATTCTATAATTATATCCTATATTGGTATGATGATAAAACGGAAAATTATCTTTTGCTTGAGTAGAAAAAAAACGAGCTTTTGAAATATACTCCTCATTATCTGAAATTAATGCACCACCGCCCGAAGTAGTGATTATTTTATTACCATTAAATGATAGTATTCCCATTTCTCCAAATGTACCTGTTTGCACTCCTGCATACTTACTTCCGAATGATTCAGCTGCATCTTCAATTATCGGAATTTCAAACTCTTGGGCTATTTTTTGAATCTCTTTTATATTTGCTGGGATACCATAAATATGCACAACAATAATTGCTTTAATTTTCCGACCTTTATCTAAATTATCAACAATAGCAGCTCTCAATAATTGGGCATCCATATTCCAAGTTTCTCTTTCAGAATCGATAAAAACGGGAATAGCATTTTGGTAAATAATTGGATTAATAGTAGCGGAAAATGTAAGAGATGAAACAGCCACTAAATCTTCACTACCAACACCTAAATTGATTAAAGCAAGATGAATAGCGGCAGTGCCTGAAGAAACCGCAGCCACATGCTTTACACCTATATAGTCAGCTAATTCTTTTTCAAATCCATCTACATTTGGACCTATGGGAGCAATCCAATTTTGTTCAAATGCCTGCTGGATATACTTCATTTCATTGCCACTCATGTGTGGTGCCGACAAATAAATTCTTTTACTCATGTTTGCCAAACTTAAATATTGTTGTAAATAATATTTTCATATCAATCCAAAAATTATTATTATAATAATATTCGAGATTGATTTTTACTTTATCGGGGAAAACTACTTCATCATTGTATTTAATAGGGTCATCAACAGTAGCAAGCAGTTTTTCTTCATTTATATATTTTAATGTAGCCGGACCTGTTATGCCCGGTCTTAGTTCTAAAATCTTTCTGTTTTCTCCTTTCAACAAATCTGCATATCCCGGAACATCAGGTCTAGGTCCAACAAAACTCATTTCAGCAATAAGCACATTTATCAACTCAGGCAATTCATCTAACTTATATTTTCTTAGTATAGCTCCCAACTTGGTTATTCTGACATCACCTAACACACTTATTGTGTTTTTTTCATTGTTTTTAGTCATGGTGCGAAATTTCAACATTCTGAATAACTTTCCTTTCCTTCCTACTCGCTTTTGAACAAATAAAATTGGAGTTCCATCTTTAATTAATATCAATAATGATATGATTAAAAAAACAGGACTTAGTATTAGCAATGCTATGAAAGCAAATGTTCTATCAAACAAAAACTTACAAACTGAATTAAAAATCATAAAAACAAAAGTAATGTATTTTCATCAATCTGCAATTTCCTGTGTAATAACTTACTTTTTAGCTCTTTTAGCATCTTTCAAAACGAAATCAACCATATCATAAACAAGCACATAATGATTTTGAAAATGATTGCTATTAGCTTGTTTTTTAAAGTTAAAACCTGTTGATAATAAATCTACTTTTACTTCATTAATACATTGACTAAAATTTTCACCATAAGTAGATAATGCTGTAAGAAAAAACAAAGCAACATCATATCCTAAAAAAGCAGTACGATTTGGGTCTGTATAATAATCTTCTTGAAAAGCACCAACAAACTCCAACACATTATCTGACTCATAATCAACAAATTGAGAAGAATAAAAATGCGTATTGAAATGATTTAAATATTTCAAATCAATACTTTCAAAACGCAGCCATGTGAGCATTCCAAAAAGAGTAATTGAACTTTTGGAGAAATCGTTATATAAACTTCTTAGAAAACTATTCAAAAATGCTTCGCGAGTTGAAAAACTCACAACAATATTTTCTGTATTTCGCTCAAGTACACTTTTTAGTCCTGAATATCCATTAGCACTATAATCAAGGTAATTTATATTTAAGTCGGGATATTTATTATTTATCAATTTTAAATTTTCAACTAATGAAGTTTCATTTTGATTATTTTGATAAATAACTATTATTTTTTTATTCGAATGTATTGACTGAAGATGACTTAGCAAATTTTCTAACTGAACTGTAACTCCCGGATATGTTGAAAATAAATCTGAATGATTATTTGATAAATCCAAATTACTTGAAGTTAGCATATCAATTATCGGGATATTTTTTCTTTGTGCGTAAGGCAGTAATGCTTCTAAACTTGACTGAAAAAATGGACCAATAATTAAATCTACATCTAACAAACCTTTCTGAATTAATGCAGTTATCTGCGATGGATCATTAGCTACATCATAAACATTCAAGTTAATTCGTGTATTTTGAAAATTAATTTTCTCTAAAGCAAGCAAAAAACCTTCGTAAAACTGCAAATGGCTAAAAGACTTGAATTGTGCCCTATTACTTGATGATTTACTTGAAATGCTGATATTCTCAACTTCGCTAAGATACAAGGGGATTAATAGTGCAACATTATATACAGCTTGTTTTTGTAGAGGTTCACACTTAGTTTGATTTTCTACTTTTTGAACTATTTCAGATTTATTTTGTAATGATGGAACCCAAATAACTTCATTTTCACGCAAGCTCATACTCATGTTGGGATTAAACTTCTGTAATTCGGAAACACTACAACCAAATTTTCTGGAAATACTAAATAGCGTTTCACTTTTGATAACAAAATATTTTTCAAGCAATAAACCTTGAACTTTAGGTATCATTAACAACTGCTCAGTAATAATATCATTATCTTTTATCGGAACATAAATTATACTTTGCTTATGAACTTTGTCTTTTTTAGCGTAATTCTGATTATATGCAATTAATTCGCTTTTTTCTAAATTATATTTCTTCGCAATTTCTTTGATTGTTGTTGTTTCTTCAACATAATATTGTAATAAAAATATAACATCATGCAATGACTCCTTTTTTATAGGTGGCAAAGTATCAATATTTTGAGTTTCTATTTCATCTTGCATGATAGGAATACGCAAAAATTGCCCTAACTTAATTCCATCACGCGAAAATGGATTTGCTGTATATACATCTTCAACTGTTACACTATATGCTTTTGCAATAGAATATACAGTATGACCAATTTGAACTTCATGCACATAATAAAATTTCCCATTATAAAATTCTTTTTCATTTGAAATAGGAATTTCTACTTGTGAAAATAAAATTTTAGATAAAAACAAAGCTACATAAAAAACAAAAAATCTTTTCATTTTTTTTAATTTATTCCCATTCAATAGTTGCAGGTGGTTTAGAGCTAATATCATAAACGACTCTATTAATCCCTTTAACTTTATTTATTATTTCATTCGAGATTTCGCCTAAAAATTCATAAGGCAAATGACTCCAATCAGCTGTCATTCCATCAGTTGAGCCAACAGATCTTAAAGCAACTACATTTTCATAAGTTCTTTCATCACCCATCACGCCAACCGATTGTACAGGAAGTAAAACCACAAACGCTTGCCACACTTTATCATACAAATTATGTGTTTTCAGTCCTTCAATGAAAATCTTATCCGCTTCACGAAGTATGTCCAATTTTTCTTTTGTAATATCACTCATAACTCTAATGCCTAAACCAGGTCCCGGAAACGGATGTCGGTTTAATATATTATCAGGAATTTCAAGTTTTTCACCAACCTTTCTTACTTCATCTTTAAACAATGAGCGTAAAGGCTCAACAACTTTAAGTTTCATAATTTCTGGCAACCCACCTACATTATGATGTGATTTGATGGTTACTGATGGTCCATTAACTGAAACCGATTCAATAACATCAGGATATATTGTACCTTGAGCTAAGTATTCTATATCTTTAAGCTTTTTAGCTTCTCTTTCAAATATTTCGATAAAAACTCTGCCAATAATTTTGCGTTTCTTTTCAGGATCAACAACACCTTTAAGTTCATCAATAAATTCATTTTCAGCTTTAACTCCTATGATATTAAGTCCCATGTGCTTATATGAATCTAAAACAGTTTCAAATTCATTTTTACGCAAAAGACCATTATCCACAAAGATACAATATAGGTTTTCCTTAATTGCATTATGTAACAAAACTGCTGCTACAGTTGAATCTACACCACCAGATAATCCTATTAAAACTTTTTTGTCTTTTAATTCAGATTTTAGTTGCTCAACTGTTGCTTTGACAAATGATTCTGGAGTCCAGTTTTGAGAGATGCCACAAATTTCTACAACAAAATTGTGTAATAAAATTTTCCCATGCTCAGAATGATAAACTTCGGGGTGAAATTGAACTCCAAAAAATTGAGATACTTTATCAATGTAAGCTGCAATAGGAATATTGGTTGTAGTGCAAATTATTTCACAATTTTCAGGTAACTCTTTTATTGTATCTCCATGAGACATCCATACTTTAGAGTTTATAGGTATCCCTTTTAATAACTCATTATTAATAATATTTAACAAATTAGCTCTTCCATATTCTCTGGCTACAGTTTTTGAAACTTTACCACCATGAAGATGTGCATATAATTGAGCGCCATAGCAAATACCCAAAATGGGAACTTTTCCTAAAACTTCATTCATGTTTATCATAGGAGCGTTTTCATCTAATACTGAAAACGGACTTCCTGATAAAATTATGCCTTTTACATTTTCATTTAATTGAGGAAATTTTTGAAATGGAATAATCTCGCAATAAACATTTAATTCTCTTATTCGTCTGGCTATTAGCTGAGTGTATTGTGACCCGAAGTCGTAAATCTGAATCATTTTTAAATAATATTCTGTTTTTGCAAATATACATTAATTTAAAAAAATATTTAATCTTAAAATGTAAACTCAATAAAAAGTTTTACATTTGTACAAATTTTAATATATTTTATTATGAAAAAAACTTTATCATTGATCATTGGTTTGTTCCTTTTAACTAATGGAATTTTCGCGCAAGAATTTCTTACTGCAAAAAAAAGTACCCAGCGTCCTACTAAACAAATGTATCAAACATCTTTTACTGAAAAGAGTTTGACTTCAGGAGAAATACAATGCAAAACTAGATACATTGCTGAAAGCATTATGTCTTTAGAATTTGTATTCACATATTCAAGTTCCGACCTTGAATACATTGATGGTGTTTCAATGACATTTCCTGAAGGAATGAAACCTTTATCAGAAGGCACTAGTAATCCACTTACAGCTTCTAATGGTTGCGTTGAAACAAACTTACAACTACAAGATATTACCGGACAAACTGTTGTTTGGGGTGAAATTGAAGAACAATCAAATTGCGGTGCTATAGCTCCCGGAACATACAATTTTACTGTTGCTGTTGAAATTGGAGAAATAACAGATAACCAAGAAGTTGAATATTCAATTTTTGGTGATGGATACGGAGAAGATCCACATACTCTAAATGGAAATTGTACTATTCTTCAAGCCTATGAAAATGACATTGCACTTTTAAACTCAAACATTATTGTTTTTTATGATCTTGGAGTAACTGTCTCTCCTGAAGTTACTATAAAGAATAATGGCTCAAAAACACAGGTTTTCCATATAAATTTAACCATAACAGAAGATGAAACAGAAGTATATAATACTACATCTGATGATATTGAATTATTAGCTAATACAGAAATGCAATATACATTTGAAAAGGATTGGATTACTGAAAACGGTTCTTTTTTAGCAAAATTTGCAATTACTGAAGATGATGAAGATAATAGCAATAATACTTTAGAATATAGCATTAATGTTATGGAAATTAAAAATGCTTATGCGTGGAATGCTTATGACCCAACTAACACAATTCCTGATGGTCCTGTTAATGTATTAATTCCAGGTGGTCTTCTATCAAGCATTGCAAGTGATGATAGTGATTTTATAGCAGGAGCTGATTTTATTAATGATGATTGGTATGGCATTACTAGCACTGGTAAAGTGTATATAATTAACAAAGAAAATGGAAATAAAACAATTATTGGAAGTACAGGATTAGAGAGCTGCACTGGATTAACTTATGATGTTACAAGCTCAACAATGTTCGTTTCCGCTTATGGGGGTAGCAACAGCACACTCTACGAAGCAAATATGTACACTGGTGCTGTAACTTTAATTGGAAACATCACTGATGCAATAGTTATTGGAATTGCGTGCAATAATAGTGGTGAACTATATGGCATTACACTTTCTGACGAATTAGTAAAAATCAATAAAGAAACTGGTGCAGGCACTGTTGTTGGACCGCTTGGAGTTGACTTAAATTATGCACAAGATATTGCATTTGACCGAGATTTTGATATTTTATACGGAACATTATATTCAAGCTCAATCGGTGGTTTCTTTGCTACAATTGATGTTTTAACTGGAGAAGTAGAAATTATCTCCAACTTTGGCTGCGAAATAACAGGTTTTGCTATACCTTATACTTATGAAGTACCCGAAAATGATATTTATGTTACATCAATTTCCACTTTTAAATCTGGTTGTGGCTTATCAGAAAAACAAGAAGTAACAATCGGAATTAAAAACTTTGGTAAAAACGATCAAGAAAATATTACGGTATCATATACAGTTAATGACAATGATCCTATTTTTGAAGTTATTAATGTAACAATCGCCTCTGGAGAAACTTATGAATATACATTTTCAGAATTAATTGACCCGACTATAGTTGGCAAATATACTGTTGTTGCTTGCACTCACCTTGAAAATGATGATAATATTACTAACGACTGCAAAATAAAATCATTTATGCATTACCCTAATGAAAGTATTCCATACAGTATGGATTTTGAATCAACTGATGATTTTAGCAATTGGAGAGTATTTGATGATAACAATGACAATGTATCATGGACAATTGATAGCGGAAGCTCATTCGCACACTCCGGTTCTCAATTTGCAATATATTTATATAATACAGATGAAGTTACACCAGCAAATGATTGGATAATTTCAACTTGTATTGAATTAAAAGCAGAAGAATCTTATAGCCTATCTTTTTGGCATAGAGTAGGTGAATTTGGAAGTACAGCATTCCCTGAAAAACTAAAAGTTGCTATTGGGACTGAACAAACACCAGAAGCTATGACAAAAGTAATTAAAAATTTGGGTGTTATTAGTAATTTAGATTACACACTTAGCAAAACTGAATTTCAAGTTGCTAACGATGGAATATATTATATCGGTTGGCATGTTTATAGTAATCCAAATATGTACTACCTTCTTTTAGATGACATTAAAATAGAACCTACTACATCTATCAATGAAAACGAAACTCAAAACATTACAGTATATCCCAATCCTGCTAAAGACCTCGTTAAAGTTGTTTCTGATGATGTCATAAACACCATAGAAATTGTTAATACTCTTGGACAAGTAGTATATTCATCTGATGTAAACGCTTTTGGATATATTATGGATGTTGCTCATTTGCAAAACGGACTTTACATTGTTCAAATTATTACAGAAAAAGGAATAGCAAATAAACAAATAATTATTTCTAAATAATTTATTTCAATAATGATAAAAACAGAAGTTGCAATTTGTAACTTCTGTTTTTTTTTAACCAAAAACCCGATGATTTTACAACATTTAGACAACCAGAAACTTGATGAACTAATATTAGACTTATATCATCGAACTATTATTCACCATTCAATGTGGTTTAATGAAGCACAACACCAGTATGGGCGACAATTAGCTTACAAAATATTACAAAAGGTTTATAAAAAAAGTTTTGAAAATCAGAAAAATCGGTTAATTAAAACATTTGACTTCATAGACAATATAGATAAAAACTATATTCTCAAATTTGATAGAAATAAAAAAATACAATTACTAAAAGCCCTGTCAATTAATTGGTTAGCAAATGATGGTATATGGTTTCAAGAAATAGAGTTATCAAAAGGGATGCTTGAAGCCAAAAGGTGCAACGACTCTTGTTGGGCAAATTTTTCACCATACGAAGCTCATGCTATACAAGATTTTTTGAAAAATGATAGAAAACAAGGACTTGAAGGATTAAAGCAAGCCTTGCAATATAGATTATATGCCTTTATTAACAAACAATCAATTGTTGAACATGATACAAACAGTTTTTCTTTTTACATGAACGAATGTAGAGTACAGATGGCACGAGAAAGAAAAGAATTGGATAAATATCCTTGTAAATCTGCAGGATTAGTCGAATACACAAGCTTTGCTCAAGCTATTGATGATAACATACACACAGACTGTATTGCTTGCCCTCCTGACACACATTCAGAAAACTTTTATTGTGCTTGGAAATTCTCAATAAAACAATGATTATGGAAAAATATGCAATGATTTTTGCAGCAGGATTAGGCACAAGATTAGGTGAAATTTCACAAACTACACCTAAAGCACTTCTTAGTATATCAGGCAAACCTCTAATTTTTCATATTATTTGGAAATTAAAAAAACTTGGTTTCAAAAATATAGTAATAAACATTCACCATCATGCAGAACTTATTAAAAACTATCTTAACACCCTAAAACTTCCAGAACTTAACCTTCAACTGTCTGATGAGACACAATTGCTCCTTGATACGGGGGGCGGACTATACAAAGCAAGACATTTTTTTGAAAACGCAGACAACATTCTTTTACACAATGTTGATATTATTTCAACAATCAACTTAAATCAACTATGGAATGAACACATACAATCAGCAAACATTGCAACTCTTGCTGTAAGACAACGAGAAACACAAAGATACTTGTTATTCAACGATGACGGATATTTAAAAGGTCGCATTAATTTAAAAACAAAAAAAGAAGAAATATTTTCTAACGAACAACTAAATCCATACGCATTTAGCGGCATTCATGTCATCAATAAATCAATATTCTCAAAAATGCACAAACAATCTGTGTATTCAATTACAGATTTATATTTAGAATTGGCTAAAGACAATAAAATTGGTAAATTTGTGCATAATAACGATTATTGGATTGATGTCGGAAAACCTGAAAACATAATAGAAGCAGAAAAAATTGCAAATATCATGATTGAAAGCCACAATTAAAAAAACATGAGTTCTTTTATCAATAAAATAGCTGACTACCTTTTGAAGTTTGACAAAGAACAATTATTAAAAACTATTGTTATTTTTCCAAACAGAAGACCTATAACATTTTTGCACAAAGCACTGCAATCAAAAATTACAACACCAATATTTTCACCTCAATGTTTTAGCATTAAAGATTTTATTTTTTCATTAAGCGAATATACACCTGCAGACTCTATAGTTTTATTATTTGAACTATACAAAGTATATCAAAGGACACACACATCAACAGAACAATATAGTATAGAGAAATTTATTGCAAGTGGAGAAACTATGTTATCTGACTTTAATGACATTGATTACTATTTGGTTGATACTTCCAAGATTTTTACTACTCTTACTGAAGCTAAAGCAATAGAAGCGTGGAATTTAGAAGGCGAAGAGCTAACACTTAAAGAAAAAGACTACTTAAATTTTTTCAATTCATTAAAACAATATTATAATGAATTTAAAAAAATACTAAATGAACAAAAAATTGCTTATGATGGAATGGCTTTCAGACATATAGCTGAAAAATCCGAACAAATATGTCTTCACAAAAAAGATTATCAATATATATTTGCGGGATTTAATGCATTAACCGAATCTGAACTTCACATTATTAAACACTTTATAGCAGGCGGAAACACTCAATTGTTTTGGGACGCAGATGAAGCCTATGTAAATGATCAAAACCATGAAGCAGGAAATTTTTTAAGAAAACATTTTAAAGAATTGATTCCTAATAGCAAACCCCAAGAATGGATTGAAGACAATTTACTACACAGCAAAAAGAATATACATATAGTTGGATCACCACTTTCATTAAGTCAAATAAAATATGCTATGCAAGAATTGGCAAAAACAATAAGTTCACAAAGCCAAAATCTTGTAAATACTGCGGTTGTTCCTTGCGATGAATCAATGCTTTATTCAATAATTGAAAGTATCCCTAAAAATATTGAAAATACAAATATTACTATGGGCTTTCCTCTGAGTTCATCTATTGCTTACGAATTTGTTGATATATTTTTCACCTTGCATACACAATCATACAAATCAGACACAAGCAAATTATTTCAAGTAAAAAAAATTATTCGTTTTTTACAACATCCTTTTATAAATTATATATTTGAAGACTCCGATAAACACATTCAATCAATTATTAAAAGACTATTAGAACAACACAAAACAACATATTCTTCAAATGAAATTATTCAAACTTGTTTAAACAATAAAGTTAATACGAGTCTTAGCCAAATTATATCTAAAATATTTGCAGATGCTATTTCTCCTCAAGAACTTGTTGTTTGTGCCAAATCATTACTCGAACAAATAATTAAATACAAAGATAATATTGATGAGTTTAACATTTCCATTATCTACTCATTAATTGATATGTTAGAATTAATTACAGAATATTTAGAACAAAATGAAATACCTATAACTAACAATACATTAGAATATTTATTCACACGACTGTCTAGTTCAACAAGAGTTACATTAGAAGGCGAACCTTTGGAAGGTTTGCAAATTATTGGAATGTTGGAAACTAGGTGCTTAGACTTCAAAAATTTATTTATCTTAAACATGAATGAAGGATTTATGCCTAAAAGTGGGCGTTTCCTCAATACATTCATTCCCAATGATATCAGAAAAGAATTTAAACTCCCATTGCTCGGACATGACAGCAGTATTTATGCTTATTACTTTTACAGATTAATTCAGAGAGCTGAAAATATTTGGTTACTGTATAATACAGAACCCGATATAATTAGTGGAAAAGAAATGAGCAGATATATAAAGCAACTTTTATATGAATTGAAAGATAAAGCAGGTGCAAATTGGAACTTAACTCATAAAGTACTTAAAATCGAAAACGAAACGAGCAATAGTGATATTATTAAAACCGATAAGATTCCTAAAACTAATTATACTATTGATAGACTTAAACAAATTAACGAAAAAGGTTTTTCCTACTCGCGACTGTGGGATTATGTTGAATGTCCTTTTCGTTTTTATTTGAAGCATATTGCTAAAATAGACAAAATTGTAGATAATATTAGCGAAAGTATGGAAATGAACATACTTGGTAGCGTCATACATAATGTTTTAGAAGAATTTTATGCAAAAAAAATAAATAATACAATAGACAATAACGATATTTCGATTTTCAAAAATAAAATCAATTCACAATTAGAAAAAGCCTTTGCAGAACTATATTTTGGAGGCAATATTAAAGAAGGAAAAAATTTATTAATCGCTAAAATAGCCGAAAAATTTATTCAAAACCAACTTGAAGCCGATTCTAATATTATATCTAATAATACACTCAAAATAATTAATATTGAAGGAAAGTACGAAGCAGTATTTTCTGATGTATTTGGAATCTCAATTAATATAATGGGGAAAATTGATAGGATTGATACCGTCAATAATGAAATCAGATTAATAGATTTTAAAACTGGCAAAGTGGATTCGCTGACCCTATTAAGCAACAAAAATTTTTCTATTGATAATTATGATTTTTCTAAATTAAACAACCAACAATTTCAATTACTTTTCTATCTGTTATTATATGAATTATCAAACAAAGCAGCATATTCAATAAACCACAATATTCCCAAAGCAGGAATTATTGGTTTGAAAAGCTCAAAACCTATTTTTAAAGAATTGTTGCAAACACAAAGTGAAAATATATCAGCTGAATTATTTGAAAGATATAAAGAATATATGAAGCAAATGTTCAATGAAATTTTTGATATTAACAAACCTTTTGAAAGAACTAATACAATTGAAAACTGCAAATATTGCGATTATATAGATATTTGTAAAAATTTTACATTAATTAGCTTAAATGAAAATGAAGAAAATTAGACTTTTCATACTGCTAATACTTGTTTCTAATGCAGTATTTACTCAAATTACCATACAAAGTCAGTATTACAATAGTGAATTATTTTTAAATCCAGCAACAACCGGACTTATTGAACGAAAATGGAGATTTAAAGACCTTCATAGGATTCAATTTAACGAAGATAACTACCAAAACAATAATGCAATTTTTGCTGACTACAAAAAAGTATTCAATAAAAAAACCGGTGATTACGGACTTGTCGTAACAGAATTTACAGGATATTCAATAGGAGTTGGCGTTATGCACAATAGAATTACAAATAAACTCAACGAACCTATTTCTAACACAACAAATATTTCATTAGCTTTTCACAAACTCATAAAAAAACAAAACTATCTTTCTATTGGAATACAACCTGGTATAACTCAAAATAAATTAAATCAATATTTTGATGTAAATGCGGGAATAATGTTTGGTTCGAACATTATTAATTGCTGGCAAGAAGACCAATTTTTTCAATCTCAAATTGGTATATCTATTTACAATATGTTGTCTCCTACCAAAAAAGGTGATACAAATCATACAATTCCATCAAGGAGAATACAAGCTCATTATGGATATTTATTAAATAAATTCAAACATTTTAATATTGCTCTTCAATCTATTGCTTGCTTTGACAATGAAATACATTATAATTTGGGTGCTACTGTTTTATTTTTCCCCATTGTGCATTATGCATATTTTGACAGAGGCAGACTTGGATTGCATTATAGAAACTCCAATCATTTAGTATTTTCTGCAGGGGCTAGATTATACGGAAGAGGACAAAAAACAATGTCAATTAATGGAACAATCAGCTATGATATTCCTTTAACAATATACAACATAAAGCCAAAATATAAAAGTGGTGTCGAATTAGGAATTGTTGTTACTCCATTACTTAAATGCTGGTCTTTAAGTAAGTGCTAGTTTCCTACTCGTAAAAAAGTATATGTTATTGTTCCTTTTTGTTCTTCTGGAGCATTTGCGTTGGCAGAAAACTTTGCTTGCATTGCTGCTTGATGAGCTTTTCTCCTTAATATTTGATTAGATATAGTAGTTCCCCTAACTCCTGCAATTGCATTAGTAACATTTCCATTTCTATCTACCCAAACTTCAACAACTACAACTCCATCTTCCTGCTCAGTATATTCAGGTACTGGCAAAGATTTAGCCGACCTACCATATAAATCAAAACCTGGCCCTTTTCCAGAACCTGAGCCAGAACCAACACCTGAACCCGAACCACTTCCTGAGCCACTTTTATTTCCCGTCCCCGCACCTACTCCGCTACCATCACCTTGGTTTTGAGAAGAAGGTTTATTTTGCCAATAACTTGAAACTCTTGGGTCTGGAGTAGGTTCTGGCTTTTTCTCCTCAACTTTTAAGGGAAAAGAAACAATATCTGTCTGCTCAATGTCTTGAGTAACAAGAGGTGATTTATTAGTGCTTACATTTTGAATATCCTGCTCATTAACTAAAGCAGACTGATCGGCTGAACTAAATGAAGAACCCACTTCTCCACCTCCGCCAAAATCCACAACTACACCTAATTCTTCAGGTAAAGGCAAGGGAGTTTTAAAAGCAAATACAATCAACAATAGCAACAATAATACATGAAAAATAAGTGTACCTATTATTGCTTTGCTTTTATGTTTTTTCTCCATTTTTATATAACTTAAAAATCTTAACAAAACTACTTAGGTTTTGTTGCTAAAATAACTTTATGTTTAGTATCGTATGTTCTATTGACTTCATTAACAACATCAATAACATGAACAACAAGCTGCACAGGAACACTTGCATCTGCCCTTAAAACCACAGTTGCTTCTGCTTCTGTAGATAATTCACTAAAAATAGCTTCTGATAATTCTATTTCATTAACTAAATTTTCTTCAACATAAAATTGCGATTGATCGTCAATATATATTGTCAAAACTCTTCTATCAGCCATTGTTCTATCACTTGAACTACTTGGAAGTAATAATTTAATTGCATTTGGACTAACAAGTGTTGAAGTAAGCATAAAGAAAATAAGCAACAAAAAAACTAAATCTGACATTGATGCCGTACTGAATTCTGCACTTCTTTTATTTCTAATTTTTATTGCCATGGTAGATAATTTAGAATAATAACATAATTAATATAACGATAATTATGCTGGTTCATTAAGAATATCAATAAATTCAGTTGCTCTTGCTTCAAGTATAAAAACTACTTTTTCAATTCTTGCTACTATTACATTATAACACACATAAGCAATAATACCAACTATTAATCCGCCTACTGTTGTAACCATAGCTTCGTATATTCCCCCTGAAAGTAGTCCTATATCAAGATTATTTCCAGCCATTGATAAATTATAAAAAGCTTTAATCATACCTGACACAGTACCCAAAAAACCAATCATAGGAGCAGCTCCTGCCGTCATTGATAAAAAAGCAACCGATTTTTCAAGCTTTGACACCTCTAACTTCCCAACATTTTCAATAGCAGCACTAATATCAGTCAAGGGTCTTCCGATACGCATAATTCCTTTCTCTATCATTCTTGCCAATGGAGTTGAATTTGCTTGACATAATGCCTTAGCAGAATCAATCTGTCCCTCTAATATATATTTACGAATATTACTCATGAAATTAGCATCTTCTTTAGCTGCCTTTTGTGTTGCTAAAAATCTCTCAATAAAAATATAGATAGCAATAAAAGAAAGTACAACCAATGGAATCATAAGCCACCCACCCTTAACAGATAGATCCCACAATGAAAGTCTTTCAAAATCTTTTGAAGATTCTGTAGTAATCGTTGATACCATTTGTTGAATTGTATCTGCTACATTAGTAACATTTAGTAAAATATTCATGCTTATTTAAAATTTAATTTGTAAAATTACATATTTTTTTAATTATCTAAATATAAAATATCATTAAGTAGTAGTATGTGTAAATTTTCATAACTTTAAACTTTTGATTATATTCATGTATAACGAAATATTAGACACACCTATTGTATATCTAAAAGGAGTTGGTCCAAAAAAGGCTGAGGTTTTGCTTGCTGATTTGCAAATCTCAAACTTTAGGGACTTATTATATTATTTTCCATATAGATATGTTGATAGAAGCATGATGAAGCCTTTGTCTGACATAAAACCAGATATGGGTTATGTGCAATGCTTAGGAAGGCTTATTGATATTCAAGAAATAAAAGGCAAAAGCAAAAACAGACTTATCGCAACCATCAGTGACGGACAATCAGAGTTAGAACTTATTTGGTTTCAAGGAATTAAATGGATAAAAGGTAAGTTTACAATTAACGAAAGATATGTTGTTTTCGGAAAAGTAAACAAATTAAATACAAATATTGTACATCCTGAAATTGAACTATATGCAAGTTTTGTAAATCAAGCATATTCACAAGGACTACAACCAATGTATAATTCAACCGAATCTTTAAAAAAAGTTGGACTTGATAGTAAAGGAATTGCAAAAATAGTAAAAACTCTTATTGAAACAAGCATTGATAAAGTAGAAGAAACACTTCCTAAGCACATAACAGAGCCATTAAAATTATTAGCTTTAAACAAAGCATTATTAACAATGCACTTTCCGTCAAAATTTGAAGATATAGCAATAGCCGAACGGCGCTGTAAATTTGAAGAAATTTTCTACTTCCACCTTGGCGTAAATAAAGCAAAAGCTGCAAGAGATACCAAAGTTAAGGGAATACCATTTAATAAAGTTGGAAAACTATTTATCGACTTCTACAACGACTCTTTGCCATTTAAACTTACTGAAGCACAAAAAAAAGTAATAAAAGAAATTTGGGAAGATTGTAAAAATGGTAAACAATTAAATAGATTGTTGCAAGGAGATGTTGGTAGTGGCAAAACCGTTGTAGCCCTTATGTCTATGTTACTCGCAAATGGAAATAATTATCAAGCATGCCTGATGGCACCTACTGAAATTCTTGCCATACAACACTATAATACTATTGCTAAATTAGTCAAAGACCTTCCTATATCCGTTGCTTTATTAACAAGTGCAACAAAAACAGCAAATAGAAGAGAAATCTTTCAAAACTTAAATAATGGAGAGCTACAAATACTAATTGGTACACATGCTTTAATTGAAGACAATGTGCAGTTTCACTCTCTTGGAATGGTAATTATTGACGAACAACACAGATTTGGGGTGGCACAAAGAGCTGCATTATGGAGCAAAAGCGAACAAGCTCCACATGTGTTAGTAATGACTGCAACACCCATTCCCCGGACATTAGCATTAACTCTTTATGGTGATTTGGATATATCTATTATTGATGAATTTCCTCATGGAAAAAAGAAAATTAAAACTTTTCATTTTACTGAACGAGAACGACTTATAATGTATAGATTAGTCAAAGAGCAAGTTCAAGAAGGAAGACAAGCATATTTTGTTTTTCCATTAATACATGAATCCGAAAAACTTGATATTAAAGCACTTATGGAAGAATATGATGCTATAGCTAATGAATTTCCTTTACCTGAATACAAAATCAGTATTCTTCACGGAGAAATGAACTCTACGGATAAAGATTTTGAGATGAACAGATTTTCACAAGGAAAAACACAAATATTAGTTGCAACAACAGTTATTGAGGTAGGCGTAGATGTTCCAAACGCTACTATTATGGTAATTGAAAATGCAGAGCGATTCGGACTATCACAACTTCATCAACTTAGAGGTAGAATAGGTAGAGGCACACACCAATCATACTGTATTTTGATGACAAAAAACACTATTAACAATACAGCCTTAAAAAGAATTCAAACAATGGTAAGCACACTTGACGGATTTAAAATTTCAGAAGTTGATATGGAGCTTCGTGGACCTGGCGATCCTCAAGGCACACAACAAAGTGGTTTACTACCATTTAAACTAATACAATTAGCAACAGATTACAATATTATTCAATATGCCTATAAGTTAACAAAAAAAATTATCGCTGAAGACCCATTATTATCACTTGAAAAAAATATATTATTAAAGAAAAATCTAGAAAAAATTAAGCCAGAGTATGCTTTTTGGTTAAGAGTAGGCTAAAATTAATAAAACTGAAATAATTTTTTAATTTTTCCGGGTTGTGCCCAATTCATTGTTCCTCCCATTTGATGAGATAATAAAAACTGCTCTATAATGTTTTCTGACAAATACTTACATACAGCATTTGCATCATCATATTGTGTAAAAGGAATATATGCTTGTAGCGATTGATTTGCCTGCCATTGTGTTGTGAAAATTTTTGGTCTAAGTGTTTTTCTACCATAAGCCTCCCACACAAGCTTATACGGATAAAAATTATAAAATCCCACCCCTAACAAACTCCACCATCTCCCCCTTTTAATAATTGACTGTATCATTACACCTTTTCTGTTTTTCAATATAAGCTCGTGTTGTAAAAAATAGTAATACAGTTCAGGATGCGATTGAAGTTGATTTACTTCCAATAAGCTACCATCAACATCATAAGGTAGCAACACCCACTTATTCGGAATTAAGTCGTCATTAATAAATTGATTAGAAGTAATAAGAGGATATAAAAACTTTGAAGGTAAAATTATATTAAACTGCTTGTCATTTGATACGCTAACAAGCTCATTATCTATTTTATCGCATTTATCAAAAAAATATATATAATTTGCTCCACAAGTGTTTATACCTTGTCGGGGTATAGATTCTTGAGGAAGTTGGATTTTTTTTATATTTTTAAATGCCTCACCTTCATTTGTTTTAAAAACACTAAGAGGTTCATCTTTGTTAAATATGGGTTTAGCATAATATTTTTTCCAATTTTGTGCTTCTAATTTGTAATACAAAACTGGATACTTGTTTATTTCATTGCGTTTCAAGCGAATTAGTCCATATCGAGTAGAAACATTTTCAAATATTTTTTCTTCGCAAAAATCATAAACAGACTTCAAAGCATATTCAATATTATGAATTTTAAACTTTCTAAAACTATTATGTGCTCCCTCATTTAATAGTAATGAAAGTGGAGCAAAAAAATAAGCATTTCCCTTAGAAACAAGAAAATCTTTCATTACTTTTGCAATAATAAGTGCAGCTATATCCATCCTACTACAACCTAAAAGCAAAGATTTTTTAGAAGTTATTAAATCATATTGTTCAAATACTCCCTTAATAAATGGCTTATATTCTTGTGGTAAATTATTGAAATTACCCCAAGGTGGATTTCCAAAAACAATATCATATTTAGTTTCTGGCAGCAATAAAAAATCTTCATTTGTAAAATTTGAAGATAGGTCTATCTGATATTTAGCTTTAAAAAATGCAATTGCCTCTCTATAATATTCTTTATTCAACTCATTGCCAAATAGTTTTTCTGTTGGCAATTCTGAAATTAATTTTCCTTTAGAAATTCCATACTCTATCAAACTTGACAGTAAATTGCCATTACCCATAGTTGGGTCAAAAACACTAGCCCCATCAATCCATTGAGTATAAATATCATATTTTTCTATTGCAAAATTTGCCCATTTTAATGGAGTGAAAACATCACCAATTTTCAATAATTTATTACTATAAACTTTATTAGGCATTTTTATAAAATAGAATTGTTTTGACATTAGTCAAAACAATTCAAAATTAACAACAAATAAGAAAATAAAAAAACTAACCTTGCAAAACAAATCTTATCGGTAAGTTAAACTGTACTCTTACTGGTTTTCCTCTTTGTTTGCCAGCTTTCCATTTGGGCATGTTTCTAACAACACGCATTGCTTCTTCATCACAACCACCACCAATGCCTCTAAGTGTTTTCACATTTGACACACTTCCGTCTGGCTCAACAACGAATGTAACAAATACAGTTCCTTGTATATTACTTTCTCTTGCTACTGGTGGGTATTGAATGTTTTTCCCAAGAT
>CAZKDV010000015.1:0-33328 GCA_964551645.1 uncultured Bacteroidales bacterium | reverse complement strand
GTTTCTTGTGTTTGTTGTTGATTCTTTGCCATGATGATGTAATTTTTATTTCATATAATATTTTGAGAAAAATTCAAGATACTTTGTTTCATTTTTATCTTTATACAAAACTGGATAATTATCAGTTGATATCACAAAAGTAATTGGATTATTATTTGACAATGTAGCATTAATATCTTTATTATTTCTAAATACTTTTAGATATTTCTCTGCTTCTTCTTTATTATTAAATCGGCTGACAGATATTAATTGCCTCATGTCGGTTAGAAATAGACTACTGATAGTTAAATTTTTGCCTTTGAAAAATTTTTGATTATGCTCCGATAAATCATTTCTAACCGTATTTATATTTGAAGTTTTGACATCAACAATCAATAAAAACAAATGAAACGATGAAGGATTATAATTATATAATTCTTTCGTTTTATCTACTTTTTCATTTTCATTGACATTTGGATTAGCAATAATATCATCAGAATAATGTGATAACAACAATTCTGCTTGAGGTTTGATTTCGCTATTAGGATAGTTTGTTACAATATATTGCAATTGATTTTTCATAGAGTCCAATGGAGAAGTTTTGGCAAGACTAAGTGCTTTTAAATATTCAAACTTTGGAATTAAATTAAGGTCGCTATATTTTCTTTTTGCCTCTATTGCATTGTCAATCACTTTATTATATTGTTTGTCTTGATACAATAAGTATGTTGTTTTGTAAAATTCTTTAACTTCATCAGCTTGAAGGGCAATAGTTTTGTAATAATTTGGGTCAGCAATTATTTTCGCAAACTCACTTTCAGGATATTCTTTAATTATTAAATCTTTATATTTTTCAGTTAGGCTTGTTTGTTTTAATAATTGATATATTAAATACAAATTGTAATATGTTTTAAGTTTTAATTCTGTTTCAGGAAACCTTTGCAATAAATTAACAAACATTTCGCCTGCAGGTTGAAAGTCTTTCAGTTTATCTTTATAAACACTTCCTGCATTATAATATGCTTGTTCAATTTTTTGATTTGATTTTTCAATTTTTTCTGGAGTATCTAAAATATTTTTAAGATAATATTCTCTTTTTTTTGGGTCATTTTTGTCTGCTACTGATTCATCTGCATCGTCCTCTTCAATTATTTCATTTGAAAACTCATCGAATACTATCATTTGCTTATTATGTATTCTCCACAAATCATCAAGTTTGCGTGTCCCCCACTTTTGTTTAAATTCAGATTTTCCAAAATTAACTGATGACTGATTGTAGAAATACCATTCAGCACCTCCCGATACTGGTTTTCCCATCATTCCCGGTCCAAAAGATTGCCCCATTACAGCCAACTCCTCATCTTTCTTTTGTTGTTTCTCTAATTCTTCTTGTCGAATTACTTCTCTGATTAAGTCATCAATTTTCGCCAACAATTCTTTTTCTGACAAAGCAGATATTTTTTGCAAACTATCTTGTAGTTCGATTATTTCAAGATTAATTGTCAATTCATTTAAAACTTTGCTTTTCTCTTCAATATTTACATAATTTGAATAAGTTTTAGGTAAAAAAACAATAGTTGAGTCATAATACAATTTAGCGGGTCTATACTTCTTTTGCATAAAATGAATTTCTCCAAGTTTAAGAAAAGACAAGCCTTTTTGTATTAAATTATCGGTACTGCTTAAAGTTGACAGATTTAAAAACTCAACAGCCTTGACTGTATCTTTCTTATTTAGCTCAATTTGAGATAAAGCATAATAAATTTCATCTAAATAATCTTTATTCTTAATGTCTTTCAACATTTTTTGCAACTCTTTTACAATAAAATCATTTTTCCCACTTCTCGAATCATAACATTCTGCCATAAATAATTTTGCACGAAAAGCAATATCATAAGGTGGATTAAGTTTTAATGCTTTCTGATAATATTCTATCGCTTTTGAATTATTTTCAATTCGTTGGTATAATTGAGCTGCAATAAAGTTTAATCTAATTTTATCTTTATGTTTTTGCTTTTGTTCCAAAGCCATTTCAACATATTTTATGGCATCATCAAATTCACCTAAATTTATGTGATATTGTGCCCTAACTCGAGGGTACATTTGTGATACATTTTTTGATGTATTTCCTGCTTGAATTTGATATTCAAGTATTCCGAACAAAGACTCGCTTTTATGAATACGACCGGCATACAAATGCGTTTTAGCTAACCATAAATTTGCATCATGTTTTATAGGGTCAGAAGCATATTTTTTCGTAATAAAATCAAATGTCTCAGTTGCGGCTAAATAATCTCTTTTAAAAAACCTTGACTTGCCAATCAGCATATAACTTTTGATAACCCATGGATTATGCTCAACATTATTGAAAGACATAGAATGTTTCAAAATCACTTTTGAAGCTTTCTCATTTGCTCTATCCATAGTTGCAAAAATTGACATCGCATCAGTTTCAGAACCATAAGGAAATACATTAAGGACTTGGGTATAATCATCTTTGTGATTCTGTGCCAACTGATTTACCCCTTGTTTAAAAGCCTCATTTCCATTAAAATAGGTATTGTAGCGACTCACTAATTTATGATAAAAGCGTCTAGAGCCTGTATTTTTTGTAGGCGCACAAGAACCAATAATTATTAAGACAAAAAGGAAGTAAAAAATTCTGTTTTTGTGCATGTTAAAAATTAAGTCTTCAAAGTTAAATATTTTTCAATAACTGAATTAATATAATTTTATTATGTGTTGCGGTCTATTATTCGTTATTATAGTGTTTTTTGTATTTACACAAGTTTTCCTCTTTTAATTACAATAAAAAACTTTGAATGTGCTTTGAAAGTTCTTTATGGATATTATTATTTGTTGCAATCAGTTCTTTTCCAAAAAGCATATTGTTTCCATTGTTAAAATCTGTAACTATGCCTCCTGCTTCTTTTACAATACAAATGCCAGCAGCTATATCCCAAGCATTAAGTCCATATTCATAAAACCCGTCAAATCTACCATTTGCAACCCAAGCCAAATCAACGGCTGCCGAACCAAGTCTTCTCAAGCCTTTTGTTTTTTTCATAGTAAACTTCAAAAACTCCATATATCCGTCTAAATATTTATAGTCGCTATAAGGAAAACCTGTTGCTAACAATGAGTCATTCATGTTTTCTGTATTCGACACGCTAATAGGCTCACCATTCAAATATGCACCTCCATTTTCCCAAGCATAAAAACACTCGTCATAATTTGGTTCATAAATAACGCCTATTACTGGATTGTTTTTTACAGACAAAGCAATACTTACTGAAAAACAAGGAACACCATGAATAAAATTTGTAGTACCATCTAAAGGGTCAACTATCCACACTTTATCCGAATCAATTTGTTCAATTGTTTTTTCTTCTGTTAAAAAAGTAGAATCTGGAAGCAATTGAGATAACTCAGACACTATCATCCGCTCAGCTTCTTTATCTACTACGGTAACATAATCATGCAAGCCTTTTACATGAATATCGTTTGACATTAATTCACTTCTTCTATCTTTAATGTGTTGTCCTACTTTTTTTGCAATAGATGCAACTTCTAAACACAATATTTTATAATCCATATCTTAAATTTTAAAATTATACTTTATAGTAAATACTGAAAAACTATAAATTTTTTTCTACGAGGTCTATTACTCTATTTGCATATCCATATTCGTTATCATACCAGCCCGCAATATAGCAATATTTTTTATTTATCACTTTTGTCAATAAAGAATCAAAAACACAACTTGCAGGATTATTAATAATATCTGATGAAACAATTTCCTCATCTGTATAATGCAAGATATGTCTCAAATAGCCTAATGAAGATTCAAGAAACACATCATTTACAGTTTCTACAGTTACTTCTTTTTCTGTATGTATCATCATTTCGATTAAAGCTCCGGCAGGAATAGGCACTCTTATTGCATTTCCGTCAAGTTTGTTTTCAAGTTCGGGAAAAATTCTATGCAAAGCTTTGATAGCGGTAGAATGGGTTGGAATAATATTATTTGCAAGGCTACGAGAACGCCTTGGTGATGGATGTGGAGCATCCATTATGCGTTGATTATTAGTAAAAGGATGTACAGTTGTAATAAAAGCATTTTGAATACCAAAAGCATTCATCATAACATCTAACATTGGAGCAGCCCCATTTGCAGTACACGAAGCATTGGATATGATAAGGTCTTCTTCTGATATTATATGTTCATTGATACCAACAATAACATTAGGTATAAGCATATCGGAAGAAGGACAACCAAGTATTACTTTAGAAGCACCTGCGACTAAATGGTCAGACAGTTGTTGATAAGTTGTAAACTCGCCTGATGCGTCAATAACAATATCTGTTTTATATTTTTTCCAAGGAATATCTACAGGACTACTATGTTGTTCATACGGAATTTTATTGCCATCAATAATTAAATTTGAGCCAAGCACTTCAATATTACACTTAAATTGCTGATGAATAGAATCGTACTTAATCAAATACTTCATAGTCTCAATATCCATCAAATCATTAATGCAAACGATTCGCAATCGTGGGTGATGACACAACAAACGAATAATAAGTCTTCCAATCCGACCTGCTCCGTTAATACCTATATTTAATATTTTCATTTACAATTATATTTGTAATTTATTTTGATAATAAAATCTGTGAAATAGCAGATTGTTCGTGTTGAATTACACACCATTTATCCAAATTAAACCTTGAAGCATGTTGTAAAAATCCAACTTTAATTCCATTAATGACAATAGGCTCGTCATCTTGAATCTCATTATAGTTATTGTATGAAACCTCAGAAGTGTTAACCATAGTAACCATGCCTGCACCTAAAACTGTTAATGTATTATCGGCTTCAATAAAAACTGAAGTATTTTCGTCCAAACCTATTCCATATTGTGAAATTCCTGTACATAAAAACTGTGTTAATCTTCCAAGTCTGCCCCTTGAAATAAAATGAGTATCAACAGTAATATTAGATAAAAAGCCAAAGCCTTTGCTATATTTTACTGTTCCTTTTTTCAAACCGCTCATAGTGCCATCATAGACTAATAAATTAGACGCAACAGTAGCTCCTCCACTAGTTCCTGCAATAGTTAGTTGTTTATTATTATGTAATTCTATTATTCTCTGCAACAATTTACTATCCTTAAAAGTACTATATAATTTAACTTGATCGCCACTAGTAAAAAAAACTACATCTGTAGTTTCTATAATCTCAAGATATTTGTCCAAATCGGCTTCAGCTGCTTCTCTAATATCAAACACTTGAATATTTGGAACTCCTATTTCTTTGAAAGCTAAAAAATAGTCATCAGCCACACCAACAGGATAACACGAAGCAGTCGGAATAATAACAATGGTTTGAGCATTATTTACCTCTACAATCTTTCGCAAAATAAGCATATCATCTCTTCTGTCTTCAACACCTCCGATAAGCACAAGTAGTCCTTTGCCGCTTTTGCTTACAAAAGAATTACTTTCTAAATTCATTATTTATTGAAATTTTTGCAAAATTAACAATATTTAGTATCAATAAACATTTCATATTAAGAATATTTCACAAGAAACCAAGTAAAACACAACATATTTAAAATATGTGAAATAATCGTAAATTAGCAAGCTAAATTTATATATCACACATAAACAGTCGCTCAAATGACAAAGACAACAAAATATAACAATTTGCTTTATTTCATGATAACAATAGGAATTTCAACCATATTCTTAAATTGTCAAGGAAAGGATACTATTAATAAAATTGTAATTGCTGACACAATTATTATTGAAAACAAACAAATCAAAGTAGGTGCAGAACAAACAGAATTATATTTTCCGATATTAAAAAACAAAAAAATTGGAATACTTTCAAATCAAACAAGTATAATTGCACATCAACATATTGTTGATACATTAGTTAATGCCGGTTTTGAGATAGAATGTATTTTCGCCCCCGAACACGGATTTAGAGGACACGCCGAAGCAGGTGAAAAAGTGTCAGGTTCAATAGATTCTAAAACCGGAATAAAAGTAATCTCATTGTATGGAAAGAATTTTAAACCTGCAAAAAAAGACATTGAAAATATTGATATTATGATTTTCGATATTCAAGATGTTGGAGCGAGGTTTTATACATACATATCTACTTTGCATTATCTCATGGAAGCATGTGCAGACGCAGAAATTCCATTATTGATTTTAGACAGACCAAATCCCAATGGCTTTTATATTGACGGGCCCATTTTAAATCTTGATTTTCAATCGTTCATCGGAATGCACACTATTCCCATAATTCATGGAATGACAATTGGCGAAATTGCACAAATGATAAACGGAGAAAAATGGCTCGCTAACAAGCAAGAATGTAAACTAACTATAATTCCTATTGCTAACTATACTCATACTGACTTATACGAACTGCCTATTGCTCCTTCTCCAAATTTACAGTCTATGCAGTCTATATATCTTTATCCAAGTTTGTGTTTGTTTGAAGGAACAATCATAAGTGTTGGCAGAGGCACCGATAATCCTTTTGAAATTTTTGGACACCCCTTATACACAAACCACACATTTAGTTTCACTCCGGAAAGTCGCCCCGGATTTGCTGCAAAGCCTCCCTATATGGGAGAAAAATGTTTTGGACTTAACTTAGTGGAATATGTAGATACCCTGCTTGCAAACCCAAAACTTGAACTAAAATGGCTAATTGATGCATATCAGGCTTTGAAAGATAAAGCAAACTTTTTTAATAACAATATGTTTGACAAACTAACAGGATCTTCAATCTTGCGTCAACAAATTATTAGCGGAATGAGTGAAGACAAAATAAGAGATAGCTGGAAAAACGAGCTTAACAATTTTAAAATTATCCGAAAACAATACTTATTATACGATGATTTTGAGTAATCTTATCAAAAAATTTAAATTTGTAAATTGCTGAAAAATTTATGAATATAAAAAAACACCACAGTAAAAATATAGGATTTTCTTTGAATAGAAAACAAATGCTTTATATCGTTTTTTTATTTTCTATAGCATTATACGCTATTAGCATAACATTTGATTTTACTCTTGATGATACATTAATGATTAGCTCAAATGAATTAACTAAAAAAGGCATTTCGGGTATTCCTGATATTTTTACAAATGATGCATTTGTTGGTTTTTTTGGACAAAACAAAGAATTGGTTGCAGGTGGAAGATATAGACCGCTAACTCATGCAATGTTTGCAATTGAATATGAACTATTTTCAGCAAATCCCTTAGTGGGACACATTATCAATGTATTGTTATATGCTATTTTGGCTATTGTTATTTTTCGCACTCTCGAACTGTGTTTTCGCAATTTTCAACAAACTCACTCTTGGATACAGTATATACCTTTTACTGCAACACTATTGTTTATTGCTCACCCATTACACACCGAAGTTGTTGCAAACATTAAAGGACGAGATGAAATAATAAGCATGGGCGGAAGCATGTTGGCACTTTTGTACAGTCTTAAATATGTTGAAAAGAAAAAGTATAAATTTCTATTTTTTAGTTTTATAGCTATGCTGGTAGGTATTTTCTCAAAAGAAAACGCCATAACATTTCTTGCCGTTATTCCTCTAACTTTGTTTTTTTTCTCCAAAGCAAAATTAAAAGACTATTTTGTTACGCTCATTCCAATTTCAATTGCTTCATTGTCATTTATACTTGCAAGAATCAACGCTTTAGGTTTTTTTATGAAAAGCACCATACAAACAGAAATTCTTAACAATCCATTTATTTATTCTACAAAAGGAGAAGAAATTGCAAGCGTTCTACATACTTGGTTAATTTATTTTAAACTTCTTTTTATTCCTCATCCACTCACTCATGACTATTATCCTTGGCATATAACCATCGAATCTTTTAGCAATCCTACAGTTATTCTTGCATTATTAATAACAGTAGTAATTATAGCTTATGCCTTGTTAAAACTACCCAAGAAAAATATTGTTGCTTTTGGAATTTTATTCTTTTTTATCACTTTTTCAATACAATCTAATGTATTGTTCAATATCGGTACATTTATGAACGAACGCTTTATGTTTGTTGCATTACTCGGATTTTGCATCATTATAGCTTATTTTTTATCTAAATATTTTCAAAAATTCAAATTGCTCAAGTATGTATTTCTATTAGTCTTAATCTTATATTCAACAAAATCATTTACAAGAACTAAAGTCTGGAAAGACAACTACACTTTATTTACTACAGATGTAAAAACCTCAAAAAACAGCGCAAAAGTAAATGTATCGGCTGCGGAAGCAATTATCAGAAAAGCTGAAAGCGAGAAAAATTCATTTAAAGCAAAACAAATGTATAAACAAGCATTGGCTTATCTTGTTAAAGCTCAATCCATTCACCCAACTTATTTCGGGGCTTATGATTTAGCAGGAAAAGCAACTTTTCATCTTGACGATTTTACAAATTCCGTTAAGTATTACAAACAATGCTTGACAATTAATCCAAATGCTCCTATGCCGCTAAATAATATTTATTTGATTGCACAAGTTACACTTGCACAAAACAAAATTGAAGAAAGTGAACAAATAGTTAAATGGTTAATTGAATTTGCACCTGATTCTATACAATATCACTATGAAATGGCACTTATTTATGAAAAGAAAAATGAGTTTGACAAAAGTCTTGAAACATTAGAAAATGTGATTAAAACAGACCCAAAAAATGTTAAAGCATTATCAAAAACAGGCGAAATTTACGGTAAATATTATTACAATTCAAACAAAGCCGAATATTATTTATTAGAAGCATGGAAGCTAAATCCAAATGAATTTTACATAAATGAAAACTTGGGAATAGTTTATGGAATGCAAAACAAATTTGAAAAATCTTTGGAGTTTTTTAATTATGCTCTACAAATTGACTCAACAATATCAAGATTACATGGAAATATGTCGAAAACATACGATTTAATGAAAAACCCCGAAAAAGCCTCGTATCATGCAAAAAAAGAAAAAGAATTAGAGAAGAAACAAACCCAAAGTTAAAAAATATTATTACTACTTTTGCCCTAATTGATAGCACAAACGCATAGTATGAAAAAAGTATTAATACTTGCATATTTCTATCCACCTGCAAATTATGCTGGTTCGTATAGAGCAATATCTTGGACTAAATATTTTCATCAGTACGGCTATTATCCTATAGTTGTTACAAGACAATGGACTAAAACAGACGGCAAATACAAGCACGAATCTATTATAAGCGACACTCACGAAGTTCACTATTTAAAATATAAAGATAACCTAAGAGACAAACTGCTAACAAAGCATGGATATAATTCACACAAAATATTTAGGCGAATACTTACTGCTTTGGAATTATTGTTGCGAAATTTTTGTGATTTTTTTATTTCTTATTCAAATATATATAAATTTGCTAAAAACTATTTAAAGAATAATCCTGATTGTCAAATCGTTATTGCTTCGGGAACACCTTATCAGCTTTTTAAATTTGCATATAGATTAAAACGCAAATTTCCTAATATTCAATGGATTGCAGATTATAGAGATGAATGGACTACAAGTGTTTATGAAAATCTAAAAAATTTATTTTTTAATACCGTTTTCAAAATTGATTCGTATTTTGAGAAAAAATGGGTTTCTTCTGCAAAAGCAATTACTTCCGTTTCACAAGGCTGGACTGACAATATTTCTAAATTCACACAACGACCCGGATATCTCGTCATGAACGGTTTTGATGAAGATGACTATAAGTATGAAAATATCAAACTGTATGATGAATTTACCATAGTTTATAATGGCACATTGTATCCTTCGCAACCAATTAATGTTTTTTTAGATGCAGTTAAAAAAATTATTGACAAATACAAAAATATCATAAAAATTAAAATTATTTTTCCCGGCATTATTGATAATCTTTATGAAGCTCGAGAAATAGTTGCAAGTCAAATATCGGAAAGCATGAATAAATATGAAGAAAACTATCAACTGCTCGGAAGAATTCCTAAACAAGAAATTGTAGAAATGCAACTTAGTTCACACATACTGCTAATGGTTGGACACAAAGACAATCATGTAAAAAGTGTTTATTCCAGTAAAATTTTTGAGTATTTGGCATGTAAAAAGCCAATATTGCTATGTCCGGGAGATGATGATGTTTTAGATGAACTAATTACTTCCACTAATACAGGCGTAATTGCAAACACAAGCGAACAAGCGTATTTATTCTTAGACAAATCCATTAAGCAATATATTAAAACAGCTAAGATAGAATATGCTCCCAATATTGATGAAGTTCAAAAATACACAAGAAAAAAACAAGTTGAAAATCTAATTAAAGTTATACAAAGCTAATTGCTTATCGTTTTATTTACTTCTTCAGTAATTAAGTTTACCAACAACTCTATTCCTTCTCTGTTCAAATGATCAGGGTCAATAAATAAACTATCAGCAAATGCCTGATTTGAGGTAAAATCAATAAAGATTAAAGACTTTGCAAACTCTTCGGAAAGAGAATATAAAGCATTCTTGCCAATTTCAACATTTTTCTTATATGAATATTCGTAAAAACATTCTTGTTTGGGAGTAACTACAATTATCAATTTTGCATTAGAATTATGAAATAACTTAATTATTTGCCTGATTCTATTAATATTATTTTGCACAACATCATTTGAAAACTTTATTGAAGTTAGTTCAATAGCTCTTTTTTCGCAAAACTCAGAACTTTGTGTTTGCGGTGTTGCAACAGGAACAAACTCTAAACCTTCCAAATCTACATCTTCGATACTTTCTTGCTGTTGTTCTTTCTGACTTGCTGTTTTTGCAGTGCTTGTTTTTTTCTTACTTGGGGCAAACAATATTGAAATATCTCTATTTGTGCGAAAAAAGTTAGAACTTGCCATTAAACGGTTAGATAAAGACATATCCTCAAGAGTATCAGTATGTTTGTAATATTGTCTGGCAATAAACTTCTGATTAGTAGTATTCAAACTATATCCTAACATATCGTAATCAATTCCGAGAATTATATATTTCATGTCAGACGCAACTTCAAGTAGTTTTTGTATTAAAAAATATGAATGAAAAATATCTTGTCCACCAATAGAAACATTAATTATATCCCTTTGTTTTAAATCAAACATATCAATATTTCGTATAGGTCCTAAATGTGAATTTCCGACTATTGCAAGTTGTGCATTTCTTCTGGATTTAATATGATTAAATAACTTATCAATATTAGTTTCATATCCGCTATATCTATATTCAAGAAAAGCCATCAACAATACAAAAAATACAATTACAGCTCCAACTTCAATAAAAAACAATTTTCTACGCATATTTCTGTATCTGGTTTATATTAAAATTGAAAATAAATAAATTCTTGTTCTTCAAAAACTCCAAACATATAAATAGCAACTATTTGTAAAACAACTATTAAATAGAAAAAAACTTTATTTGGGGTAAAAGCAGTTCGCATAGTATCGTAAATCAAGTCGGCAAAAAACAAAACTCCAATTGCAATAAAACATTGAATAAAGGCTTCGGTTGAAAATATAGGAACGCCAATTATTCCGCCTTTTGCAATATCCCAAACATTAGTCATAATATATCCCACATCTTGAATAGAGTTTGCCCTAAAAAACACCCAAGAAACTAAAACAAAGGCAAAAGTTACAACAACTCTAAATACATGTTTTACTTTAAATGGTATTTCAGCTGTAAACTGTTTGTTTTTAATAAAAATTTCGGCTATAAGATAAGTTCCATGCAATGCTCCCCAAATCACAAAAGTCCAATTTGCACCATGCCATAAACCACTGATTAAGAATGTTATAAACAAATTATAATACCATCTCCACTTAACAACTCTGTTGCCTCCCAGCGGAATGTACAAATAGTCGCGAAACCAAGTTGAAAGCGATATGTGCCACCTTGCCCAAAACTCTTTTATGCTTCGACTTAGGTATGGTCTCTTAAAATTCGTCATCAAATCAACCCCCATCACTCTTGCTCCTCCTATAGCAATATCCGAATATCCGCTAAAATCAGCATAAATTTGAAATGCAAAAAACACTGTTGCAAACAGTAAAGGCAAGCCAGAATAATCATCAACATTATTATAAACCTGATTAACATAAATAGCTAATCTATCAGCAACAACAACCTTTTTCAACATTCCCCAAAGCATCAATCTTAATCCTGAAGCAATCCTTTGATAATCAAATTTATTAAACTTTGACAACTGTGGCAGTAAATTAGTCGCTCTCTCAATCGGACCGGCAACCAACTGCGGAAAAAACGAAACATACAAAGCAAACAAAGCATAATCTTTTTCGGCTTTCATGCTGCCTCTATACACATCAATAGTGTATGAAAGTGTTTGAAATGTGTAAAAACTAATGCCTACAGGTAAAAGTATGTTAAATGCAGGAGAATTATAGAATATATTAAATTGTTCAAAAATTGCTCTTGTGCTATCAGCAAAAAAGTTTAGATATTTAAATAAAAATAAAGCTCCGAGATTAACAATCAATGACATCATTAGCCAAGCTCTTCGTTTTGATTTTATCTCAGTTTTTTGAATTTGTAATGCAGCTATATAGTCCACAAGAGTTGAGCCAGCAATAAGAACAATGTATTCAGCCCTCCAACACATGTAAAAATAATAACTTGCTATTAACAACAAATAAGTACGCAACTTAGTAGTTCGTAATAAAAAATATATTATTACTACTATTGGAAAAAAGAAAACAAATTGTAACGAATTAAAAAGCATATAATAAACAGAATCTACACTTATAGATTTATCAAAAATAGGTGCAAAAATAAGTAATATTCATCAATTACAATTTAAAAAAACGCTATCTATTTAAAAAACTTTTTCAACACTTAGCTTTTACTCAAACACTTACAAAGGAAATAGCAATTTATTTTCATTTTTAATTATACTTCTTTTTTTTTAACACATCAGGGAAACAAGTTTTCATAGAAATAATTAGATGAACATTTCGAACATTACCAACAAAAAAAACAATTCCATATATTTGATAAACACCTATACATTACTGACTTACATGAGTAACAAAATTTTACTTGAATTTAAAGCAAAAAAGCATTGCTATTGTTATTTTTTTTATACCTTTGCAATATAAACATTTAAAAAACTATAGTTATGGCTTATAAAATTAGTGATGATTGTACTGCTTGTGGTACTTGTATTGACGAATGTCCTGTTGAAGCAATTTCTGAAGGACCGATTTATGTTATTGATCCAGAAATTTGCACTGACTGTGGTGCTTGCGCTGATGTTTGTCCAGTAGAAGCAATTCACCCAGCATAACAACATAGTATCATAGCTTTTAAAGCCTGTCATAATATACGTATTATTGTGGCAGGTTTTTTTATTTTTTCCAAATCAACTTAAAAACAATACTTTATCGAGCCATGCTCTATGTGCAATTCTTTTGCTGAAGTCTGAGGTTTAAAAACCAAGCGCCCTTGCTTATCTACTCCCCTTATCACTCCTTGTACTTTTTCGCTGTGCAAATAAAATGTGTGTAATTTATTTAGCCGAAAAAGATGTTTGTCATAAGTATTTTCAACTGTCGTTTGAAAATGTGTGCTATTTAGTTTTTGTAAATCATTGTACAAAAATTTGAGCAATCCTTCAAAAACACTTTCAACATCGCTTTCTTTGCCATTTAACAATCTGAAAGATGTAGCTTCTATAGAAGTATTGCCAAACTGCATTTGGTTAATATTAATGCCCACCCCTATTACTGACTGTATATTATTTCCCATAAAACTATTTTCAACTAAAATACCTGCAATTTTTTTGTTGTCAACAATTATGTCGTTGGGCCATTTGATGTAAATGCTTTTATTTGGTAAATGTTCGCTTATTGCCGTTCTTACACATAGAGCAATGCATTTGTTCAGCACAAACAAATTTTCAAAACTGAGCAAACTTGAATCAAAATAGATTGAGCATGTTAAATTTTCATTTGGGTTAGTATTCCAAGTATTGCTACCCTGCCCTCGACCTACAGTTTGGTGTTCAGCAATGACGATTGTAAATGAAGGAATTCTTTTTTTAAAAATTAAATTTTTGAGATATGTATTAGTTGATGAAACCTTTTTGAGGCGAATAATATTAAACTCATTTTTATCAGCATTTATTTGCATTATGTAGTTTTATAAAACTTCAATAAATAATCATCTCATTATTGTCAATGAAGAATAATAGTATTTATCACGATAATAAAAAATATAATAATAAACTCCATCTGGTACATTTGTGCCATCCCAATCATTGTTATAATTGGTTTGCTCAAATACTTTATTGCCCCATCGATTAAAAACGACTAATTTATTATCCGAATATTTATCAGCATTTGTAATTATCAAAACATCGTTTATCCCATCTCCATTCGGAGTAATAACATTATAAAATTTTAACTCATCATTAAAAACTTTAATTTCTTTAATTATAGTATCTGCACAACCATAATCATTTGAAACAATGAGTGTTACAAAGTATGTTGAATCTATTCCCGGATAAGAATATTTTATAGGCGGAGGTAAATTACTTATGGCATCATCGCCAAAACCAAAATTCCAATACCAATTTTTAGCATCAGTATTAGATAAAAATTCAAATGTAATAGTGCTATCTTGAGTATTACCTAAAGCAGGATCAGTATAAAAATCTGCTATTGGTTGTGGCCATGTAACAACATAATCATTAACTTTTAATAAATTTTCGCAGCCAAATTCATTTTCAAGTAATAATGAAACATCAAAAGTTCCAACTTGATTGAATGTATATGTTGGATTTTGAGCTGTCGAACTACCTCCATCACCAAACATCCATAACCAAGAGACAATATTCAAATCAGGCGAAGTCTCCTTAAAATCTACGGTAATAGGAACACAATCACTTAAAGGCATTCCTTCAAAAAATACTTGTGGGATTGGGCTAACTTCAACTGTAATTGTATCATTACTAAAGCAGCCAGTATCAGAATTTGTTCCAACAACTATATAAGATGCTGTTTGATTTGGCTTAACTACAATTGGATTTTCGTTGTTAGAAAACCCTATCCACATATATGTATCTGCTCCAAATGCAGTTAAAGTAGAGCTTGAACCCGCACAAACAGATTGAGGTTCAGCAACTGCATATACTATCGGGTCGGGATAAACAGTTATTAAAACATCTGAAGTTGTAGAATAATTGCAATAATCTGTAACTACCACATGATAATTTGTAGTTTCTGCTGGAGTAATGATAGGATTTTTTTGAGTTCCTGCTCCTTCTGACCACAAATAAGTGTACGGAGCAACGCCACCTGATACATTAACTCCTATTTGTGTCGGAACAATTGCAGATTCACAAAAAGAAGCACCTCCAAAAGCAGATGCTAAAGGCAAACTATAATCAACAATATTTATAGTTATCATATCTGATTCACCACATGAATTTGTAAAAATCAAATTGATTGTTTCTGTTCCTTCTACAATACCATCATCAATGGCATAAATTTCAATTTGAGCTGTAGTTTGTCCGGTAGGAATGGTAATACTTGTTTCAAGACATGTACTATCAGGCAAAACCACATAGTCAACACAATTTTCAGCAGTTCCTTCAATAGTGTAATTCAAAGTAAAATCTTCATCTAGTGGCTTGGGAATAGTAAATGTTAAAACTGCATTAGCCCCTGTGCAACCCTCTACGGCATAATTATCATTATTAGGTAATTTATAATCTACATCTGCATGAAATGCAGATGTTCCAAAGCTATTTGCTTCAAGAAATACGGCAGAGTCAAAATTATAATCACCCACATCAGCAATTGCTATTTTAATTCGATAATTCTGACACGGAACAACCTTTGCCCAAGCAGTTAAAACTGTTGTAAAACCATCAAATACTATAGATTGTCCGTTATTGTTGTCTATATAATATTGAGAATAATTCAATGAAGTACAACCACCATAAGATCCTTGTGAACCCGGAACACCCGGATTAACAGTATTTATGGCTACCGGCAAAGTAGTATTTGGGATAAGTGCAATATTATAGTCATTATAATTTCCCCCTGACGGATTTATACCTGAAATAAAAAATGCAAACACATCATTATAGTTAGAACAAACATATTCGGGATACTCTTCAGAAGCAAAAATATACCTAAACAGAATTGTGTCTGACAAAGGAACAAAGTCGAACTCCAAAACAGCGGCATCTCTAGTGGTGCTACCTACCAATGAAGTTAATAAAGGGTATCCAGACTGATTATTATTAGATGAAGCATGTACGGTACTACTGCTTCCAATATCTGGCGAACCATCAACTCGTCCAGTGGACAAAATTAAACCACTTGACAATCCAAGGTTGGTTGGAATTGAACCAGTTTCAAAGTAGCCAATTGCAGCACTTGAACCAGTAAAGCTAATATTAGACACTGTAACACCCCCCGACAATAATACTTCTTCCACATATTGTTGTGCAGTCATTCCAGTTGTTACCGAAATTTGAGAATAAGTTTGAACTGAAACTAAAATCAAACAAAAAAACAAAACTTTACTTATATTCTTCATAATAAACCGTATTTTAAATGCAATAAAACAAATTAACCTTCTTCAAATTAACATCAAAAATACAATATTTTTCAATTTCGGCAAAAACACAATAAAAATGGTTATTTGTACTAAGTTTTTTGCTTTTCTTTTTTTGCTGCCGGAAATAAAACATTATTAAGTATAAGTCTATATCCCGGAGAATTTGGATGTAAATCTAATTCAGTTGGGGGGTCATAAACATAATGCTGATAATCTTCAGGATCATGCCCTCCGTAAAATGTCCAAAAACCTTTTCCAAACTCTGCATGAATATACCTTGCTTCATTTAGTGCATTATTTTCGCCCATAATCACCACTTGAGATTTAATAAATCTCTTATCAAATGCAGTAGTTTGTCCCATAAATCCTTTTATTATTCTCTCATGATTTTGAGTAAGCATAGTTGGAATAATATCCCATTTTGCCGAAAATTCAAATAACACAAAAAAATCATCTTTTGGATTCACTCTCCGCCTTTGCGTTACATCAATATTTGATTTAGCATACTCCATAGGATTAGTAACAATAGAAAAATCAGTAAAGGCAAGACAATTATTAAAATTCAATTTTTGTTGTACATTTGGAGTCATCGGGTCTCCGTCAAACATATATTCACAAATATCAACTCCTTCGGCTGCTAATGCAATATCCATACTTTCGGGAGCTGAACACATTGCAAACAAATATCCACCGCCAGCCACAAAGTCTCTGATTTTTTTTGCAACTGCTAATTTCAACCGAGAAACTTTGGAAAATCCTAATGCTTTTGCCGTTTGCTCTGCAACTCTCACTTCTTCAATATACCAAGGTGCATTCCTATATGCAGCCCAAAATTTTCCATACTGTCCAGTAAAATCTTCATGATGTAGGTGCAACCAGTCATAAGTTGGCAAAACACCTTTTAAAACATCTTCATCATAAATAATATCATAAGCTATTTCAGCATAAGTAAGAGCAAGCATAACTGCGTCATCCCATGGTTGTGTTGTTTTTGGAGCATATACTGCAATACGGGGCGATTTAGTTAATTTGGCTGATTCTTGATTAGTGTTGGGATCGGATATATCATATAATATTTTATCTGCCTCTGTATCCGAAATTATTTCATAATAAACCCCTCTAATCTTACATTCTCTTTCGAAAACAGTATTCATAGGAATCATAAAGCTACCTCCACGATAATTCAGCAACCACTCAACTTCTATTTCATAGTTTAAAATCCAATATACAATTCCGTATGATTTTAGATGGTTTGTTTGATTTTCATCCATAGGAATAAACAATCTAGCGCCATACAATTGTATAGAGAATAAAAAAAACAAGAATAACACAAGTCGTTTCATCTCGACAATTAATTTACAAAGAAAAAAAATTAGAAATCTGGTTCATCAATATTATCCATATTATTCATTTTTGAAGGAAGAGTATAACTGCCACTCTGAGTTTGAAAATTCTTACTGTATGACATAGAATTGTCAGGAATATTAAATGAACTATACGAATCAATATCTTTAAATTGTGCAAATGTATTAACAAAATTAAGAAATGTTTTTCCAGTTGAACCATTTCTATGCTTTGCAATTATTATTTCGGTTGAGCCAGGCACTCCATTCTCTGGTTGCAAATTATAATACTCTGGACGAAAAAGGAATACAACAATATCGGCATCTTGCTCTATTGAACCCGATTCTCTCAAGTCGGGCAACATTGGACGAGGTGGTAAGCGTTTTTCAACATTTCTACTTAATTGAGATAAGCATAATATCGGAACATCTAATTCCTTAGCTAATCCTTTAATTGCTCTTGAAATATTACTAATTTCTTGTTCTCTTGTTTGTGCTGCCTTAGACCTATCATTCTCTCCTGCCATTAATTGCAGATAGTCAATGATAATCATTTCGATATTATTTTTTTGTTTAAGTCTTCTACATTTTGATCTTAATTCAAACAAAGTTAATGCAGCAGTATCGTCAATATAAATTGGGGATTCGGATAAAGTATCCAAAGCTATACTAATTCTTTTTTTATCATCTTCGTCAAGTTCACCTCTTCTGATATTATCAGATGAAACTTGACTTTCCATTGCAAGCAATCGCGTTGCAAGTTGAATTCCGCTCATTTCTAATGAAAAAATTGCTACAGGGCGTTTTAAATCAACTGCAATATTTCGTGCTACAGAAAGCACAAAAGCCGTTTTCCCCATAGAAGGACGAGCAGCAATAATAATTAAGTCAGATTTTTGCCAACCTGATGTCATTCGATCCAAATCTGTAAAACCACTTGGGACACCTGATAATCCGTCTTTCCTTTGTTCTGCAAGGCTAATTTGTTCTCTTGCCTGCAATAATAAGTTAGTGATTGAACTAGAGTTTTGTCTCAAATGATTTTCAGTAATTGAGTATATTTTTTCTTCTGACTCATTAAGCAAATCAAACACATCAGTAGTTTCGGCATAAGACTGTCTAATAATATCTGACGAAATTCTAATTAATTCTCTTTGAATAAATTTTTGTAAAATAATTCGAGCATGATATTCAATATTTGCAGACGATAAAATTTTTCTTGTTAATTGAGCAATATATGCCGGACCGCCAACATCTTCTATTTTTCCGCGTTTTCTCAAACTTTCAACAACAGTCAATGTATCTATTGGTTCTTGTCTTGTGTATAAATCTACTATTGATTCATAAATAATCTGATGCGAATCTTTATAAAAAGTAATAGGCTTCAAGATTTCCACAATTGAATTAAGAGCACTTTTTTCAATTAAAATAGCACCTAAAACCGATTCTTCAAGTTCCATTGCTTGCGGAGGAATCCTTCCGTGTTCATCATAAAAAGATTGTATTGAAGATATTGAGCGCTTTTTATTTGTCGTTTGAGGCATATTTACTTGATTATTAACTTATTTAAATTTAAACAAATACTGGTCAAAGTTACAGATTTTTCTCATTATTTCAGCAAAAAGTTATCAACATTATTTGAAATACCCAAATAAACTATAAAAAAAATTTTTGTTAAATGCTTAAAAAAAGCAAAAGTATATTCAAAAATCTTAACGAACTTTGCAAATAAATATTAAAATTTAATTATATGAAAACATTTAGTACAATTTCTTTCTTACTACTTTTCATTACATTTAGTAATGCACAAGTAATTTTTTCAAGCGATTTTGAAAATTGGTATGACGGTAAACCAAATCAATGGATGGGAAGTGCAACAAATATTGGAGCACAAAATGTTCAAGAATATACCGAAGCTCCCCACTCTGGCTCAAAATCGTGCATGCTAACCAATACTACAGAGAATCACAAGCGTTTTACAACTCAAGGTATTGATTTAGAAGCAGGTAAAACATACAATATTCAATTTTATGCTAAAGGAAAAGGCGAACTAAGAACCGGACTTTTTGACGGAGGAACAAATTACACTTACAATAGCTACATTCAACTTCAATCAAATGAATGGGCTTTATTTCAACAAACAATAAGTAGCACTGCAAATATTAACGGACAAATTATTTTTTCTTTAAGAAACACCAAAGCAGATGAACATATCATAATTGATGATGTAATTGTTAGTTTAGTGGGAGATATCGAAATAGTTGCTATTTATGATATTCAACATACTACAAATCCAACTGGAGACTCTCCATATAAAGACCAAGTTGTATCCACTAAGGGTGTAGTAACAGCCACTCATAGCGATGGTTATTTTATCCAAGATGGCGATGGTGCATGGAGTGGCTTATATATTTATGACAAAGACAATAAACCTGCAATTGGAGACCATTTATTAGTGAATGGTAATATTTCTGAATATTACAATATGACTGAAATGACTAATGTATCTACTTTTGAAAAACTTGGAACTAAAGAAGTGCCTGCACCAACAATTATTACAACAAAGCAAGTTAATCAAGAAGAATATGAAAGCGTATTAGTGAAAGTTGAAAATGCTACTTGTACTAACCCAAGTGCTGGTTTTGGAATGTGGATAATAGATGATGGATCTGGAGCTTGCAAAGTTCACAATTTGATATACGAACATATACCTGCACTTAATTCAATATATTCTATTGTTGGACCAGTATTTTATACTTTTGATGAGTTCAGAATTGAGCCAAGGTCTGCAAACGATGTTATTATTAAAACAAGTATTGACGAATTTACTAACGCACTTCCTATAAAAGCATATCCAAACCCAACTACCAATTTCATTACACTTGAAACTAACGATAATGTTTACATAACAATATCAAGTATTATTGGAAAAATTATGCTTACATCACAAGTTAATAATAGTCAAAACATTGATGTGTCTGCATTAGAAAACGGCTTGTACTTTATTACTGCAAAAACTCAAAACGGGCAACAAACAACTACTACTTTCATAAAGCAATAAAGAAATTTAATCCTTAAAAAAATAGGCTGTCTGAAAAATCAGACAGCCTATTTTTTTATATTTTAGTTTCTAATTATTGCGAATCTTTCTTGTCAAAATGTTTTTTATATCTAGTTTTAAATTTATCAACACGACCAGCGGTATCAACCAATTGCATTTTACCAGTATAAAAAGGATGTGATGTATTTGAAATTTCTAATTTAACCAAAGGATACTCAACTCCATCTTCCCAAACAATAGTGTCTTTAGTGTTCGCTGTTGAGCGAGTTTTAAAAGCATAATCATTTGATGTATCTTTAAAAATCACAAACCGATAATTTTTAGGGTGTATGTCTTTTTTCATTTTAAATTATTTTTTTATTCCTATAACAAATTTTTGCAAAGTTAATCAAATTATTTATTAATCAAATTATTTTTTATCTCTTTTTTGCACATCTACAATTTCTATTTCAAAAATTAAAGTTGAAAAAGGCGGAATTGGGATATTAGGGTCAGATTTTCCATAAGCTAATTTTGAAGGTGTAATAATTTTTGCTTTCCCCCCTTTTTTCATTTTCAATACTGCTTCGTCCCAAGCAGGAATAACCTGTCCATAACCAACTGAAAAACTAAATGGTTCTCTACCTTCAGACGAATCAAATATTTGTTCATCTAAAAAATATCCTTTATAATGTGCTAAAACCAAATCTCCTACTTCAATCTTGGCACCACTACTTTCTCTAATTGGAATAAAATACAATCCTGATTCTGAAGGCTTTACATGAATGTTGTGAGTTTTAATATATTGTTCAAAATCATCTTTTTCTTTTATTTCTAATTTTGCATATTCTGCTTCATACATATCTCTTCTTAATTTTTCTTCTTGCATATATTCTGCCTGTGTTTTATGATTAAGTACTTTTATTTCAAAACGCAACATTGTTTTTTCGCCAATATAATCAGGCATTTCATTAAGACCAACATTATAAATCAAAAAAGAATCAGCTTTCACAATAAAACTTGCACTGTCGCCTTCAGCTATCATAAACATACCTTCGTTAATATCTCCTTTAAATAATGGATTTATTACGGGCAAAATCACTGGGTCATTAAATACCTTAGAGTCAAATATAACACTATCATTGTGTGCAAGATAATATGCTAAATCAATTGTCAAAACATCTCCAAGTTGAGGAAGATCTTTTTTTGAATCTCCTCTGTATATTTTATAAAACAAACCATCTTGAGTTTCAGTATAACCAGAATATGGATTTTTGTTGCATGACATACATGCAACACATATTGCTAATGCAATGATAAATTTTTTATAAAAAGACATTTTCATCTATATTTTATATTAAAAAAATGGATTTGTAACTTCAAGCACTTCAATATGATATATCAAAATAGCTTTGGACGGAATGTCATTTCCATATCCAAGCAAACCATAGCCTAAATGAGAAGGAACTATAAGTTTTGCTTTGTCTCCTTCTTTCAACTTCAATAAGCCTTCTATCAATCCTGCCGGAATATCCGTTTTTCCAATCACAGCTTCCATAGGACCTTTCTCTACAGAATTATACGAAACATAAGCATTTATTAAATTTAATACACAATTAAACTTTACATAGCTATTGTTTTTAACTTGCTCGCCATCTCCATCAATATAAATCATATATCTTAAACCACTACCTGTTTGCTTCATTTTCCAGCCATGACGAATAATATAATCTTCTATTTGTTCATCTTCTGACTTATTAAGCATGTGGTTAGCTCCTTCAAGTGCTTTTTGATATTCATTTGGGTCTAATATTGAACTAGTTTCTTCTTTTATTTGTATATCACAAGAAACAAAAACTAATATTACAAAAATATAAATCAAATGTTTCATAGGATATTCAATTGTGTTTTAATAATTGTATCCATTATCGCACATGCCTCCTCAATTGTACCATAAAAATTTGCTCCTGAAGCATTTTTATGTCCTCCACCTTGAAAATTTTTCTTAGCTATCTCATTAACATCTATTTTTCCGATTGAGCGAAAAGAAATTTTAATAAAGCCGTCCATTTCTGTGATTAAAGCTCCAAAATGAATGTCTTTAATTTTCAAAGTGTAATTAACAAGACCTTCTGTATCTCCAATCTTATAGTTAAACCGATTTAGTTCATCTGCACTCAAACTGATATATGCAGATTTATAAGATTTAAATATTTTTAATTTTTCAAAAATACTATAACCTAAAAGTTTAATTTTATCATCAGTAAATGTATTATACACCATTTGCTGTATTAATGCCGTATCAACGCCAAAAGAAACAATATGTTTGACAACCTCATAAGTGTACGGATTATTGCTTGAATAGCTAAAAGAACCAGTATCCGTCATTATGCCCACATACAAACATTCTGCAATTTGCTTATTAATCATATCTTTTTTGCCCATTTCATCAATAAGTTTAAACAATAACTCTGATGTTGATGATGCGGCAATGCTATGATAAATATGGGTAAAACAAGTATTTGGATTAATATGGTGATCAATTAATATAGAAGTCGTTTTTGATATAAATTGCCCAACACACTCTGCTAATGAACCTAATCTACTAATCGAATTGAGATCGACAAAAACAAAATAATCTGCTTTACTTAAGATAGATATTAATTTGCTTTCATTTTCAGTATTTGCAATAATAATATCCGAAATATTTGGCATCCAATCTAAAAAATCGGGATATGTATCAGGAATTATAAAATCAACTTTATGATTAAATTGTTGAAGAAAAAATTGCATTGCAAGCCCCGAACCAATGGCATCACCATCAGGATGGGTATGAGAAAAAACAACAAAGTGTTTAGGTGTATCAAACACAATGCTTTGAATTGCAAGTAATTCTTTTTTTTGAGAATCCATAATACTAATTTGCAAATTTAAATAAAATACACATACCAACTTTTTGATTTTCTAATAAGAACAAATTCAAACTATATTCATTAAGTTGTTATCATTGTCATCTTGCGTTGTTTATATGAGCTTATTCAGCACAATATTATAAAATAATGAAAAAGTGACATTTTGTTACAAATATCACTTTTTCTCGAAATTATATTGTAATTGCTTACAATATAAAAACATTAAACATTTATATTATAGCTTTAAAAAAAACTCATATCCCCAGAAACTTCTTGAATATATTTTCTTGCTCTTTTTTCGCTTGCTCTATTCTTAAAATCTCCTTCTAAAGATGCGATATCACCCGGATAGCCGATAGCAATCATTGCCACCGGAGCGTAAGCATCTGGAATAGCTAATTCTGCTCTTGCCTTGTTCATATCAAAGCCGCCCATTTGGTGAAATTGTATGCCCATTGACGAAGCTTGCAATGCCATTGACGAAGCCGCCATTCCTAAATCATGCATAGCCCAATAATTCAAATCGCCACTGTGTGAATTTTTCATTTCTGCAATGCTGAGCATTAGCATAGGAGCCGTTTTTGCCCAGCTTTGATTATATTCAACCATTAAGTTGAACAAAACATCGTAAGTTTTACTTCCTTTTAAACCATAGATAAATCTCCAAGGTTGCGCATTATATGCAGAAGCAGCCCAAGTTGCAGCATTTAACATAGTTTGCACATCATCTTGTGAAACTGCTTTGTCCGAAAAAATCATTGGACTAAATCTTTGTTCTATTATTTCATGTAATTTCATAATTGTTTTTTATTAATTAATAAATTGTCTGTTTCTCTTATTAGTAATTCAACATTTTTTTTAATTTTCCAGCATGTCATTTGTCTGACAGAAAAATGTTCGCACAACTCTCTTGACGAAACATTGGGGTGATGATAAATATAATTCATCATTTTAAACACATTCTGTAAAGGTTTTTTACAACTATTAAAAATTGTGTTAGCTTTTGCCGACTCCTCTTTCTTACACTTAGTGCATCGTCTTGAAAATGGATATTTACCAGCACAATAATGGCGATGACCACAAAACTGACAAATAAAACCATCTCTCCATTTCATCTCTGACAACCATTGCAAACATGAATTATCATCTGGAAAAATTTCTTCAAATCTTGCTTCTGAAATACTCAGAAAGTGAATCATACTTTTTTTTTACAAAATTACAAATATTATTTTTAATAAAACTAAATAAGTGTATTTTTTATGCTAAAATTTTTTCAATAACTAATCAATATTTATAGCATATAAGATTTTGTGCCTTTTTTGCAAATATAATATAACATTTGTATATAAAAATGTTGTATATTTGTTTCGTAAATTATATGTTAGCGGTAAGCAATTTTTGAACAATTAACCTAAAATCTAAAAAGCATGAAAAAGACAATCTTTCTAGTTGCAGCAGTAATTTTACTAGGATGCAAACAATTAGATCCCAAACTTCTAAATCCGACTGGTCAACCCTTATCAAACAAGTTACCTGCTATGGAGAGTTATGTGGAAAACAATCTTGTTGCAATCGTTGACCCTAATGGACAAACAATTGGCGCAAACCCTCAAGACGTTAAGACACTATTTGACAGACAAGCAACTGAAATAATAACCAATCCATATGGTGAAAAAAGGGGTTATTTGGTGCTTAAAGTAAATACTATTAAGACAAAACTAAGTCTATGGGGGGGCTTGTTAGGTATGTATACAGTGACCTTACTAAATGTTTGCGGAGTTCCATTTGCATCTGCTAAGGCGTCTGTTGAAGTTCAGATTGACATAATGGACGCTAAGCGAAGACTAATAGGCTCCTACAGAGGTAGTGGATATAGTAAGTTAGATCAAGGTTATTATTCCAAGACTAATTATAATAGAATAAATCTTCAGCGTGTTGCGTATTTAGAGGCAGTGAGACAGGGTATAAATGAAGCAATGACAAAATTAACACCCGACACGGAGAGACTAAACACAGAGTTGGGTAAATAGAAATTGCCTACCGCTAACCGTGGTTTTGCGCCATTTGGAAAGAGACAGCTTTTGCGTAAACGCCGCCTGTACAAGTTTGGATCAGGTACGTAGTGGCGGCGGCGTACTCGGTGTTTTAACATCAGGAAATTCCGTAAATTTAATCACCGGCGGCAAACATTAACAAACGGCGCAAAGCCACAAACCGTTGGTACCAATAATAACAAAAACCGATAAATATCATGAAACAATTAAAGCTATTAGTATTTGGATTACTTCTATCAAATCTTGCTATTGGACAAACTGTGAAAATTCAAACAGGGACAACTTGGTCAAAACTTGATTGGAAAATTGGCAATTTAGATTTAGCCCCATACAATGAGACTTTGATAGGTTATTCAGTGTTTGCGGGTATAGATTACCTTGAAAATAAGTGTTTTAATCTTTCAAGTAATTTAGGATTTATAAGAAAAGGCGGTAAAGGAACTCTAACATTTACAACTGAAACAGGCGAGCCGATTGATGAAAAAACTGAAAAGGTAAAGTTGGATTATATTACAATAAATACGATTTTGGATATAAAATATCCGATTAAGGATAAGATATTACCATTCATCAGTGTTGGTCCTCGATTTGATTACTTGGCAAGTTACAGTAAAGAATTCAATGGTTTAAATGAAATTGATGCATTAAAAAAATATAACATTGGATTGATTTTAGGTGGTGGAATTAAATATGATTTATCAAAAGTACAAATAGGACTTCGAGCAGATTATTACTTGAATTTTGATAAAGTGGCTGATTGGCCTGCACAAACAGGGAATTTAGGCGGTAAAGTGAATGATAAAACACTGACTTTAAATTTGACGATTGGATATAAACTTTAAAAAATTACTGGTACCAACACGCGGTATAGCCAGTAAGGGTTTCAGTGGTATCGAGGGTTTGTAACCCGCTTCAACTTTTGGGTAGCTTGGCAGGAAATTCCCCGCCTTCGGCAATACCCAAACCATTACATTCATAGCAATAAGTTTAAATCACTCAATATTGCTGAATATCCGAATTTCTTCGTGGAATTGAGCAAATTTTTATTTTTCTCTCAATTTGCTCAAGGCTTCAAAAAAAATATAAATAGGCAAGCTAAAACCACACTAACACCCAACGAAAGCTTGGTTTAATGGACAATTAATCATTAATAATTTTATTGCCGTATAAGCCATTTTTATTCCCTTTTTTGAGATTTTGCAGAGATATAATGATTTTGCTCCGATTGTAAAAATTAGCACTCCTATTAAGTTTTGAGCCAATAAAATTATTGACAAAGAAAAGCAAGCAAATAAAAAAACCTAAAATCACCGCAATAAATAGTAAATTTGCAAAAATTTCATTGATGGACTTAGGTATTATTTTTACGATAAAAGAGTTTTTTTTAAATTTAAAACTAATAGATATACTTGATTTACTGTTAGTTATCTATTTATTGTATGAATTGTACCAAGTAATTCGTGGTACTGTTGCAATTAATATCTTTTTTGGAATCATAACTATTTATCTAATATGGAAGTTAGTTATATACTTAGATATGAAATTGTTAAGTGAAATTATTGGACAATTTATTAGTGTTGGAGTTATTGCCTTGATAATTGTTTTTCAACAAGAAATAAGAAAATTCTTGCTTATGATTGGGCAACAAGATTTTATTGAAAAAACAAAAAGACGATTTTTATTCTGGAAAATCAATATTTCTACTTTGTTAGAATTTGACATAAATGAGTTAATCGATTCAATTTCAAAACTTTCAAAAAACAAAATAGGAGCATTGATAATTTTAACAAGAAAAAATCAACTTAATGAAATAATAACTACTGGCGTTGAAATTGACGCAAAAATTAAATCATCGCTAATAGAAAATATATTTTGGAAAAACACTCCTTTACATGATGGAGCAATGATAATATCTGGAAATAAAATTAAAGCTGCAAAGTGTATTTTGCCACTATCCGACAATTCGGAACTGCTTGAAGGACGAGGACTTAGACATAGAGCAGCATTAGGAATTGCTGAAAGTACTGATGCTTTTGCAATTGTAGTATCCGAACAATCGGGTGAAGTTTCTATTGCAATTAAAGGCGAATTTCAAAAAAATATATCAATAGATACTTTAAAAGAATATCTTGAAATGGAATTTTTAAAAGATTAAATTTATCAATCCTGAATTATAAGTTTTTTTACAAAACACTGATTATCAGAATAAACATACAAAACATAAACTCCTGATGAAACATTTGTAACATCAAATCTGATAACATTATTCTCAATTTTATTATTGGTCAATACTTTTACAGACTTCCCATTTATTTCGCTCAACAACAAATCATAATTTTTATCATTAAACTTTCCTTTAATAAAAACTTCATTTTTAGCTGGATTTGGGAATATAAAAAGCATATCACTATTTATTTTATCTTCAACACTTGCATTATGCCCACTAATTTGAACTTTATCAATACACACGCCATAGCCACCCTCAAGAATGCCCTCAAAAGCTATTTGACAAATAGAAGTAATATCATTAGGTATTTGTACTGTTTGTATTTCCCACTCCTCAATAGGCTCATTAAACGAAGCTAATAATCTCCATTCTTCATCGCTTAACATTTTAACATAAACATTTAGCTTATCATTATATTTCCCTGCTTTGATTGCTTGTGCATGAGCAAAAGTTAAAATGGAATTAGATACAAAGCTAAAATCTAAAGGTGGACTGATAATTTTTGTTGCAAAGTTATCACTCATTGTGCTATAAAGAAAAGCATTCCATGCTCCAGAATAGGCTGTTTGAGGCTTAGCATACTGACCACCACTATTTTTTTTCCAATCGATCCATCCTTTTACATATTTTTGCTCCCAACATATAGGAACCAAATGTAAGCCTTCAAAGTCTTCATATAAAGGAAGTAAAAATTTTTCTGCAACATTTATTTGTTTAATAAGTGTATCATTATCATTATTTTGGTCAAGCAAACCATTAGGATTTGACACAAAAGCTTTTAAAAAATACTGATTGCCATAATCTAAATAAACAGTATCAATAGCAACAACAATAGACTCGCCTTTATTTAGACTTCCACTCCAATTCAATGATTTTTCTTTATCATTCAAAACATACGATAGTTTGGCACTTGTTACTTCTTCTTTGCCAATATTTTTCATAACCAAAATAATTTCTGTTGCTTCAGAAGTGCAATAGGCATTTTTCGGCATTAGTATATGCAATAACTGTAAATCATAGTCATAGTTCCATTTCGGGTCAAATCCATCAATAAAAGCTAAATCTTTATCATTAGGATCGAGCCAGTCTTTCAAACTTGTTTCAGGTGTATTATTTCCATCCCACGAACTTGTAAATCTTCCATACCAGTCGGAACTAACATTATTGCACGATGAATAACCACCTCGCAACTGTCCAATTACTCTCTTATTTATGTCAAACAAAGGCGAACCCGATGAACCTGATTCAGTTGTTGTGCCATCACTCCATTTTGCAATTCTCCAATAACTACTATCTCCATGTTCTTGATTTTGCAAATACGAAGTAGCTAAAACACCTTCATTTGCCCAACTTATTTTTTTAATATCTCCGGAAGGATGATGTATTCCGACAACTTTTTCTGTTAAAGATAACTCATCTGTTCTGTTCCATCCGGCATAAAACACATTATAATCCGATGGTGGAATTTGAAGCAACTCAAACAAACAAAAGTCTGTTTCGCTCCATTTAGCACGAAGTACTGAACCACTCATTGCATCATAAGAAGGTTTTTGCAAAGGATTTTCACAAAACTCACTTTCCCAATTAAACCAATATACCAAAGTAGAAGGATTTGAATAACAATGATTAGCTGTCAAAACATAAGGAACTTCATCTTGCATAGTGTTATTGAGCAAAACGCCTGTGCAAAAGCCATTTCCTCCAGTTACAAGCATGCAAACACTTCTAATTTGGTCATCATATCCAAGAGATTGCGGACAAGCAACATTAATATTACAATTTTCAGAACTAGCAAATGACTTAAAATATTGAGAAATGCCTCTATAAGCATGAGTTACTGTATTAATTTCAAGTTCTCCTTCAAACTCAACTTCCGATGGTTCAGAATATTCTATAATTATTTCGTCTCCGCTAATTAATGTTGTTGCAAAAAACTCATCAACTTGATTATTCTTATGCGTAAATGCTCCTATAATATCAGTTTTATCAGCGCTATAAATAAATAACTTAGCACCCTTTGGCAATTTATATTTATTAAAAGTTAAATTAAGCGTTAAAGCACCTTTTGAAACGATAGCAATTCGCCAAATTTTTGTTCCATCACTCAAAGTATCCCATATTCCATGTTTTTTATTAGAAATAGACACATCAATATTAACTCCAAAACGCCAAGGTACTTCTTTGTTATCCATCAATATATCTTCATTCTTAAATGATTCAATATCAATTTTTTCAATTATATACTTTGGAATAAAATTAGCTAAATGTGATTTATTTGAATTAACAAATGAATACGGCAATCCATACTCAGAAATTTGTGTAAATACGCTAAATGAAAAACACAATATAATAGTAAATGTTAATATGCTATGCTTCATTTAATTCAAAAATAAAAATTACACATTAAACCTTATGTGCATAATGTCGCCATCTTGAACCAGATATTGCTTCCCTTCTAATCGAATTTTCCCATTTTCTTTACATGCTTGTTCTGTTTTGTAAGTAATATAGTCATTATATGAAATTACTTCAGCACGAATAAATCCTCTTTCAAGATCGCTATGTATAACCCCTGCTGCATTTTGTGCTTTAGTTCCTTTGCGAATTGTCCAAGCACGATTTTCTTTTCCTCCGATGGTAAAAAACGAAATCAAGTTCAATAAGTCATAAGCTGCTTTTGCCAGTTTATTAATTCCGGGTTCTTCTAAACCTAAATCTTGTAAAAACATTTTTCTTTCATCAGCATCTTCAAATGTAGCAATATCAGCTTCAATTGAGCCAGCAATAACAAGAACTTTTGTATTTTCGTGTTGAACAGATTTTATAAACTTTTCAACAATTGGATTTGTAGCGTTAATTGACTTTTCATCAACATTACAAACATATATAACTGGTTTGGCTGTTAATAAAAGTAATTCTGATATAATTTCTTTATCAATTTCATCTAACTCAATATCCCTAATACTTTTAAAATCCTCTAAAGTATTTTTCATTTTTAGTAATGATTCGTATAGCTGTTTTGCCGACTTTTCGCCTACTTTCATTGCTTTTTCTACTTTAATCATCTTTTTTTCAATCTGTTCGATATCTTTAACTTGTAGCTCTAAATCAATGATTTCTTTATCTCGAATAGGGTCAACCGAACCTTCAATATGAGGTAAATTTTCATCTTCAAAACATCTTACAACATGAATTAAAGCATCTGCCAACCTCACATCTGCAAGAAATGAATTTCCAATTCCACCACCTAGACTAGAACCTTTAACCAAGCCCGGAATATCAATCAAGTCAATAGTTGCAAAAACTAATTGTTCTGCTCTCACCAATTCATGTAATTTTTCTAATCTTTCATCTGGAACAGTCGCGACACCAATATTTGACTTTTGATTGCTAAAAGCATAATTACTTATTTCACCCTTGAAGCTACTCATACAGTTAAACAAAGTTGTTTTTCCTGAGTTTGTCATTCCGATGATACCACATTTTAATCCCATAACAAATATTTTTTTAATTAATAAAAGTCCACGAAACGCCCCACCTAACTACTCTTCCGCTTCGAGGATAACTTGGCATAGCATAAAAGTTATTTTTTGTAAGCCCTTCTGTAATATTTTCTAACATTACAAATAATCTTGCTTTCTGAATATTTACTGCAACAAAGATATTTGGATATATATAATTACCTATCTGTGTTTCCTTTTGATTATGAAATTGTAATATAATAGGAGACCAAATATCTGCATAATACTTAGAAAACCAAAATGTTTCAATTCCTACACACATATCCATTGCGTTCTTAAACATAGGGAATCTATAAGCTGTTTGCAACTGACCATAATACTTTGGCAAATGCAAAATATCTTTTTTATCAACTAATTGTAAGCCTACATTTAGATTAACAAACAAATTATTAATATCTTTCTTAAAAGTGTATGAAGTGCTTAAAACATTAAGATTTCCATCATATTGAGCAGGTGTAATAGTATTGCTATAATAAGCATAATTATTGATTTTGTATCCCCCTAAATAAATATCTCCAAACTTAGTTGATAACCCTCCATTTATCGTAAATACTTTTTCGATATTAAATTCATTATGCCATATATGATAATTAGATTTATAATTATAATAATAGAAATGAGGATCTTGATTAAAAAACTCTGTTATAAAAGATAATGACTTCACATAATCATTATCAAACAGTTTTGTTACATTAATGCTAATATCAATTTCAGAGTCTTCATAAAATTTATAGGCTAAATCACTACTTATTTCCCATAAAGAATCAATCTCATACACAAGACTTGCAAATACTTCTAAATCATTACTATTATGCTTAATATCGCAAAATTGACTCTTAATATACTCATGCTTTAATCCAAGTTGTACTTTTATTTTGTTGTCTGTCTCAGCATAATTAGTATAATTTGAAAAATAAATAATATTTGAGATTAATTGAGTAAACAAACTATCATAAAGATTTTTTTCATTTATATTAAATTTTGAATAATACATTGAGTCTGGAGTAGCATCTTCAAAAACTTTTTTCATATTTGAATAGCCACCTAAATATCCAGCATATAAAGGAGTATTATGTAATTTAAAAAGTTTAAGTGTTTGGTGCAAAAGAAATTGGTTATTTTTCAAACGATTTTCTGCTGTTAACAATTTTGTTGTCATAAATTGTTTGTCAGTATTCTCATTGTTTTCGAATTCATCTGTATTTAACAATCCTCCATTTTCATTAAGTTTCACTTTATTCAAAGACAAACTAAATAAAGTAGAATAATTTTTTTTAGGAGATATGTAATTTAAATTAGTATGAAAAGAACTAAAATCAGATTTTTGGTGTTGAAAGACTCCGGGAGAACTTAATAAAGTATATCTTAAGGAAATATTTGTATTAGTGTCAATAGGTTGAATATGGAATATTTGAAACGATTGCTCATTTTTTGCTCCCATTGAATAATACGCATTTGAAATAGGAGTATTTGAAATATGAAAATTATCGTCAAAAAGATTAACTATCAAATGACTAAAGTTTTTATAAAGATCAAAAAAATCATGTTCCCTATCTGGGTAAAAAATAAAAGATTTTCTTGGTGAAGC
>CAZKDV010000014.1:0-33757 GCA_964551645.1 uncultured Bacteroidales bacterium | reverse complement strand
GTTTTCTTGTTGGTTTGATTTAACTCATCAATCCTTTTTTCAAGTTTATAATGAACATAAGGTCCTTTTTTTAATGAACGAGCCATAATATATTATTTTATTTTTTTCTTCTTTCAACTATAAATTTATCTGTCAATTTGTTTTTTCTAGTTCTGTATCCCTTAGCTGGTTTACCACTTCTAGATCTCGGATGTCCTCCTGAAGCTTTGCCTTCACCGCCACCCATTGGGTGATCAACTGGGTTCATAGCAACACCTCTTGTTCTAGGACGCTTGCCTAACCATCTTGACCTTCCTGCTTTACCTGAAACTTCAAGACTATGGTCAGAATTAGAAACGCTACCTACAGTAGCTTTACATGCTTGTAAAATCATTCTAGTCTCTCCTGAAGGCATTCTCAATATAGCATATTTTCCATCACGAGACATTAATTGAGCATAAGAACCTGCACTTCTAGCTAATTTAGCTCCTTGTCCTGGTCTTAATTCAATATTATGAACAATAGTTCCGAAAGAAATATCACTCAAGAACATTGTATTTCCAATTTCTTCAGGAGAACCTTTACCACTTAAAAGTTTTTGTCCAACCTTAAGTCCTGCTGGAGCAATAATGTAACGCTTTTCGCCATCTGCATAATTTAATAAAGCAATTCTAGCAGATCTATTTGGATCATACTCAATAGTTTTTACTATAGCTGGTATTTGGTCTTTATCTCTTTTAAAATCAATGATTCTAAATTTTTGCTTATGACCACCACCAATATTTCTAATAGTCATTTTTCCAGAACTGTTTCTTCCGCTAGAACGTCTTTTTCCAAAAGCTAAGCTTTTTAAGGGTTTATCGGTTGTAAGTTCATCAAATGAACTAATAACTTTAAATCTTTGCCCCGGCGTTACAGGTTTATATTTTTTTAATGCCATTTTTATATACTATAAATTATTATAAAAATCAATTATTTGTCCTTCTTTAAGAGTTACAATTGCTTTTTTAAAAGCCTTTGTTTTACCTTCGATATAACCGCGTTTTGTTCCTCTCATTTTTCTTTTTCCAGCATAAATCATTGTATTAATATCAATAATTTCAATATCATACAATTCTTCAACTGCTTGTTTCACTTGCATTTTAGTAGCATTTTTCTTGACAACAAATCCATATCTATTGTTAAATTTTTCTGATATGGTAGTCATCTTTTCAGTGATTAGAGGTTTAATTATAATATCTTTCATGATAATGCTTCCTTACTTTATATAATTTTCTTCAATTTGCTTCAATGAGTCAAGTGTAATCATAATTTTATTTGCCCACATAACTTCATAAGTATTTAATTGCAAACTACTTACTAGTTTTATATTTTTCAAATTTCGAGTTGACAAATATACATTTTTATTCGATTCATCTAACACAAGAAGAATTTTTTTATCTGAATAATTAAAAGAGTTAATAATATTTACAAATTGTTTGGTTTTTGGATTACTCATTTCAAGCTTATCTATCACTGTAATCGCATCATTTTGAGCTTTATATGTTAAAGCACTTTTTCTAGCCAATTGTCTAACTTTTTTATTCAATTTAAAACTATAATCTCTTGACCTTGGTCCAAATACTCTAGCACCACCACGAAGCAATGGAGATTTAATATCGCCTCGTCTTGCACCACCAGTACCCTTTTGTCTAAATAGTTTTCTTGTACTTCCTGACAATTCACTTCTTTCTTTTGTTTTAGCAGTACCTTGTCTTTGATTAGCAAGATATAGCTTCACATCTAAATAAATTGCATGATCATTTGGTTCGATACCAAATATTTCAGGATGTAAATTAGCAGTTTGTTCTGTCTGCTTTCCTTCTGTATTATATACTTTTAACTCCATCTTTCTAATTTTAAATATGAACCTTTTGGACCAGGGACTGATCCTTTCACTACAATAATATTCTTGTCTGGAAAAATCTTCATTATCTGAAGATTAATAACCTTAACTTTTTTATTTCCCATCTGTCCAGCCATTCTCATTCCTTTAAATACACGACTAGGAGTTGAACTAGCGCCTAATGAACCTCTAGCTCGCAATTGACTACTTTGACCGTGTGAACGCTCAGAACCTCTAAACCCGTAGCGTTTTACAGGACCTTGATATCCTTTACCTTTTGAATATCCTTGTACATCAATATATTCTCCTTCAACAAATATATCAACACCAATGATTTCTCCAAATTGCTTTCTATTGCCCACTTCAAAACGAGAAAATTCACGAACTATTCTTTTTGGAGTTGTTCCAGCTTTTTTGAAATGAACTGCTAATGCATTTGTTGTATTTTTTTCTTTTTTGTCATCAAAAGCAAGTTGAATAGCATCGTATCCATCTACTGCTTTTGTTTTAATTTGTGTTACTACACAAGGACCAGCTTCTATAACTGTGCATGGCACTTTCTTGCCAGAGGCATCATATATGCTAGTCATACCTATTTTCTTCCCGAGTAAACCTGACATGTTTAATATTTATTTTGTTTAATTACTTATATTTTAATTTCAACATCAACTCCGCTTGGCAAATCAAGTTTCATCAATGCATCAATAGTTTTACTGTTAGTGCTATAAATATCAAGTAAACGCTTATGTGCGCATAATTGAAACTGTTCACGAGATTTTTTATTCACAAAAGTTGAGCGGTTAACTGTAAATATTTTTTTATTTGTTGGCAAAGGGATTGGTCCATTAACAACAGCTCCGCTTACTTTTACAGCTTTAACGATTTTTTCAGTTGATTTGTCAACTAAATTATGATCGTATGATTTAAGTTTAATTCTAATCTTTTGTCTCACTTGATTACAATTTTATATTTATTAAATTAAAATTCCTTTTATTTTGAAAATTACTTCTTTAGCCATTTCATTCGGACAAACCTGATAGTGCGAAAACTCCATAGTTGATGAAGCACGACCAGAAGACATTGAACGCAAATCGGTTATGTATCCAAACATAGTAGCCAAAGGTACTAATCCATTAATAATTTGTAAGTGTAAATGACCATCTATACCTATTATTTCACCTCTTCTCCTGTTGATATCTGAAGTTATATCTCCGACATATTCATCAGGGGTAGTTATTTGAAGTTTCATAATTGGCTCTAATAATACGGCATTTGCTTTTTTACAAGCTTCTCTAAAAGCAATACTTCCACAAATCTCAAAAGATAATTCATCTGAATCAACATTGTGGAATGAACCATCGTTCACACTCACTTTAACTCCAACCATAGGAAAACCTCCTAATGTTCCATTACTCATACTGTTAAAAATACCTCTTTCTACTGCACTTGCAAATCGTTTTGGTATAACATTTTCTGAAATATTCCAAATAAATTCTAACTTATTAGCGAAATTATTTAATGGTTCAATAGTCAATTCAATATCTGCAAACTTTCCTTTTCCACCTGTTTGCTTTTTATATATTTCTCTATAGTCTATCTTTGTTCTAATAGTTTCTTTGTATGCAACTTGTGGTTTACCTATATTTGAATCAATTTGATACTCTCTTTTAAGTCTATCCACAATAACATCAAGATGAAGTTCACCCATTCCATTTATAATTGTTTGACCAAGTTCATTGTCAATCTTCACTTGGAATGTTGGGTCTTCTTCCATCAACTTTCTTAAAGCAACATTTAATTTTTCAACATCATTTTGTGTTTTAGGCTCAATTGCTATTCCAAGAACAGGTTCTGGGAATTTGATAGATTCTAACAAAATAGGATTTCTCTCATCACAAAGCGTATGTCCTGTTGTTGTATTTTTCAAACCAGCTAATGCAACAATATCTCCAGCATGTGCTTCATCAATAACTGTTTGACGATTTGCATGCATACGAAATATTTTTGAAACTCTTTCTTTTTTTTCTGTAGCAGCGTTATAAATTGATTCTCCTGATTTTAGTGTTCCTGAGTAAATTCTAGCAAAAGACACTCTACCAAGATAAGAATCATTTGAAATTTTGAATACTAATGCAGATAAACTTGCAGTACTCTCAAATTTCACTTGCACTTTTTCGCCTGATTTAACATTAATACCGTCTATATATCCGGTATCATCTGGTGAAGGCAAATACTCAACAACTGCATCAAGCAACAATTGAACGCCTTTATTCTTGAATGATGAACCACAAAAAACAGGAGTTATCCTATTTTCTATAGTTGCTTTTCTAACTTGTTCGATAATTTCTTGGTCAGTAACCGAATCAGGATTTTGAATATATTTATTTAATAACTCATCTGATTCTTCTACAGCACCTTCAATTAATTTATTTCTGTATTCACTAACAACACCTTTAATATCTTCTGGAATTGGAACTTCAAAATAATTCTTTCCATAAGAATCATCATTCCATACAAATGCTTTATTTTTCACTAAGTCAACTACCCCTTTAAATTTATCTTCCTCTCCAATAGGAATTTGCATAGGAATAGGGTTTGAACCTAATTTTTCTTTTATTTGCTTAAGAACATTAAAAAAGTCTGCCCCGCTTCTGTCTAATTTGTTGATATAACAAATGCGGGGAATTTTATATTTTTCGGCTTGTCTCCATATTGTTTCTGACTGAGCCTCAACACCTCCTACGCCACAAAAAAGGGCTATCGCACTGTCAAGTACTCTTAATGAACGCTCAACTTCAACAGTAAAATCAACATGTCCAGGGGTATCAATTATATTAATTTGAAATTTTTTATTGTGTAATTCCCAATATATTGTTGTTGCGGCTGATGTAATAGTTATGCCTCTTTCTTGTTCTTGTGGCATCCAATCCATCGTAGCTGTTCCATCATGAACTTCACCTATATTATAATTAACGCCAGCATAATATAACATACGCTCGGTAGTTGTAGTCTTACCTGCGTCAATATGAGCCATAATACCTATGTTTCTAATGTTATTCACTGAGCGTATATAATGTTATTTTTAAAATCTAAAGTGAGAAAATGCTTTATTTGCTTCTGCCATTCTATGAATATCTTCTTTTCTTTTAAAAGCAGAACCTTCTTCACGATAAGCAGCTAAAATTTCATTTGCAAGTTTATTTTGCATTCCTTTTTCATTTCTTTTTCTTGCAAATTTTATGAGATTTTTCATACCAATACTTTCTTTTCTATCTGGACGAATTTCAGAAGGTATTTGAAAAGTAGCGCCACCTATTCTTCTGCTTCTAACCTCAACTTGTGGAGTTACATTATGTAATGCTTTCTTAAAAACTTCAAGACCATCTTCATTGGATTTATTTGTAACTATCTCAACTGCGTTGTAAAAAGCATCAAAAGCAATTGATTTTTTTCCCTCAAACATTAAGTTATTCACAAACTTTGTAACCAAAGTATCATGAAACTTAGGATCTGGAAGTATTATTCTCTTTTTTGGTTTTGATTTTCTCATATATAATCTAAAATATTATTTATCTGTACTATTTCTTTGCTTTTGGTCTTTTTGTACCATACTTTGATCTTCCTTGTGAGCGTCCATCAACTCCTGCAGTATCTAATGCACCACGTACGATATGATAACGAACACCTGGTAAATCTTTTACTCTTCCACCTCTAATTAATACAATTGAGTGTTCTTGTAAATTATGCCCTTCACCCGGAATGTAAGCATTTACTTCTTTACCATTAGTTAATCTAATTCTTGCTACTTTACGAAGTGCTGAATTAGGCTTTTTAGGAGTAGTAGTATAGACTCTCACACACACACCTCTTCTTTGTGGACATGAGTCCAATGCTGGTGATTTACTTTTAAAAACAAGATCCCTTCGTCCCTTGCGTATTAATTGCTGAATTGTTGGCATATATTATGTTTTACAAATTATATCTTAACTCCATTTTTTTTGGGACTGCAAAATTAGTAAGTTATTTTGAATTGACCAAATGCTTTTTGTTTTTTTTTATTTTTATAAATAATTGACTACTAAATAACTTAAAGTTCAAAAATACTAAAAATAAATATTTTTATATAAAATACAATTATAAAGAGTGTAAAATCTTCTCAATTTCAGAGGTAGGATTGTTCGATAAAAAAACAGAATTTCCAGCCACTAAAACATTTACACCTAATTCAAATAATTGCTTTGCATTGGAAGAATTAACGCCACCATCAACTTGAATCAAACAATCTGGATTGTATTTTTCTTTTAATTCGCGCAAGTCGGCAATTTTTTCATAAGTGAGCGGTATAAATTTTTGACCACCAAATCCCGGATTTACCGACATAAGCAATACCATATCGCATGATGCTATGATATTTTGCAAAACACATATCGGTGTGTGAGGATTTAGTGCAACAGCAGCTTTTGCTCCTAATTCCCTGATGTTTTGAAGTATTTTATGTAAATGATAATTATTTTCGTAATGAACAGAAATAATATCAGCACCAGATTCTACAAAAGCATTAATATATCTATCTGCATTATCTATCATTAAATGAACATCTATTATTTTGGTTGTAGCCTTTCTAATAGCTTTCAGTAATGGAAAACCGAATGTAATATTAGGAACAAAATGACCATCCATAATATCGCAATGAATCCATTCTGCTTTACTATTATTTAGCATTTCAATTTCTTTTTCTAAATTTAAGAAATTTGCCGATAATAATGAAGGTGCTACAATTCTCTTTCTGTTCATCAAAATTGTTATTAGAAGTGCAAATTTACGACATATATATTATTATTACAGCACATAAATCAAAAAAGTTTATATTTTTTGACTATCAAATTAATAACAATACCTATTATTATATTAAATACAGACGCAAGCTTGATTGTTTTTTTCTGCAAAAGAAAAAATTATCATTGTGTTGGCTTATTAATCAATACTTTTCTTGAAAGTTTCAGTTTTCCTGTTTTTTTGTCAATATCTATCAACTTTACTTCAATCTCATCTCCAATTTTATAGACTTCATTAACATCTTTAATATGTTTCCAATCTATTTCAGAAATATGGAGCAAACCTTCTTTTCCTGGCAATATTTCAACAAATGCACCAAATGCAACAATTGATTTAATTTTACCTTGATAAACAGTTCCAACTTCAGGGACTACAACAATAAGTTTGATTTTATTTACAGCTATTTCAATATCAGACTTATTCGGAGCAAAAATATCAATTACTCCATAGTCGCCAACTTCTTCAATAACTATAGTTGAATTTGACAGCCTTTGTAGTTCTTGAATGTGCTTGCCTCCTGGTCCAATAACTGCTCCTATGAATTCTTTAGGTATGAACATTTTTTCCGAACGAGGAACATGTGGTTTATAGTCATATCTTGGCTCGCTAATAACTTTTTCCATTTCATTTAAGATATGCAAACGACCTTGCTTGGCTTGTTCTAATGCTTCAGACAATATTTGGTATGACAAACCTTCTATCTTAATATCCATTTGACATGCAGTAATGCCGTCTTTTGTCCCCGTTACTTTGAAGTCCATATCGCCGAGATGATCTTCATCTCCAAGAATATCGGATAATATTGCATATTTTCCTGTATTTTTATCTGAAATCAAACCCATTGCAATTCCGCTAACAGGTTTGGATATTTTAACTCCTGCATCCATCAAAGCGAGAGAACCTGCACAAACAGTAGCCATTGAAGAAGAACCGTTTGATTCTAAAATATCTGAAACAATTCTTATAGTGTAAGGATTTTCATCGTGATTTGGCAATACTGGTTTTAAACCTCTCTGTGCAAGATTTCCATGACCAACTTCACGCCTTCCTAATCTCAATGGTTTGTTTTCTCCAGTTGAAAATGGTAAAAAGTTATAGTGTAGCATAAAATTATTTTTACCTTCAAAAACAGCACCATCAATAGTTTGTTCATCAAGGCTAGTACCTAATGTAACTGTAGTCAAAGATTGTGTTTCTCCTCTTGTAAAAATTGAAGAACCATGAGCTGCGGGCAAATAGTCAATTTCGCCCCAAATTGGTCTAATTTCATCTAACTTCCTGCCATCAAGCCTCACCCGAGTATCTATCACCATATTTCTGACAGCTTCTTTATGCAAGTCATGAAAATATGAATCTATTAATTGTTTATTCAATTCTCTTTCGTCTTCTTCAAGTGTACTTAAAAATTCTTCTTTAACTGCTTCAAATAATTCAGTTCTAAGCTTTTTATTGGCAATATGCTGATTTGCTACGGCAAGAAGTTTTGGATAGCAAAATGATTTTACTTGTTCAAAAAGGCTGCTATCAAGTAATTGTTCATTAAATTCTCTTTTTTTATTTGCCTTTTCAACTTGTTTAGCTAGTCTAATTTGAGCTTCACATTGAGTTTTAATAGTTTCATGAGCTATTTTAAGAGCTTCAAGCAATACATCTTCAGACACCTCTTTCATTTCGCCTTCAACCATTGTAATATCATCTTTTGAAGCTGCAACAATTAAGTCGAGGTCAGCATCTACAAGTTCTTGAACAGAAGGATTTACAATAAACTCTCCATTTATACGAGCAATCCTCACTTCAGAGATTGGACCATGAAAAGGAATATCTGACACCATAATTGCACTTGAAGCTGCTAAAGCGGTATAAGCATCTGGGGGTGTATTTTTATCTCCAGATATTAAATAAATCAAAACCTGAGTTTCAGCATAAAAATTATCAGGAAACATAGGTCTCAATGCTCTATCAATAAGCCTACTAATAAGAATTTCATACTCTGACGGTCTAGACTCTCTTTTAAAAAAACCGCCTGGGAATCTTCCTGTTGCAGCATATTTTTCTTGATAGTCAACTGACAATGGAAAAAAATCTGCATCTTCTTTTATTTCTTTTTTAGCAACCACAGTTGCCAACAACATCGTATCTCCTATTTTTACTACTACAGAACCATCAGCCTGTTTTGCTAATTTTCCAGTTTCAATTGAAATTTCAGTTCCGTTTTGAATATTAAATTTTTCTATTATTGATTTGTACATTTCTTTATGGTTTTTGTAAAAACAAAAAAAGGCAACTTTTATTGCCCTTTTAAGTATTGTGTTATTTATGCTTATTTTCGTAACTTTAATTCTGCAATAATTGCTCTATATCTCTCTATATCTGTATCTTTGAGATAGGTTAATAACTTTCTGCGTTTACTAACTAATTGCACTAAAGCTCTTTCGGTTGCAACATCTTTTTTATTTTCTTTCATGTGACTTGTAAGATGCTTTATTCTATAAGTAAACAATGCAATTTGACATTCTGGCGTTCCTGTATCATATTCAGATTTACCATGTTGTTTAAATAAGTCTTTCTTTACTTCACTTGTTAAATACATATTATTATACTTTTTGAGTTTGCAAAGTTAAATAAATTATTAATACAAAGGACTTTTTTTATTTTTTTATTTTAGTCTAATTTCTTATTTCTTTCTTCTTTGTTGTTGCTGTTGCTGTCTAGACATTTCTTCAAGTCTTTTTTGAAAACCAGACTTCTTAGTCTTTTTTGTTTTATTTTCCTGAATCTTATCTAAAATCTTTTGGTCATTAATTATTTGCCTAAATAGCCACATTTGTCCAAAAGTTATAATGTTTGCTAAGAAATAGTAATAACTTAGTGCTGAAGAATAGCTATTAAAAAAACCTAAAAACATAATAGGCATCATATACATCATCATTTTCATACCCGGCATTTGATTTGACGAAGCCATATTTTGTGAATTCATTCTTGTATAAATTATTGTAGATACAGTCATCAATAAAGTGAATAAACTAACGTGATCTCCGTAGAATGGAATTGTGAAAGGTAAATCTAAAATTGAGTCATAAGTTGATAAATCGCTTGCCCATAAAAAAGATTTTTGCCTCAACTCAATAGAAGCAGGAAAGAATCTAAACATAGCAATCAGAATCGGAAATTGCAACAGCATTGGCAAACATCCCGACATAGGACTCACTCCTGCCTTTTTATACAAGTCCATTGTTGCTTGCTGTTTCTTCATTGCATCTTCCTTTTTAGGAAATTTTTTATTGATTATGTCAATTTCAGGTTTTAAAACCTTCATTCTTGCTGAAGAAATATAAGTTTTATATGCAATCGGGAGAAGTACAATTTTTAATAGTATTGTTAAAATCAGTATAATTATACCATAACTTAAATTAAAACTTTCTAAAAAGTTAAATACAGGAATTACAGCATATCTATTAATCCAAGCCAAAAGGAAAAAACTCCAACCCAAAGGTATTTGTTTTTCAAGTTCCAAATCATAGCTCCTCATCGTTTTATACTTGTTTGGACCTACATACAAAGACAACGGAATAGTTTGGTCAAATTTTTCAATCGGAAGAGTCATAACCGACTTCATTGTTCGGAGATAATCTTCATCTCGAATATACTCATCATTAAACACCTCAACATCAGCAGATTGAAAGCCTAAGTCAGAAATAAGAGTAAACGAAAAGAACTGCTGTTTAAATGACACCCATTGAACTTTGGTTCTAAGTGCCTCTTTTGCATTTTTCTTTTCTGATAAATATTTTACATCATCATTCAAAAACCTATAGTAAACGGTAGAAACCATTTTTTCAGTTGATGTGTTTTTTTCTTGACTAAACAAATTAGCTTCCATTTCAAAATCAACAGAAGTTGTATTTGAAGAAAGAAAACTATTAGCATTATGAAAGTCTATTTGAAAATCAATCTTATAGCTATCATGATAAATAATATATACAAACTCTAACCATGATTCTTGGACATCTTTTTCATCTGTATTATTTGAGGCGTAAGGGAATAGTCGCATTCCAAACTTAATAGGCTTATCTTGTGTAGATTTGATTGTATCTTGCTTTTTAGTATCGTAAAAAACTGGTTCAAATCTTAAATCAGATGTGTGTACGGGTCTATTATTGGCAAAAAATGTAAGTCCAAACTTATTTAATGAATTATTTATCAGATACAAACTTGTTTTATCCCATTTTAAAAAATCATCTTCATTAAACTTAAATTCTTTAATCTTACCACCTACATTGCTAAACCCTATTGTAAAAAGATTATTCTCAACATAGTAAACTTGCTCGGCTTCTATATTTTCGGCATATAAAAAAGGAATATTGTTGTATCTATCATCAACTGTTGTTCCCTCAATTTCAGAATTTGATTGAGTTATTGCTTCCGAAACTGCATTATTGTTTATTTGCTCCACATAAGGCTCATTATCAATTACTTCAGCTTGAGTAATTTTAATTGAATCTTGTCTGGCTTTATGCCGTTCAATTTCTTCCTGAGATGGAGTATTTAAAATGCTAAAACCTATTAAAATTGCAAAAATGAGCAAAAAACCTATAAGTGTATTTTTGTCTTTAAACATATTATTTAGTATAATGTATGTAAATTAGTTGGCAAAGATATAAATTCTATTAGAAACTGATTAGTTTCTGCTCTTAAATTGTTTAGCTGCTTTGACAAAGTCAATGAACAAAACATGAGGTTCTTCAACCGTACTCTTATATTCAGGGTGAAACTGCACCCCAATAAACCATGGGTGACTATTTATCTCTACTATTTCTACAAGTTCATCTTGTGGATTGATACCTGTTGCAAGCATACCAGCCTTTTCATACTGTTCTATATATTTATTATTAAACTCGTATCTATGCCTATGTCTTTCGCTTATCTCTTCACATTGGTATATTTTTCTAGCCTTAGATTTTTCGCTTAGTTTACACGGATAAGCACCTAATCTCATTGTGCCTCCTTTGCCTGCGGCTTTCTTTTGAGAATCCATGATGTCAATAACAGGATATGGCGTTCTTTTATCAACTTCCTTAGTATGAGCATTTTGCATATTTAAAACATTTCTTGCAAACTCAATCACAGCTGCTTGCATACCCAAACATATACCAAAAAAAGGAACATTGTTTTCTCTAGCATATTTCACAGCTAATATTTTGCCTTCAAAACCTCTACCTCCAAATCCTGGTGCTACAAGGACACCATCTGCCTCAGATAAAATATCTTCGTATGTATCTGGCATTAGTGTTTCTGAATGAACTTTCACTAAATTAACTTTTATCTGCAATACTGCCCCTGCATGGATAAATGCTTCATTTATTGACAAATAAGCATCTTTCAACTCTATATATTTACCTACTAAGTAAATTGACACTTCTGTTTTTGGATTTTTCAATTTGAACAAAAACTTTTCCCATTCTTTCAGTTTTAATACTTTCTTTGCCTCCAAGTTCATTTTTCTTAATGCAACTTTATCTAACTTTTCATCTCTCATTAGCAAAGGCACATCATATATAGTTTCAGCATCAATTGACTCAATAACGGCATCAAGTTCAACATTACAAAACAAAGCAATCTTATTTCTCATTTGCTCCGTAAGTGATTTGCAAGTACGACAAACGATAATGTCTGGTTGAACTCCTTGCTCTAAAAGTGTTTTTACAGAATGTTGAGTAGGTTTTGTTTTTAATTCGGCTGCGGTAGGCAAAAAAGGAACAAGAGTCAAATGTATGCTCAAGCAATCTTTACCCATCTCCCATCTCATTTGACGAATAGCTTCAATATAAGGCAATGACTCAATATCGCCCACAGTTCCACCAATTTCAGTAATAACAATATCATATTTTCCTGTAGTAGATAGGAGTTTGATTCTGTATTTAATTTCGTCAGTTATATGAGGAATAACTTGAACTGTTTCACCTAAAAAATCTCCTCTTCTTTCTTTTTCAATAACAGATTGATAAATTTTCCCTGTTGTAACATTGTGTGCTTGAGTAGTATATACATTAAGAAAGCGTTCATAATGCCCAAGGTCTAAGTCAGTTTCAGCTCCATCTTCCGTAACATAACATTCTCCGTGTTCATAAGGATTTAATGTCCCGGGGTCAATATTAATATACGGGTCTAATTTTTGAATTGTAACACTATAACCGCTCAATTGCAATAGTTTAGCAAGAGAAGCCGATACAATCCCTTTTCCTAAAGATGAAACAACACCACCCGTTACAAAAATATGTTTTGTTTTTCGCATAAATACTAAATAAAATAAGGTATGTGGTTTAAAGCCACAAAATTACACTCTTTTTTTTAATAAATTGTTGTTACTTTAAATAAGTATCAAGCCACCCAAAAAATTCTTTTTGCCACAAAATTGCATTTTGAGGTTTTAATATCCAATGATTTTCATCAGGGAACAACAATAGTTTTGATGGGATACCACGAATTTGTGCTGCATTAAATGCTTGCATGCTCTGAGTGTAAGATATTCTATAATCTAACTCTCCATGTATAATTAAAATGGGAGTATCCCAATTTTTTACAAATAAATGAGGAGAAGCAGCATAAGAACGCCTCACTACTGAATTTGTATTATCCCAGAAAGGACCACCATAATCCCAATTAGGAAAAAAAAGTTCTTCTGTTTCAAGATATTGCGATTCAAAATTAAATATTCCTGCATGAGAAATAAAGGCTTTAAACCTTTTATTGTGAACTCCTGCTAAATGAAATACTGAATATCCTCCGTAGCTTGCCCCAATTGCACCTAATTTATCTTCATCAACATAAGGTTCTTTTGCAAGTTCGTCTATGGCAACTAAATAATCTTTAATATTTTGACCGCCGTAATCACCACTAATCTGTTCAAGCCATTCCATTCCAAAACCGGGCAAGCCCCTACGATTAGGTGCGACAATAATATAACCATGTGCAGCCATCATTTGAAAATTCCAACGATATGACCAAAACTGACTAACCATGCTTTGAGGTCCGCCTTGACAGTATAAAAGAGTTGGATACTTCTTTTCTGGGTCAAAATTAGGTGGATAAATTACCCAAGTAAGCATTTTTTTATTATCTGTTGTAGTAATCCATCGTTTTTCAACTTTCCCCATTTTGAGATTATCAAGTATATCTTTGTTTACAAATGAAAGTTCAGTATCTTCACCATTTTCAATATTTACTTTGTATATTTCTGTTGGTTTAGACATACTTTGCTTCATCGCAATCAAGCTATTTTCAGCAAGCTGAATACCAACATAATCATGAGTTCCTTCAGTAATTTGTCTTGGAGTTGTTTCGTCTAAATTGACATTAAATACTTCTACCGAACCTAAGTGTTCTGATAAAAAGTAAATTGATTTACTGTCTTCGTTCCATGTTAAATCATTTGCATTTGCATCAAAATTTTCGGTTATATCCCTTTTATTCCTTGTTTTTAAATCCATCACAAAAAGTCTATACTTATCTGCTTCGTATCCATTTCTTGCCATACTTTGCCAAGCTAACATATTTCCATCGGGAGAAAAAATAGGATTTACATCATATCCCATCATGCCTTCAGTCAGGTTTATGGTGTTTTTTGTAACTAAATCATATTGATACAAATCTGTGTTTGTTGACAAAGCATAGTCAATTCCTTTAAGTTTTCTACAAGTATAAACAATAGATTTTCCATCAGGATGCCATGCTATTTGCTCAATTCCGCCAAATGGTCTAACCGGAGATTCCCATAGCTCATCTTTCATAATATCTTCGCCAGTAGAAATTTTTGAATCTTTATACTCTGAAATAAAAATATGTTCATAGTCTTGCACCCAATGATCCCAATGTCTATACATTAAATCATCAATGATTCTTGCATTTGCTTTTTCAAGTTCAGGATATTTATCTTTAGCAGTAGGCTTATTAATTCCCAAAGCATGATAAGCAATATGTTTCATATCGGGAGAATAGCTAAATCCATTAATATCTCCATCAATATAAGATATTTGTTTTCTATTAGACCCATCAATATCCATTTCGAAGATTTGCATGCTTCCATCTACTGTGGGATACAGAAAGCCAATTTTTTCACCATCTGGTCGCCAAACAGCATTTTGCTCACTTTTTGCAGTTTTTGTTATTTGAGTAGTCTCAGATGTTTGCAAATCAAGAATATACAATTCGCGATTTCCTTTATTTTCAGATATATCATAATATGTAACTCCATAAAGTAATTTTGACTTATCGGGTGAAATTTTAATATCCGATATTCTACCAAAATACCACAAAGATTGGTCGTGCATAAGACCATTTTCAGATGTATGAGTTTGTTTTTGAATAATGTTTCCTTCTTTCATTTCTTGTTTACATGCACTCAATAAAACTACAATTCCTAAAATTAATGTTAATTTCTTCATATATTTTAAAGTTCAAATTGTTTTTAAAAAACTAATGTTTTTTTACACAAAATGTGTTCAGCTAATTCAAAATAATCAATCTATCCAATCTATTTAAACCATCAATAGCCTTTCTATAATTATTGTGCAATTGCAATGCTGTTTGATAATCTTTTCTTGCATTATCAACTTCTCCTAACAATTCATAGCAATATCCCCTATTGTAATATGCTTCAGTATAATTTGGGTTTAAAAGTATTGCTGTATTAAAATACTCTGCAGCTTGTTTGAAGTTATTATTTTCAACTAATTGAATATAACCAATATTATAATATGCTTGAACATAATTTGTGTCAATACTCAAAATGATATTATATTGTTGCAATGCCTTATCAGCAAAATCATTGTCTTGATAATACATTGCAAGGGCATATCTTGCTTCAATTAAATGTGGTGAAATATTAATTGCTGTTTGCAAAAACTCTTCTGCAATAGGATTTTTCTGACTTGAAGAAATTAACCCAGCTTGCACAAAAGCGTCGTAATGCTCGGGATTATATGTTGTTGCCAAAATCAAAGATTTCATTGCTTTATTAGTATCTTTTTGCTCTTTGAAAGCAATTGCTTGCATAAAAAAAGCTTGAGCATTGTGTTTCTCAATTGACCATACTTTTTGTAAGTACATATTCATTTTATCATAGTCTTTGAGAATCAAATCTAATTCAGCAAGTTTAAGAATTGGTTCAACATTAGCAGGATCATTATCTGATGCAGTAATAAGAGCTTTGCGGCAATTATCAACATTACCCATAGCAAAATAAATATCTCCCAATGTGATAGTATAAACTGTGTTTTGAGGAGATAATTGCAAAGCCATATTGACATCACTCAGTGCTTCGTAAAACATGTTTTCAGCTATATGTGCCAAAGCACGCTGATGATACAAATCATCTGATTGAGGATTTTTTTTAATCTGCTCAGAAAGCGAAGAAATCAGACTTTCTTCAACAATGCCATGTTCAGAATCTTGTTGAGTAGTCTGCCTACAATTTACTAACAAAAAAACACTAAAAATAATTAAGGCAAAAAGCCCAAATAATTTACACTTCATTAATGTTTAGTTTTACGAATTAAGTCTTTCAATAATTGAATTTTCAAGTTCTAAACTCAGTTCGGGATTATCTTGAAGTAAAGACTTAACTGCTTCACGACCTTGTCCTAACTTAGTGTCTCCATAGCTAAACCACGAACCACTTTTCTTAATAATGTTCATATCTACGCCGAGGTCAATAATTTCTCCAATTTTTGAAAAGCCTTCGCCATAAATAATATCAAGTTCGGCAGTTCGAAATGGAGGAGCTACTTTATTTTTAACCACTTTTACTTTTGTTCTATTTCCAACAATATTATCTCCATCTTTGATTTGACTTATTCTTCTGATGTCAATTCTAACAGATGAATAAAATTTGAGAGCATTCCCACCTGTTGTAGTTTCAGGATTACCAAATACAACTCCTATTTTATCACGCAATTGATTGATAAAAATGCAAATACATTTAGTTTTACTAATAGTTGCAGTTAATTTTCTCAATGCTTGCGACATTAATCTTGCTTGTAATCCCATTTTTGAATCACCCATTTCGCCTTCAATTTCACTTTTCGGGGTCAAAGCTGCAACAGAATCTATAACAATAACATCTAAAGCACCGGAGCGAATAAGGTTTTCGGCTATTTCTAAGCCTTGTTCTCCATTATCTGGCTGTGAAATCAATAAGTTTTCAACATCAACGCCAAGATTTTTAGCATAAAATTGGTCAAAAGCATGTTCGGCATCTATGAAAGCGGCAAGACCGCCTTTTTTCTGAGCTTCTGCAATAACATGTATCGCAAGCGTAGTTTTTCCGCTAGCCTCAGGTCCGTATATTTCAACAATTCGACCGCGTGGCAATCCGCCAATTCCTAAAGCATAATCAATAGAAATTGAACCTGTAGAAACTACCTCCGGCCTTTCAACTGGATTATCTCCAAGTCTCATAACTGCACCTTTTCCGTATGTTTTATCCAATTTCTCAAGTGTTGTTTGCAATGCTTGCAATTTCGCCTTATTTTCAGCATTATCAGTTTGTTTATTTTTACTCATATCACTATAATTTTTATTTTTTTTATTGTTTTCAAAGATATACATTTTTTAGTTTCTATAAATAGAATTTTATACAAATATTCGTAACAACTTGTAAAACAGCTTTATTTTTGTTTTTGTTTTCACTAAATTTTATTCGTTATTTGTAATATTTTATAGTTTTTTCAAAAATTAAAAAAGGGGACAATTAATGTCCCCTAATTTGTGCTTATGAAAAACTTAGATTTATTTTTTCATGTAAGAATAAAGTATGTCAGTTGGAGGCACTAAAGTTTCTTTTATTGTTCTGGGGCTAACCCAACGCAATAAGTTATACATACTTCCAGCTTTATCATTTGTTCCTGACCTTCTTGAGCCACCAAATGGCTGTTTTCCTACCATTGCTCCTGTACACTTATCATTATAATAAAAATTGCCTGCACTATAACGAAGTGTATTGTATGCCTCAACAAGTCCGTAGCGTTCTTTTGAGAATATTGAACCTGTCAAACCATAAGGAGATGTTTCATCGCAAAGCTCAAGTGTTTCTTTAAATTTATCGTCTTCATATACATAAACAGTTAAAACTGGTCCAAAAATTTCTTCTTGTATAGTTTTAAATTTTGGATTTGTAGTTAAAACAACTGTCGGTTCAACAAAATATCCTTTTGACTTATCTCCTTCGCCTCCGAATATAATTTCAGCATCATTAGCTTCTTTAACATACTTAATGTAACTCATTATATTATCAAATGATTTTTCATCAATGACAGCAGTAATAAAATTGTTTAAGTCTTTAGAATCACCCATAGTAACTTTACTTCTAAAAGCTATAAGGTTTTCTTTCACTTTTCCCCACATTGATTTTGGGATATATGCACGAGAACATGCTGAACATTTTTGTCCTTGAAACTCAAATGCTCCGGCAAAAAGTGCAGTAGAAACTTCGAGAGGATCGGCAGATGGATGTGCAAAAATAAAGTCTTTCCCGCCAGTTTCACCAACTAATTTTGGATATGATTTATATTTTTTTAAATTTTTAGCAGTTTCTGTCCATAAAAAGTCAAAAGTATTATTTGATCCAGTAAAATGAATTCCTGCTAAATCTTTATGATTAAGAACAACTTCGCTAATAACAGAACCAGAACCTGGAACCATATTAATAACGCCATCAGGCAAACCAGCTTCCATAAATACTTTCATCAAATAATAGCTTGACAACATTGAAGTTGTTGCTGGTTTCCATACTGTTGTATTGCCCATAACCACAACTGAAGCATTTAAGTTGGCAGCAATAGCAGTAAAATTAAAAGGAGAAATAGTATATACAAAACCCTCAAGTGGACGATATTCCATTCTATTGATATTTGTATAATCATGAATAGGTTGGTCATTGTATATTTTAGAAACGAAATATGAGTTAAATCTCATAAAATCAACTGTTTCACAAATAGAGTCAATTTCAGATTGATAGCAATTCTTAGCCTGCCCCAACATAGTAGAAGCACTAATAACATATCTGTATTTTTTAGCAATCAAATCAGCTGCTTTTAATAATACCATTGAGCGTTCAGTCCATGGTAAATCTAACCATTTCTTTTTTGCTTCAAGTGCAGCATCAATAGCCATTTGTACTTCTTTAGGAGTTGCTTTGTGGAAGCGAGCAAGAACATGTCCATGATCACATGGCATAACAACATCTTCAGTGATTCCTGTTCTAATTTCTTTTCCATTGATAATCAAAGGAATATCAACAACTTCATTAAACTGTTTGTCTAATTCTTTTTCAAGTAAAATTCGTTCGGGCGAATTCTCAAGATATGAATAAATAGGTTCATTACTTGGAAGCTCGAAATTAAAAAGTGCATTGTTCATAGATATAAAATTTAATTGTTATAAAAATTAACGAATTGTTTCATTATGCAAAAATAGTGTTTTTTTTCTATAGTATTTTCGCTTTTTAAAATAAGTATATGAATTTATTTAACAAACTAAAAAACCATCAGTAATACTAATATTACTAATGGTTTTTGCGTAAATATATAAAAAGCACTAAAACTATTCAGATACTGAACCAGTAATTCTAAGGACAACTGGCGAATTAGCAGCATTAGACATTATAGTAACTTGTTTATTTATAGGTCCTACCCTTCTAGTATCGTATGTAACAACAATAGTATCAGATTGTCCGGGCATAATTGGTTCTTGAGGCCAAGTAGGAACGGTACAACCACAATTTGAACGAGGTCTTGACAAAATTAATGGTTCTTTACCTGTATTAGTGAATACAAATTGACATTTCCCATCTGCTTCTTTTTTTATAGAACCATAGTCAAAAACAGTTTTTTCAAATGAAATAACCGGACCTGTTTCTGTTTCAGTTATTACAGATTGTGCAAAACTCATTGTAGTCATTGCTACTAAAATACTAAATACAAAAATTATTTTTTTCATAATTTAAAAATTTATAGTTAATTATTTCGAGGAATTGGTTGCGATTGTTGTAGTTGCATAGGAAGAATTTCTTCAGGTTGCGGAATAATTTTTCCAGCAATACGCAAAGAAGTTGGAGAATTATTTGCATTAGATAAAACTGTAAGCTGTTTGTTTATTACTCCCAAAATACTAGAATTATATTTTACATCTACTGAAGCTGATTCTCCAGGTAAAATTGGATTTTTAGGCCAATTTGTAACTGTACAGCCACAAGACGACTTAACATTGCTCAATATTAATGGTTCTTTTCCCGTATTTTTAAAAACAAAACTATATTCGGTTTTGCCATCTTTATATACATGCCCAAAATCATGTGCATATTTTTCAAATGTTATCTCAGGTGCATTTAATTGTTGTTGCTGACTATAAGCATTAAAACACAATAGATATGCAATAATGTAAACTAAATATCTTTTCATCTAAAAAATGATTTATCATGCAAAATTACAAAATCTATACCAAAAACAAATTCAATAATTAAAAAAAAATTAATAAAAAGTTTAGATTTTTTCACTTTATACTTTCCACTTCAAGATATTTTGCCTTTCAAATTGTCATTGCTCATTTACAAATCAAAGCAAAATTGAATTTATTTTCTAACAAATGTATATATAATTTTCGACTGATATAATTTTGATTTTGTACTTTTGACAAAATATTTTCAAACTATATTTATGAATAAATTAGAGCAAATTGCTTCTCAAGTCAGAAGGGATATTATTCGTATGGTTCATGGAGCATCTTCGGGTCATCCGGGTGGTTCGCTTGGTGCTACGGACATTTTAACAGCATTATACTTTGAAGTGATGAACATTTCAGTAGAGCCATTTAATATGAATGCGAAAAATGAAGATGTGTTTTATCTTTCAAACGGACATATTTCTCCGGCATGGTATAGTGTGCTGGCACGAAAGGGTTATTTTCCTATTTCCGAACTAAGCACATTTAGAAAACTCAACACCCGACTTCAAGGGCATCCAACTAGTATAGATAAATTGCCTGGTATTAGAATTGCATCGGGAAGTTTAGGACAAGGACTATCTGTAGCTCTCGGGCATGCAATAGCAAAAAAAATGGATAATGACAATTCAACTGTCTATGTTTTAATGGGAGACGGAGAAATTCAAGAAGGACAAATATGGGAAGCTGCAATCTTTGGAGGAAGCAAAAAAGTAGATAATATTATCGCTGTAATTGACTACAATGGTCAACAAATAGATGGTTCTACTGAGCAAGTTATGCCATTAGGCAATATTCGACAAAAATGGGAGTCTTTTGGCTGGAAAGTGATTGATGCAAATGGAAACGACATGCAAGAAATCCTGTCTGCTTTTGCTGAAGCTAAGCAAATGTTAGGAAAACAACAAGCTATTTTGATAATCATGCATACAGATATGGGATTTGGAGTTGATTTTATGACAGGAACGCACACTTGGCACGGAATTGCTCCGAATGATACCGAAGCAGAAAAAGCTCTTTCACAGTTAGAAGAAACATTAGGCGATTATTAAAAAATCAAATCGGACATTTAATACTAAACACAATGAACACAAAAGATATAAAAGATTTCAAAGATACTCGTTCCGGATTTGGACTCGCACTTTTGGAATTGGGACAACAATATAATGATGTAGTTGCCTTATGTGCCGACCTAACCGGCTCACTAAAAATGGATGCTTTTGCTAAAGAATTTCCCGACCGATTCATCCAAGTTGGGATTGCAGAAGCAAACATGATTGGATTGGCTGCCGGACTTGCCACTGCCGATAAAGTTCCATTTACGGGAACATTTGCAAACTTCTCAACTGGAAGAGTTTACGACCAAATCAGACAGTCAATCGCATATTCAAACAAAAATGTTAAAATTTGTGCTTCTCATGCCGGTCTAACACTTGGAGAAGACGGAGCAACACATCAAATACTTGAAGATATTGGACTAATGAAAATGTTACCCAATATGACTGTAATTAATCCTTGCGATTACAATCAAACCATATTGGCAACAAAAGCTATATATAAACACCAAGGACCTGTATATTTGCGTTTCGGGAGACCAAAAGTTGCAAATTTCACTAACATTAATGACGAATTTGTTATTGGAAAAGCTCTTCTACTTAAAGAAGGAGCAGATGTTACAATATTTGCAACTGGACACTTAGTTTGGGAAGCAATTAAAGCATCTGAAATGTTAGCCGAAAAAGGAATTTATGCCGAAGTCATCAACATTCACACCATTAAACCACTTGACTATAATGCAGTTATAAAATCTGTTAAAAAAACAAAATGTGCTGTTGTAGCCGAAGAACACATGATGAATGGCGGATTAGGAGATAGTATTGCACAAACTCTTGGAATGAACTACCCTAGCCCTATCGAAATGGTAGCCGTGAATGATGTTTTTGGAGAAAGTGGTACCCCAACTCAATTAATGGAAAAATACGGACTAACAGATGAAGCCATCTGTGAAAAAGCGGAAAAAGCAATAAATAGAAAATAATTTCGTAGTTTTGAATAAAGTTGTTCGTGATATTTATTTAGTTGATTATCAGATAAATACATAAATCACTTGGTTAAATTGAACAACTTTTGATTTGTTTTTCAAATGCACAAGATTATTACAATGTAAAAGCAATGCAAATTGGAGATAAAGAGATTTTAAATCTATTTAACAATCTCGAAACAAAAGAAAAAGGATTCACATTGCTTGTTAAAAAATACAGCAAACCGATATATTGGCACATCAGAAAAATACTTTTACACCATGAAGATACAAATGATGTGTTGCAAAATGTATTTATAAAAATATGGGAAAATCTTCATAATTTTCGACAAGAATCTAAACTATATACATGGATTTTTCGTATTGCATATAATGAAACAATATCATTTATCAACCAATCAAAAGCAAAGTATATAAATAGTATAGACGACGAAAACTATTACATACAAATAAAAGCGTTAGAAGCTGATGTTTATTACAAACCTAACGAAATTGAGAAAAAACTCCAACAAGCTATTGCCACACTACCTAAACAACAACGCATGGTGTTTTTAATGCGTTATGAGAATGACTTAAGCTATAAAGAAATAGCCAAAATTACTAATATGAACCTTAGCACACTAAAAGCAACTTACCATATTGCTGCAAAAAAAGTTGAAGCATATTTAAAAAGAAGTTAAACCTTACGAATTGTTTTATGTCTAATCCAAAACTTTATTTGAATGAATTTTTTTAGAAAGCTGAGTGATATATTTTTACAAACAGATACACCACCTACACTTCGTTCTATAAAGAAGTCAAATCCTTTCATTGTTCCCGAAAATTATTTTAATTCTTTGGAAAACTCTATAATGCAATATGTGCAAACAAACTCCCCTGCAATTGAACCTAAATATCCAAACACAAATAAAATTTCATTAATTAAGACCATAGCATCTGTAGTTTTTGTGGTTGCAATTCCAATTTTGCTATACTTAACAATCACTAAAAACATTGAGATCTTTGAAAAACACTCCGAAATTGACAGTATAAACTCAAAACACATTATTTCTAAGTCTGACAAAATTGCCTACACTCAAAGCACTGATAATAAACGCATTGAAACAATCATAAACATAAATAATAATTCTAATTTTAGACAAAGCAATAAGACAAGACAAACCGAAACACTATCTTTGATTAATGTACCATCTGACAATCAAGAAGTTGTTGATGCAGATAAATATCGAAATATTTCTACAGCAAACATAGACGATACAACAAATGTGATTACTTCACAACAAACTCCAAATCAAAATGAGTTGTTAAATAATTTCATTGCTCTACCGCAAGAAATATTTCCTTCGGAAATTTGTGAAGAAGAAACTTTTGTTCTGCAAGCACCTGAATTACATCATTCATTTCAATATCGTTGGTCAACAGGAAAAACTACTTCTTCAATAAAAATTGAACAAAGTGGAGTTTACACCCTTGAGATATTCCAATCTGATTGTCCGGAAAATAGACAGTTTTACACCACAAAAGTTTCAATAATCCCTGCTCCTATAAATGCCATGAAATCAATACAAACGCTTTGTTATGGTTCAACACTAACATTAGAAGCATCTATTCAAAACATTAACGATTATCAATTGTTTTGGAATACTGACAAATATTCTAAGTCGCTAACAATTGACGAACCGGGCTTGTATATTCTGACAATAAACGGCTGTAAAACATATTATGATAGCATTTTGGTTACACTTGATCACTGCGACATTAAAATCCCCAATAGTTTTACTCCAAACAATGACGGCATCAATGACATTTTCTACATTCATGGAATTGAAAAACACGAACCCGTTTTATTAAATATTTATGACAGAAATGGATTTTTAGTATTTTCTTCAAATAATTATCAAAACAATTGGGGTGCTGAAAATACAACTGATGGCACTTATTATTATATCTTCAAATTTAACGATGGTGTTCAAAAACACGGAACAGTAACTATTTTCAGATAATTATTACAATAATCCCTTTATTCTTCTATTTTCTTATTTTCAAGATGTTGAATTAGTCTAAAATCTAATTGTTTTTTTGATAAATCAACTGCAATAACTTGCACCAATACCCTATCTCCTAATCTTATTTCCTTTTGTGTACGATAGCCGATAACACAATAATTGTCTTCATCTAAATAGAAAAAATCGCTTCCTATTTCCTTCATTCGCACCAAGCCTTCAGCTTTTATTTCATCTATTTCAACAAAAATCCCCCATTTGCTAACACCGGTAACAACTCCACTAAATGAATCACCTATTCTATCAGCCATATACTCCGCTTGTTTATATTTTACAGATTCTCGTTCGGCTTCTGCTGCTTTTTTTTCCATATCCGAACAGTGTTTGCCAATATCTATCAAATCAAAATCAATAGGTTTTTTATTATCCTCCAGATAATGCATTAACAAGCGATGCACCACCAAATCGGGATATCGCCTAATTGGGGAAGTAAAGTGTGTATAATATTTGAATCCCAAACCATAATGTCCGATATTGTCAGGCGTATATACTGCTTTTGCCATTGTTCGCACAGCAATTGCTTCTATCATGTTCTCCTCAGCCTTTCCGCTAATATCATCAAGTAAGGTATTTAGTGAAGAACTAAGCCCTTTTCTGCCTTTAACATCTAATTTGTAACCAAGTTTTTGTAAAAAATCTGAAAACTTTTGCAATCTTTCAGGTGAAGGTTCATCGTGAACTCTGTATAAAAAAGGAGGCGGAGTTTCAAGTTTTTTACCATAAGTTAAATTAACCCATTCTGTAACTTTTCGGTTTGCAAGCAGCATAAACTCTTCAATAAGATGATTCGATTCTTTTTGCTCTTTCAGTACTGCTTTTATTGGTTTGCCGTATTCATCAAGAATTATTTTAACTTCTTTTGAACGAAAATTTATTGCACCTTTTTGAAATCTGATTTTTCTTAAGCCGCTTGCCATTTGATGAATTGTCATAATTTGCTCTCTGTACGCATGTTCAGCACCTTCAATTATATCTTGTACTTCTTCGTAATTAAAACGAATATCTGAATGTACTACTGTTTTCCCAAACCACTCTTCATATACTTTGGCATTTATATCTATCTTGAAAATAGCAGAAAAACACAATTTATCTTCATTCGGATTAAGAGAACATAACTCATTTGAAAGTTTTTCGGGCAACATTGGAATTGTTCTGTCAACCAAATAAACTGAAGTAGCTCGATTATAGGCTTCTTTATCAATAGCAGAGTTTGGTCTGACATAATATGACACATCAGCAATATGAACTCCAACTTCATAATAGTTATCATCAATTTGTCTTATCGAAATTGCATCGTCAAAATCCTTAGCATCTTCGGGGTCAATTGTCAATGTAAATGCTTCTCGCATATCTCGCCTATTTGCAATTTCTTTTTTCGGTATTTCACTCTTAAATTGTTCAAGTTCGCTAATTGTTTGTTTGTCAAAACTTAGCGGAAAGTCATATTGTGCAAGTATTGAGTTCATCTCCACATCAACATCACCCGGTTTTCCGAGCACTTGTGAAATTACTCCAAATGGATTATTTGATTTTTGAGGCCATTCTGTCATCTCGGCTATTGCTTTCATTCCTGATTTTGCACCGTTCAAATCTTCAATTGGAATAAGAATATCAATCGGAACATTATGCTCGTCGGGAGTTAAAAATGCCATTTTTCGACCAATTGTTACAACTCCAACAAAACTGGTTTTCCTTCTTTCAAGTACCTCAATTATTTCACCTTCCAACTTTCGCCCCGAACGCTTAGGAAATAACCTAACTCTAACCTTATCGCCATGTAAAGCATGATTAGTGTCGCTTGCGGCAATAAAAACATCTTCTTCATAAGACTCAGTCGTTATATAAGCTTTAGCTGTTTGCTTCATATCAACAATGCCTACAATAATTGTGTCTGGCACTACAGACTTGTATATTTTATCGGGATGAAGTCTAAATTTCCCCTTACCCGTAGCAATCAAAAAATCTTCTGCAAGCAATAACTCCATCAAAGTTAAAACCGAAGTACGCTTGTTTTTATCTTTAATCTTCAATTTGCTGCTTATCTGCTTATAGTTAAAATCAATATAAGGATGTTCGTAAAATACAGATATAATCTGTTGTTTCAAAGATGATTTCATTTTCTTTTTTGATTGTTTCTTCATAATAAATAAGCAGTAAATATTTTTGTAAAAGTAAACAATTTTCGATGAAACTACAATACTTTTCAAGCTGTTATGTAACTAATGTTTTATATATGAATGTTTGAAGTAAAACTATAAAATGTTGTAAATTTGTTTCGCTTTTACGAATGTTGTGTATCTTTGTTACGGAAATAAAATGTTAGCAACAAGGCTGACGGAACGGTAGTGCCAAAATCGACATTCCCGAATTAACAAGTCCGTTTGACTTTGTTGCTGTAAATCGGACAGCGACCATGAATTTAATTGAAAACGGAATTTTAAAAGGACTGATAAAATTTGACGAAGATAAAACCCAAATTACCTATGTCCACCAAAACAAAAAACGCAACTACAATAATCCCGAAGAAAAAGTTCAAGCAGAAACATTTTTGAAACTTGCACTTATCTACAATTATCCAATTGAACGCATCAAACAATTTGTTTCTGTTCAAATGGGTGCAGAAACAAAGGAAGCCGACATCATTGTTTATGCTGACAATGAATGTGAAGAAACATACATTTTAGTTGAGTGCAAAAAAGAAGATATTACAGACCAACAATTCAATGTTGCCGTTGACCAAGCATACAGTTACGCTGTTGCCGAAGGTGCAAAATATGTTTGGACAACTTCGCATATCAAAGACCAATATTTTGAAGTTCCTGACAAGAAACCAAAAAGCAGAATTGAAATTCCCGACATTCCGCAATTTGGTGTAACCAAACTTGCACCTTACAAATATGTGAAAGGTGGAATTTCGCAAGGCGACACAAAAACAACAAATATTGTTGCCGAACCAAATGTTGAATACGGAAATGTAAAACAAAAATTCTTTGAACTGCAAATCGTTAGCGAAAGTGAACTAACAAAAATTTTCATTCAGTCGCACCAAGCACTATGGGGCGGTGGACAACGCAATCCAAGTGTTGCGTTTGACGAATTGGACAAACTTATTTTCTGTAAAATTTGGGACGAAAAGCACCCAAGAAAAATTGGCGAACCTTACGCCTTTCAAATTTTCAGCAACGAAACGCAAGACGATCTACTGAAACGCATTAAAGCACTTTACGAAGAAGGGAGAAAAAAAGACCCCGAAGTTTTTAAAGATGATATTTCTCTGTCGGCAAACGAAGCACAGACGATTGTAAAATACCTGCAACGCATCAACTTAAACAAAACCGACCTTGACAGCAAAGGCAAAGCTTTTGAAACCTTTATGGGCAGCTATTTTCGTGGAGATTTTGGGCAATATTTTACACCAAGACCAATCGTAAAATTTATTGTGGACAGTTTGCCAATCCAACACGACAGCCGAGTTTTAGATACAAGTTGCGGAAGTGGTGGTTTTTTACTTTACGCATTAGACAAAGTACGAACACAAGCAAGTGAATTTTACGATGAAAATTCAAACGAGCATTACAGACATTGGCACGACTTTGCCGAAAAAAAATTATACGGAATTGAAATAAACGAACAAATTGCGCGAACCGCCAAAATGAATATGATTATTCACGATGACGGACACGCCAATGTAATTTCATCGGACGGGCTTGTGAGCGATGAAGAAATGCAACAAAAAAACAAAGAATTTAAGTACAATTCTTTTGATTTCATTATTACAAATCCACCTTTCGGAAGTTCGGTAAAACAAAACGAAAAATCCTATTTGAGTTTGTACAATTTAGGAGCAAAAGAAACAAATTGGTTAGATATAAAATCAGCCGTTAAAGCAACAAGAGAAAGCCAAAGTACCGAAGTTTTATTTATTGAGCAATGCCACCGTTTTTTAGAAGAACACGGATATTTGGCAATCGTGCTTCCAGACGGAATTTTAACCAACAGCAGTTTGCAATATGTGCGAGATAACATTAAAGAAATGTATCGCATTGTTGCCGTTGTTTCTATGCCACAAACTGCGTTTGCGGCAAATGGTGCAGGTGTAAAAAGTTCGGTTTTGTTTTTGCGTAAATACAAAACAAAATCATCTGAAAAAATTATCGCTCAAAAAACGAAGTTGAAAGAAAATCTATTGACTGAAAACAAATTTTCCGAAACCATTGCTAAATGGGAAAAAGAGAAAAACGAAGCTATTAAAAAATTAGAAACCGAAGCAAAAAAAGCAAATCCAACTTTTAGCAAAAAAGAAATTACGGAAAACATCAAAGACGATAAAGCAAAATTGCAATCTGCATTTACCGACAAAGTGAATTTGCTAAAAGAAGAATTGACCGAAAAATATTTTGTTGCAAAGCAAAACACATTAGACGACTACCCTATTTTTATGGCAATAGCCGAAGATATTGGCTACGATGCCACAGGCAGAGCCACTAACAACAATGAACTTATTGAAATTGGAAATGAGTTAGCCAAGTTCATTACACATATCAACAAAACAGAAAAGTAATGTCGGGAACATTTTCACAAATATACATACAGGTAGTTTTTGCTGTTAAAGGGCGGAGCAGTTTAATTCATTCATCGTGGGAAGAAGAATTATATAAATACATTGCAGGAATTGTAAAAAATAAGGAACAAAAAATGTTGGCAATAAACGGAATGCCTGACCATATTCATTTTATTATAGGAATGAAGCCTTCTTGCCGTTTATCTGATTTAGTTAGAGAAATAAAAAAATCGTCTAATGAATTTATCAATGAAAAGAAGTTTTTAAATCATAAGTTTAGTTGGCAAGAAGGATATGGGGCATTTTCTTATAGTCACTCCGCATTGGATAATGTGATTAAATATGTTTTAAATCAAAAAGAGCATCATCGTAAAAAAACATTCAAAGAGGAATATGTAAAATTTTTGAAAAAATTTGAAGTAGAATTTAAAGATGAATATTTGTTTGAATGGATAGAATAGAAACGAATCCGAAGGATTCAAATATTTATAGAAAAAGCGACGAATATATTAATACGACCCCTGCGGGGTCGCATTATGTGTGTAATTCTATTTTCTATAAATATCAAATCCCTTCAGGATTAAAATAAATGACCTATGAGTAGTTACACAATTTCAAACAAAATCCTAAACACAAACAAGGTTTTCATTTTGCAAAAAAGCGAATTGGAAAAACGGTTTGACCCATTATATTATGCTCACGAGTTCAATGAATATGAAAAGAAACTTGTAACAAAACCATTCAAAAAATTTCATCAACTTTTAAAATCAATCAACAACGGTTTTGATTTTAGAGATTATCAAAAAAGTGGAACACCATATTTGAAAGTTGCTAATGTAAAACAAGGAGAATTAGACTTTTCAAAAATACAATACATCAATTTCAATTCATCTGAAATTGCAAAAAACATACAACTCAAAAAAGGCAATTTACTATTGACGAGAAAAGGTTCTTTTGGAAATGCTTTTGCATTAGATAAAGATTACGACTTTGTGATAAGTTCAGAAGTGTTTTATATTGAATTGCACGAGAACTCTATCAATCCTAAATTTCTTGAAATCTTTTTTAATTCAAAAATTGGGCAAGCCCAATTTGACAAAAATAAAATAGGTGCAATAATGGGAAGTTTATCCCAAGAAGCAATTAAGGAATTAAAAATCCCTATTCCAAAAACAGAAATACAAGAAAAGATTGTTGCGATTTACAATAACTACGTTGAACAAAAAAAACAAAACGAATTAGAAGCCGAAAAACTTTTATCAAGCATTGACGATTATTTGCTAAAAGCATTAGAAATTGAATTGCCCAAAACACCTGCAAATACATTGCAAAGCAGGATTTTCACAACTTCTATAAAAGAAATTTCGGGTGGTAGATTTGACCCGTTTTTTCATCAAACAAAGTTTACAGAAATCAATAACAACATTAACAAATCAAAATACAAAGTTGAAGAACTACGGCATTTAATTGTTGATTTGAAAAACGGAGTTGAAATAAGAAATTATGTTGTAGAAAACGACTTACGATATTTGCGAGTAACGGATTTAGGTAAATATGGATTAAATCATAATTCACCTCGCTTTGTTGCAAATCAAGAAATTCCTGAAAGAATAAAACTAAATGAAAATTGCGTACTTATTTCTCGTTCGGGTTCATTGGGTTTAGTAAATGTCTTTGAACCTGAATTGTCAAACGCAATTCTTTCATCTCATATTTTCAAAGTCGAGTTGAATACGAAAATCATAAATCCGTTTTATCTTGAAGCGTATTTAAGAAGTCAATTAGGACAAGTAGAAATTTTTAGATACAACAACGGTGGTGTAATTCCTGAAATCAATCAAGATGCTTTAAAGTCAATTCGTATTGTAATTCCACCAATAGAAAAACAAAAAGAAATAGCCGACCACATTACAACAATCCGCAGTCAAGCCCAACAACTAACAGACAAGACAAACGAAGCGATGAAAACGGCAAATGAAGAAATCGAAAAAATATTACTACAATGATAGCCCAGTTGCTAACAAGCAATGCTAAAGTATTCTGTCTTTTAACTTCATAGTCCTATTTTTTTGCTACTTAGAAGAAACATTTTTTAATTAAAATGCTATTTACAAGTAGCATTTTTTGAAAATAATGCTATTTATAAGAAACATTATTTGGCTTTTTGGAATGTTATACTGATAATTTCCACAATAGCACTTCAAAATAATACTGTAATTTTGAAGTTTAATTATTTTTTAGTGCATGAAAACTATTAAAAACCTATACAAACTATCAATCGTTGCAATTGTAATAATGCTATTTAACAACTGCAATAGTGCCCGAATTAATGGAGATGAGAATGACTTGCTGAAAAAGGCGTATAACTTAGTTGTGCTTAAAGATTACATTAGTGCGATACAAACTTTCACTAAGGTTTTGGACACAGAGCCAGACAATGTTGAAGCCTATGTTTACAGAGGCATGTGCAAGTATTACATTGGCGATTTTGTTGGCTCAATTACCGATTATGACACAGCTTTAAAAATTCAACCAAACTATGCAGAAGCATATAATTTGCGAGGTATTGCCAAAGGAGAAATGAAAGACAAAATCGGTGCTTGTGATGATTGGCATAAGGCTTTTGAATATGGCTATAAAAATTCTTTCGAACTTATCAAGGAATTTTGTATTGATAATTAAACTTTTAAATGGTTGAATTGATGAACAAACAACTACTTTTTATTTCTATATTTTTGCTTGGCTTTAATATTATTAATGCTCAAAACAAGTATCCTCAAAATATATTTCGAGAGCCTATGGAGTTGCCAATTGAACTGTCAGGCTCATTTTCAGAATTGCGTACCAATAGTTTTCATACCGGACTTGACATTAGAGTTATCGGCAGAAATCATAGACGAGTGTATGCTATTGGCGATGGATATATTTCACGCATAAAGGTTGAAGCAAGTGGATACGGAAACGCTTTGTACATAACTCACCCACAAGGCTATGTATCTGTGTATGCACATCTTGATAGGTTTAAATCTGAAATTTCGGACTTTGTTAAGCAAATACAATATGAATTAAAAAGTTTTAGCATAGACACTTTGCTGACAGATAGCGTATTTAAAATTTCAAAAGGCGAAGTGATAGGCATTGCGGGAAACACAGGCTATTCTTTCGGACCACATTTACACTTTGAAATACGAAATGCAAAAACCGAAGAAGCAATTGCTCCTAACGAATTCGGGATTAAAATCGCAGATAATAGGTTTCCGGAATTTAAAGAAGTAAAAATATATACACATGGCAATTCGCTTATCAACAATAAAAATGAGGATATAATTTTAAAACCCACAAAACTACAAAACAACAAGTATGTAATTAATACCAAGCCCACTATTTCAGGTTACATAAGTCTTGGTTTTGATGTTGAAGACAAGCAGAACAATACAAATCCCAACAGACTTGGACTTAAATCATTACAAGTTTTTGTTAATGACACTTTATTAATTCATACAAATTTTAATATTTTAAATTTCTTGACAGTGAGACACATGCTGTCTTATATTGACTTTGCAGAAAGAGAAAAATCAAAAAAACGATTTCAACGCACATATCTTGAGCCGGGCAATAAAAGTCCTATTTATAAATTTGTCGAAAACAACGGACTAATTGCAATTAAAGAAAACAAACAATACAATATCCGTTGCCTGATTACTGATATTGGCGATAATACTTCTGAACTCAATTTTAGCTTTTACGGAAAAAACACGGACAATATTTTCCATATAAACAATAAGTGCGAGCAGAATAAAACTATTTTCAAATGGGATACGACAAATGTTTATCTAAAAAATCAGATTAGTATATTTGCTGATACTGGCGTTTTTTTTAACGATATATGTCTTGATATCTCAACTTCAGACTCCAATATTTCAAGTTTTGCTCCCATTTTACAAATCAATAATAATGAACCTCTTGCAAAACCTTACACTATCTATTTTTTTAGTCCTGACAGTATCAAAAATGCAGTAATTGCCTCTATTAGCAAAAAAAACAAACTAAAAGCATTCCCAACTTATTATAAAAACAATGTTTATAGTGCAAATATTCGCGAATTTGGAACATTTATTTTAACACAAGACACAATTCCTCCTTCAATTACTCCTCAAAACATTCCTAATTCAGGCAATGTTGCCAATCTCAAAGAACTGACATTTAATATCAAAGACGATATTAGTAGCATTGCGTCATATAATGGATACATTAATGACGAATGGATTTTATTTGAGTACGATTTGAAAAACGATAAGCTTTTTTATAAAAAAGATGAAAAATTACCCAAAGGTACTTCTGTTTTAAAAATTGAAGTTAGCGATAAAGCAGGCAATAAAAACACTTGGCAAAAAACAATAATTAATTAAAAAAAAACAATATATTTGTAAACAAATTATGAAAGAACGATACTGTCTTGCGTGTAATGAAATCTTAGTTGGCAGAATAGATAAGAAATTTTGCGATGACCAATGTCGTAATAATTACAATAACCAACTCAATTCAGACTCAATCAATATTGTAAGAAACATCAACAATACTTTGCGTAAAAACAGAAGGATACTAGCTTCTTTAGCACCTAACGGCAAAAAAACAATAAAAAAAGACAAACTTTTATCTTCTGGATACAATACCAAATACCACACTCATACATATCAAAACAAAGAAGGTGCTATATATTATTTCTGCTACGACTATGCTTATCTTGAAATTGACAATAACATGATATTAATAATCAAAGACAAAAAAGATTAGTAAAATGATTCTCTGGCTTTTTTCCATTCATTTTTAAATAATACAGATATGCGAATTTTTATTTTTTTATTTTTTGGACTATTTTTTTTGCAAAATGCAAATTC
>CAZKDV010000013.1:20535-33809 GCA_964551645.1 uncultured Bacteroidales bacterium | reverse complement strand
TTGACACCTCTGCATAATCAACATCTCCGACAAGTTTAAAACCACTTTTTTTAGTTTTATCTGGTATTCTGTGAATACCAACATCAATCACAACTGCATCTTGCTTTACCATATCTGCAGTAATAAATAATGGGTTGCCAATTGCAACTATCAAAATATCGGCTTGAAGTGTGATTGCTTTTAAATTTTCAGTTTTGCTATGACATAAAGTTACAGTTGCATTGCCCGGATGCTTTTTTTTGCTCATCATAATACTAATCGGCATTCCGACTATATGGCTACGACCCACAACAACACAATGCTTGCCCTCAGTTTCAATATTATAATATCTTAAAATCTCAATTATACCATAAGGAGTTGCTGGCAAATAAGCAGGCAAGTCTAAACTCATTCTTCCAACATTTACAGGATGAAATCCATCAACATCTTTTGTATAGCTTATTGCATTAATTATTTTATCTTCAGAAATATGTTTTGGTAATGGCAATTGAACTATTAGTCCATGAACATCTGTGTCATTATTAATAAAATTAATTGTTTCAAGCAATTTTTCTTCGCTAATATTTTTTTCAAGTTTATATAAAGTAAAAATTATTCCAACTTCTTTGCAAGCTTTCTCCTTAGCTGCAACATAGGTTTCACTAGACGGATCATTGCCAACAAGAATTGCAACCAAATGAGGATGTATATCTTGTTCTATAAGATTAACAACCTGACTTTTTATATCATTTTTGATTGCAAGAGAAACTAATTTGCCATCTAAAATATTCATAATAACCTATTTAATATTAATAAAAATCAAGAAAAGAACATTAAAATTCTATCTTGGGTTCACTCTGTTTTTCATCATTCGCATTGCTGCTTTTGGTCCACCACTTGTCATCAATTTCATCATTTTACGCATTTCCTCAAATTGTTTCAAAAGTTGATTAACTTCTTGAATGGTAGTACCACTTCCGTTTGAAATTCTTCTTCGTCTGGTTCCATTCATAAGTGATGGGTTTGCTCTTTCTTCGGGAGTCATTGAGCGAATAATTGCTTCAATACTTTTAAAAGAATCGTCATCTATATCAACATCTTTAATAGATTTACCCATGCCTGGTATCATAGAAGCCAAATCTTTAAGATTTCCCATTTTTTTAATTTGTTGTATTTGGTCTAAAAAGTCGTTAAAATTAAACTGATTTTTAGCTATTTTCTTCTGCAATTTTTTAGCCTCTTCAGCATCGTATTGTTCTTGTGCTTTTTCAACTAAAGAAACAATATCACCCATTCCCAATATTCTTTCTGCCATTCTCTCAGGGTAAAACACATCTATTGCGTCAAGTTTTTCTCCAATTCCAACAAACTTAATTGGTTTATCAACAACTGCTTTAATAGACAAAGCCGCACCACCACGAGTATCACCGTCTAATTTGGTCAATACTACACCGTCAAAATTCAATCTATCATTAAAGGCTTTTGCAGTATTTACTGCATCTTGACCAGTCATAGAATCAACTACAAATAGAGTTTCGTGAGGATTGACTGATTGATGAATACTAGCTATTTCGTTCATCATTTCTTCATCAATAGCAAGGCGACCAGCCGTATCAATGATTACAACATTATGTCCGTAATTTTTTGCATGTGCAATAGCATCTTTTGCAATCTTTACAGGATTCTTCTCTGTTTCATTCAAAAACACGGGAATTTGAATAGAATCGCCAAGTACACGCAATTGCTCTATAGCAGCAGGACGATAAACATCGCATGCAACAAGCAAAGGTTGACGACCTTTTTTTGTTTTAAGCCAATTAGCTAATTTGGCAGCAAAAGTAGTTTTACCTGAACCTTGTAATCCTGATAATAAAATCACTGCAGGACTTCCTTTCAAGTTAATATCTACGCTCTGACTTCCCATTAATTCAGCAAGCTCATCTTTTGTGATTTTCACCATCAATTGATTGGGAGAAATTGCTGTTAATACATTAGCTCCAAGTGCTTTTTCTTTAACTCTGTCGGTGAAGTCTTTTGCTATTTTATAGTTAACATCAGCATCAATCAATGCTCTACGAACCTCTTTAACTGTGTCAGCTACATTAATTTCTGTAATTCTTCCTTGCCCTTTTAAAACTTTAAAAGCTCTTTCTATTCTATCCTGAAGACTCTCAAACATATTTAATATTTTTTTACAAAATTAGTAAATTTTAAGAAAATCAAGGTTTAGATTTTGATAGGTGTTGAAAATGGTAATTGTAGGGAAAATAAACAATGAAACAAAATTCAACTAAAGTTAAGCTAAAAAGCATGCTAAACTTGCAAAAGGGATTTATTCCATATTTTTATTAAAAATAATCTTTAATAACTCCTTATTGAATTTTTCAACGCCCTGTTGATTCATATGTGAATTATCTACAAAGTCATTTGTATCATTCAACTCAACAAGGTGATTAAAATTATAATACTCACCAAATGATTTCATTTTTTCATCAAACTTATCGACACCATCAAGGGAATAGTAGTGATTCTTGGTCACAGGAGCTTGCACTAAAATAAACTTTTGTTTATTTCTCAAAAATAATGAAATCAGTCTTTCAAATGCATAAAGTTGCTTTTTCTTATACTCTAAAGTTTTCTTTTCAATCTTTTCTCCTACATATTTATTTGTACCCCTCCCTTCTACATAACCACCACCATCAATATAAAAGCCTTTACTTCCTACAAACTGAGGTTTTGCACCAGTCATTCTTTTTAAATACACATAAAGCATAGTATTTAAAGCATTAGGAACTCCAGTCCCAAGAGTAAGTTTAAACAACTTATTATCCATTTCTAAAGTATTAATAAAATCAATAGTTGCCTCTACCCCATCACTATAAAAAAGTGTAGGATTAACTTCATAAACTATTAAATCCACCTTGATGTGTTGGGCGTATTTTTCATATAAATACTCTGTTTGAATTGGAGTTTGAGCCATAGAACCAAAATTGAATGACTTTAAGCCATTTTCATTAAAAATACGAGTGTCAAATCCCATAAATGCGTGAGATGAACCCAGAAACAGCACATCTAATTCATCAATTTTACGACTATCTTCAACACGCAACAATAAGCGTCCAGGATTTAAGTTTGAAAAGTTCAAACCTCTAAATCTAGTATTTGTTAAACCAAGAAATAAAATAACAACAATGTGTACTAGTAGAGCCCACATTAAGAAATATATAAGCTGCTTTATAAACTTTTTCATTTGTATTAAAACTGAAAATAAATAAAAGGAGTTTTTTCAACATTCATAAACAAAGTTATACAAGAAATTAAAACGGCATAAAATGACCATCTAATCCATCGTTTACTATCAGAAAAGAAGAACTCTATTGCAAATTTATTTCTTCTACCTATCCATTCCATCAATATGAAAATGAATAATAATATTGGAAGTGCATACCCAACTTTCCAATAAAACATATTGATTGTATCTACATATCCTTGTTTATAAAACAATCCACTAAGCATATCACTAATGTAGTTTACCGCATGCTTAACACTCGTTGCCCTAAAAAATACCCATGCGAGCAATGTTAAACCAAAAGTGAGTAATATTTGAAAAAATTCTTTAAGTGAAGGCAATATTTTATCCTTTGCAACAATATCAATATTTGTTCTATTTTCACTAAATATAAGTAATGGCAGAAAGTACAGAGCATTCAAAGCTCCCCAAATGATAAATGTCCAATTAGCTCCATGCCAAAAACCGCTAACAACAAATATAATAAGTGTATTTCTAATCTTCATAACAAGATTGCCACGACTTCCTCCAATAGGAATATATAAATAGTCGCGAAACCATGTAGATAGCGAAATATGCCAACGCCTCCAAAATTCAGCAATATCTCTTGAGAAATATGGAAATGCAAAGTTTTGCATAAGACTAAATCCAAACAACTTGGACAAACCAATAGCAATATCTGAATAACCTGAAAAGTCTCCATAAATTTGAAAAGCAAAAAACAAAACGCCAACAAATAGAATGAAGCCTGAATATTGTTCAGAATTGTTGAATACCATATTAACAACTTGAGCACAATTATCTGCTATGACAACCTTCTTTATAAATCCCCATAAAATTTGCTTCATACCATTTACTGCCAAGCCATAATCAAAAGTTCGTTTTTTATAGAACTGTGGAAGTAAATTCGTAGCACGCTCAATAGGACCGGCTACAAGTTGCGGAAAGAAACTAACAAAGCCCGAAAATGCAATAAAATCTTTAGTAGATTTTAACTTTCTTCTATACACATCAATTGTGTAGCTCATAGTTTGAAAAGTATAAAAGCTAATACCCACAGGCAACACAATATTTAATGATTTTGGATTAAACTCTTTTCCAAAAAATGTAAATGCAGCTATAAAGTTATCTAAGAAAAAATTATAGTACTTAAAAAAGCCTAACAAACCAAGATTCATTCCAATACTAATACCCAATAATATCTTTCGCTGTAGGACTTTATCTTCCTTATCTAAAAGTATTGAAATCGTATAATCAATTACAGAACTTAAGAAAATTAACGACAAAAATCGCCAATCCCACCAGCCATAAAAAACATAACTTGCAACAACTAACAAAAAATTCTGTATTTTCAAACTACGATTTGTTACAAACCAATATAAAATAAAAACTATTGGCAGAAATACAGCAAAGTCAAAAGAATTAAATAACATTGTATATGACTAAAATGATGCTAAAATTTAAACTGCAAAAATAATAAAATGTACTATTCAAAAGCATTACGATTAAAAAATAATGTCAATATTTATATTTGTTAGCTATACAAGATGGTAAAACAACAAAACAAATAAAAAAAGGGCTATAAAACCAACTTTTATAACCCTTGATTTTCAAGCGACTCCGTAGGGATTCAAACCCCAAACCTCCTGATCCGTAGTCAGACGCTCTATTCAATTGAGCTACGGAGCCATTTTCAATTTGCAAAATTATGAAAAATAATTTAATCTGATAATATTTTTCAAAAAGCAATTTTAATTATACTTCCCAAGTATCCCCACTATTCAACAAATCATCAACGCACTTTATATCTGACTTCTCTTTGCAAACATTGATTTGCTCAACCATAAGGTCATCATAAGTTTCAGCAGCAACAGAACGAATAACGCCCAACACCATTGGATATTCAGGTGGCATCATGCGCAACAACATACGATGAATTGCAGGGTCTTTAGAATAAGCATCATGAATTAGAATGTCGTTTAATGTAACTCCATTTTCTCCAATTTTCACAATTTTCAGCTTAGTTCCGTCAAAGACCATACCCTTATCTTTTTCTTTTCCGAATATCATTGGTTTTCCGTGTTCAACTATAAGCTGATTATCTTCTTTGGTTAGTCTGTTAGTAACTTCTTCATGTGCTTTATCATTGAACACAATACAGTTTTGCATAATCTCTACTACTGAAGTTCCGTCATGTTTGGCAGCTTCAAACATAATTTTTGTCATTAATGGAACATTATTATCAACTGTTCTAGCAAAAAAGCTTCCTTGAGCACCAAGCACCAAGTTCCCTGCATTAAACGGGTTTTCTATAGTTCCGTAAGGAGATGTTTTTGTCAAAGTGCCAATAGGTGAAGTTGGCGAATACTGCCCCTTAGTAAGTCCGTAAATCTGATTATTAAATAACAATATGTTAACATCAATATTTCGTCTAACTATATGAATAAAATGATTTCCACCTATAGCCATAGAATCTCCGTCTCCGGTTGTAATCCAAACGCTAAGGTCTGGGTTTGCTAATTTTACACCCGTAGCAATTGCATGTGCTCTTCCGTGTATGCCATGAAAACCGTATGTATTAACATAATAAGGGAATCGTGATGAGCAACCAATTCCTGATACTATAACAAAATTCTCTGGTTTATACCCTATTTCGGGGAATACTTTTTCTACTGCATTTAATATAAAAAATGAACCACAACCAGGACACCATTTCACCATCTGGTCGCTAGCAAAATCTTCTTTAGTCAGTTTATTAGAAGCAGTAGGTATTGTATTTTCTATTGGTCCTTCCATAATTATTTTGTATTTAAAATATTAGTAAATTCTTCTCTTAACTCTTGAATTGTAAACGGCAATCCTTGTATTTTGTTCTTTTGCAAATACGGTATTTCTGGGAATAACATTCTCAAATATTTTGCAAACTGTCCGTTATTCAATTCGCACACAACAACTTTTTTGTACGAAGCTAAAATTTCTCTTGTGTTCTTTGGCAAAGGATTAATGTATCTGAAGTGTGCATGTGAAACATTTTCGCCTACGTTTCTTGCTTCTTCAACAGCTTTCTTCACAACTCCATGTGTTCCGCCCCAACTAACAACAAGCAAATCGCCTGTTTTATCGCCAAACACTTCTTGTTCAGGCAATAAGTTGGCTATTTTTTGTATTTTTTCTTCTCTAATCTGTGTCATCAACTCGTGATTATGTGGGTCAGTTGACACTAAGCCCTGAATGTTAGTTTTTTCAAGTCCACCAATACGATGTCTTAAATCTTTTGTGCCTGGAATTGCCCATTTTCTCACTAATGTTTCAGGGTCTCTTTGGTAAGGTAGAAACTTTTCTTTGCTTTCGGGAGCTATCGGAGGATGTATTTCAGGCAAATCTTTCATTTGAGGGATTTTGAATAATTCTGAGCCAAAACCGATATATCCGTCAGAAAGCAAAATGGCTGGAGTCATATTTTCTAACGATAGTTTTGCTGTTTCAAATGCAGCATAAAAACAATCAACGGGGGAAGAAGCAGCAACTACTATCATAGGTGCTTCACCATTTCTTCCAAATAATGCTTGCAACAAATCTGATTGTTCTGATTTTGTGGGCATACCTGTTGATGGTCCTCCGCGTTGAACATCTATAACCACAAGAGGAAGTTCAGTAATCACTGCTAATCCCATTGCTTCTGATTTTAATGACAAGCCCGGTCCTGAAGTTGTGGTAACACCAAGACTACCTGCAAAACTAGCGCCTATTGCTGAACAAATACCTGCAATTTCGTCTTCTGCTTGAAATGTTTTTATGCCAAGGCTTTTGTGCTTAGCAAGTTCCATCAAAATATCAGTAGCAGGAGTAATTGGGTAAGAGCCTAAGAATAAACCTCTTTTTGATTTTTCACTTGCAGCAATCAAACCCCAAGCGGTAGCAGTATTTCCGGTAATATTTCTGTATTTACCTTTTTCCATTTTCGCCTTAGGCATATCCATAACATGATGAATCACTTCAGTTGTTTCAGCATAAGCATAGCCTGTTCTCAAAACAATTGTATTCATTTCTGCAATATGAGGTGTTTTTTTAAACTTCTTATTGAAGAAAGTAATTGTAAAATCTAAAGGCTTGTTAAAAATAAAGTATAGCATACCCAAAACAAACATATTGCGAGATTTCAAGCCTGTTTTCTTATCAAATCCTTCAATGTCTTGAATTGCTTCCATAGTAAGTGAAGTAATCGGGGCTTGTATAAGATTAAATTGCTTCAAGCTATCATCAGTTAGTGGGTCAGAAGCATAACCAGCTTTTGTAATCGCTTTTTCGTTAAATGCCTCACTATCAATGATTATTAAAGCACCTTTTTTAGCCCATTTGAGGTTTGCTTTTAAAGAAGCAGGATTCATAGCAATCAAAACATCGCACAAATCACCTACACTATAAATTTTTTCTTGCCCAAACTGAAGTTGAAAACCCGAAACACCAGCTATGGTATTATGTGGAGCTCTAATTTCAGCGGGGAAGTCGGGAAAAGTAGCAAGGTCGTTGCCTGTAAATGCAGCCGTTTCAGCAAACAAAGTACCACTCAATTGCATACCATCGCCAGAATCACCTACGAATCTAACGACAATAGAATTTTTATTTAATGGTTTTTGTTGAGTTTTTTGTTCATCCATTTCCATTAGAATTTTTAATTAATTATTTTTAGCAAAAATATAATTTTAAACGATATGAATTACTTTTATTGTGTTATTTATTTAACAATAATACGGTAAATATGAATTAGTGTAGCAAAACAAGAAGTAATAATTTAAGACTTAATGAGCCAGTCGAAATCCGATATTAGCATTTCTCACATTTGGCTCCATTTTATCGCGATATGAATTTCTTGAATAGCGAGGAACACCGCTCCACGCACCTCCACGAATAACTTTATATTTGCCTTGTTGTGCTAAGTTAAAGTCTTTAATGCCGTACAAAGCATACCAATCTGAACACCACTCATAAACATTGCCTGTCATGTCGTACAATCCGAGTTCGTTTGGTTTTTTCAATCCTACTTGATTAACTTTTTTACTGCTGTTTATGTAATACCAACCAACATCAGCCATAGTATTGCTTCCAGAAAATATGTATCCTTGCGACTTATTGCCTCCTCTTGCTGCATACTCCCACTCTGCCTCAGTTGGCAAACGATAATAATTTCCAGTAAGTTCATTTAGCCTTTTAATAAACTCATTAACATCATTCCAGCTAACAAAAAAAGCAGGACAATCATCGCAATCAAAAACTTCAAATTGTTCATAATAGTCGGTCATTACCGCTATCCACTGCTTTTGTGTGATTTCATATCTATTTATATGAAAAGTTTCAATTTTAAGCATTTGCACAGGTATTTCGTCTTCTTCGCAACTTGGTTGTTCTTTTGTACAACCCATCAAAAAACTCCCACCTTCAACTAAAATCATATTATCCTGAATTTCTTGCAAAGCATCATTGCGTTTTTTTATTTCCGATTCGTTTTCTTCTTGCGATTGCTGCTTAACTCGCACTTTGCCATTACTTACCCAAACATATAAATGATGATTTTTAACCGCCGAAGAAAACTGAATTTGCTCGTCATAATAATAAACCTTGTCAGCAAACTCAACTCTTACGGAAAGAGGAACATCAACTTCAATTGGAATAATTTTATATTCTTTGTTTTTCAAAACTGTCTGAACTTCTTTTCCAATATGAACAACAGCTGTTTCACTTCCAATCCAATGTATTTCAAGATGAGATTTAAGAGGACGGCGCACAAATGTTTGACTATTTGCAGGAATAACAAATATTAGCAAAAATGTCAACAAAAGAAATAAGCGAAATATTTTAAATGATAAAGTATAATGCTTCATAGAAATTTATGAAATGTTTTTGCAAAGATATTGATTTAAAAAATTATATTTTTTATTTGAAAAAAATATTAATTTTGCACCCTCCTCTCTCCGTAGCTCAGCTGGTAGAGCAATTGACTCTTAATCAATGGGTCACAGGTTCGAATCCTGTCGGGGAGACTTTTTTTTTGTTTCAAACAAAAAATCCAAATCACTTAATCATAAGTTACAAATCATTTAGTTTGCAGCTAAAAAAAGATGATTAAAATCTGAAATCATTAGTAGAAAGAATACAATCAAACATAAATGAAGTAAAAGTTGAAAATTATAAAATCCCCATTCCTACACTCGAAAAACAAAATCGCATAGTAGAAATATTGGATAAATTTGATACTTTAGCAAATGACATTTCAACCAGTTTGCCTGCCGAAATAGCCACAAGGCGAAAGCAATATGAGCATTATCGCAATAAACTGTTGAGCTTTTCAAAAGGCTGATGCAAAAACCAATTAAAATTACTTTAAAAGCTCAAAATATTTATTAATAAAGAGATTTGGATTAGGTCGGTATTGTTGCAACAAAAATCCATCTGCCTTGATGTGAGTATAATCAAAAGAAATGCCCTTTATTTTACAACTATTTGATAATGAACAAGTTATATTCGACATTGAATTAATTCTTTTATTCACCCATTCAAATATATGATTGGCATCATAAATATCAAAATTTACATAATCAACATTTTCAAGTCCCTTGCCTTTATACCATGATTTTGTTTTTTTAATCCTTTTTAAGGCAATTTTTTTGTCATTATTAAACTCTCCTCCTATTAAATTCATTGGCAAATCAACACTCACCATCCATTCATTTTTTGTTTCTTCGTCAAACACAATTCCGGCTGCTTCCATTGCAGCAACACAAAGAGCAGTACATCCAGAGCCTTCGCCATAATACAAAGGCATAAAAATTCCGCCATAATAATTGCTTGGTGAACCGTTTATTTCTTCCACATATCCCTGAAAAATATTTAAAAAATCAATTATTTGCTGTGCCGACTCTCTGCTAATCTGAAATCTCATAAAAGTAACTTCCGATCTTTCGGCATTCAAAATCAAATTTTCTTTCAAAAAATCCTTTTCTTCAATTTTTGATTTAAACGGATATCCCAAAACTCCCAATCCTATTTTTTCGACAAAAAGCTGATGCGAAAAATCTTTATAGTCCATTGGTGCAATTCCCATCCACAAAGTATCTTCCAATAGGTCTGTTTTTAGGCTAAATACGGCGTGTCCCAAAAAACGCATTCCCTTTGTAAATATGGTTTTTGAATAAGATTTTAAAGTTGATTTATACAATGTTCTTGGGCTTTCCCAACTAATTGGTCGTGTTGAACTCATCAAAAACACCGTAAGTTCGTGTTTGTCTTTTTCATCAACTAATTGGGCAAAAACTCCTTTTATGCTAAAAGTCCAAACCAATAACAAAACTATATATCTAATTTTCATTGTTTATGCTTTTTTTGAACGAAATTTAATTAAGGCACTTTTAATCATATTGGTCAGTTCTGTTTCTTTTTTCAGAATAATTACAAAAAATGTCAAAATCAAAATCGTATGTACAGCAAACTTGAGTATTTGATAATTAATAGGCAAAAACTGAACAAAATCATGCATTTGATGGAAATAATTCATCAACTTGGCAAAGCCATAAAAGGCAAGTGCAATGCACGAATAAAAGATGGCACCTTTAATATTGTACGGCACAGGGTAGTATTTTTCTCCAATCATATACGAAAGCACCATCATAGCGAAATAGCAAATTAAAGTTGTCCATGCAGCCCCAAGATAGCCCAAAAGAGGAATAAGCACAATATTTAAAGCAATCGTTATCCCCGCCCCTATTAAGCTCAAATATGCACCAAAACGCGTATGCCCGGTAAGTTTATACCAAATTGAAAGATTGTAAAATATGCCGAGAAAAATATTTGCAAACAATAAAATTGGCACTATATGCAAGCCTGAAAAATATTTAGCCGAAACAAAATGCTTAACAATATCCATGTACAACATTATTCCGAGAAACATAAACAAGCAAACTATGATAAAATAGTGCATTACAATAGCATACACTTCTTTTGCGTTACTTTCTTTGTGTTGCGAAAAAAAGAAAGGTTCGGCAGCATATCGAAATGCTTGTATGAAAATTGTTATGAAAATAGAAATTTTATAGCACATTCCATAAATTCCCAAATCGTGCATAGCAGTTTCTGATGGAAGCAAATATTTTAACAAAACTCTATCAATAGTTTCGTTTACGATGCCTGCCAAACCAAATATCAGCAGCGGAAAAGCGTAAGCAAGCATGGATTTTAGCAAAGCAAAATCAAGTTTGAATTTGATTTTAAATATTTCAGGAATAAGCAGTAAAGTTGTTACAAAAGAAGCAATCAAATTTGAAACGAAAATATATGCAACTTGAGGTGTGCCATCGGTAAAATTTGACAAAAACTGCTTTGTTGCAACACTATCAACAATATTATACAAGTACGGAATAACCAAAAGCAATAATAAGTTGGAACCAATGTTAATTGCAATATTTGTGGTTTTTATTAGTGCAAATCTCATTGCTTTATTATCTGCTCTGAGCTTGGCAAATGGAATTGCATTTATGGCATCAATTGCAACAATAAAAATGAAATATATAATATATTCGGGGTGTTCGGGATATTTAATTAAATTGGCAATCTGCTGGGAATAAAACAACATTCCGACAATAAACAAAGCAGAAGTTGACAGTATGGAAATCAGCGTAGTTGAATACACCTTATTTTTATCATCTGCAATTTCAGAATATCTAAAAAATGCAGTTTCCATTCCGTAAGTCAAAATGATATTAAAAAAAGCAACATAAGCGTACATTTCGACATATACGGCTGCTTCTTCGGGCAAAAACAATCGGGCATAAAGCGGAACTAACAAAAAGTTTAGAACTCGCCCAAGTACACTACTCAAACCGTAAATAGCTGTTTGCCCTGCAAGTTTTCCTATCGCGTTCAAATTGTCCTATTTATTTACTCGGTTCAAAGTTACTGATATTTCTCAAAAATGCTTTTGAAATAATTATTTGATACCAATAAATCTAATCACCGAAGCTTTTCCTTTGTGTCCGTTTCCTTCGTTCAAATCTACAGTTACAGTTTTTAAACTTTCAATTTTAAAGCACGGAAAGTCGTTCAAAATATCTTCTTCAGAATAAAGCAAATCTTCATTTTTTGGTCCGCCTGACGATAATTTCAATTGTTCCTTAGAAAAAACTTCCATAATCATCTTGCCTCCAATTCTCAAACTCTCCCACATTTTCACTGAAAATATTCGTCTATGCACTCTCGGCAAATGTAAGAAACTCACGGCAACTATATGAAAATAATCTGATTTAGGGGTGTAAAAAATTACATCTTCGTTAGTATAATTAATTTTCACATTGTTTTTACCTGCCCAGTTTATTGCATTTTTCACGGCTATCGGACTTGAATCAAAAGCCTCTACAGTCCAGCCTTTCTTGGCAGCATATACTGCATTTCGTCCTTCGCCTTCGGCTGGAAACAAAATTTTTCCGGCATTTAGTTTATCAATAAAAAATTTTATAAAAGCATTAGGTTCTGTTCCGTATATATGTTGATTTTGAGAGTATTTCTCGTCCCAAGCACTTAAAGTCATAAATTATTTCAATAAAAAATCAATATTCATAAAAGGTGCAAAATTTTGAGGTTCTTGTCCGTGTTTGAACACAACAAGTGGTTTGTCTCCTTTAAGTTCAATCTTATTTTCTTCAACTTCAAGCAGAGTTCCTTCTCTCAAGCCGACAACATAAATATCTCTATTGATAAACATAAATTCTTCTAACCTTTGCTGACGGGTTTCGCCTCCGTGTCCTTCGGGATTTTTATCCAAGTAATGCGGATTTATTTGGAATGGTATAAGATTCAAACAATTAAACGATGGAGGGTCAATAATTGGCATATCGTTAGTAGTTTTCATTGTCGGACAAGCAACATTTGAACCTGCACTCCAACCCGCAAATGGCATACCTTGACGCACTCTTTCACGAATTGGTTCAATTAGTTTTAATGTATGCAATTCATGCACTAA
>CAZKDV010000013.1:0-20525 GCA_964551645.1 uncultured Bacteroidales bacterium | reverse complement strand
ATGAAAAGTGTTGCCACCGCCAACAGCAATTGCTTTAGCATTTTCTACTGCTTTTATCGGGTCTTTAGCTTTGTGAATTGAATTTATCTTTATACCTAGTTCGGAAAATACTGATGAGACTTTTGTTTCATAAATATCATAAGAAGTTTTTACATCTTCATTGGAAAGATTAACTCCAGCGTAAGGAATAAACAAAACTTCGGATACTTGATGTTTGTTGAAAAAATCTTGAATATACTGTCTGGGCCAACCTAAATACGCCTCGCCAGAATTAGTTGAATTGCTCAATAATAATAATTTCATAATATTTATTTTTAATGTTTTTTCCAAGTTTTTTTATACGATTTGCTAAAATACAAATAAAAACTATCTCCCTCTGAATATTTCAATATGTTTACTTTATAGTTTGCATCGTAATTATTTATTTTATCTCTAACTGCCAATTTTTCTCCTATACTTTTTTGTTGTGTTTTCAGGCTCGTAGCAGGCACTTCTATTTGTCTTAAATAATCCAAAATCATAAACGCTAAATCATAATTTTTATTTTGATAAAAATAATCAAATGCAACTTTTAGCAATTCAGGATTCTTAAAGTTCCAAATAAAAGTTTCAATTGGTATTGTCAAAACATATATTTCATCAATAGAATATGGCTTAATATATTGTAATAATTCATCATATTCGACCAATACTTTTTCATACTCGCCTAATTGATATAAAATGCTAATATTCTCCATTTTTTTCTCCCACTCCACAGCATGATTTAATGCAGAAATATTTACATATTCGTCAAAATTTAAAATATCACATAAATAATTTTGTAATTTAATAGCTTGAACCGAATCCAATATAGCTTTCGCAGATGCAAACTTTTGATTTTCAATATTATTTCTTGTTTTAACAAGTCCGAGCATACATTGCTTTGAAATGCTATCGCACAAAAATTGTTTTTCGTAGTTTAACAAATTATTATACAACTGACTAACTGCCTCTACTTGAGCAAGCTGAAAACAATTGATAATTGTGTCATAATATGCAAGTTTGCCAACAAATTCAGAATAAGTATATAAATTAAAATTATTCAAATCGGCACTCATTTTTATTGGCAAATATTCTCTAATTACACTTGCAGATTGTTTTTGAAAATTAGCATTCGGTACTAAATCAAACTTTTGTTGTAAGCGACAAGCAGTAACAAAATCAGCGTATGCCGATGCCGTATTTTTACTTTCTTTATGCTTTAAACCTGAGTTTATTGCATTTTGATATTGAAGTGTTGCAAGTGCTTTCTGAACATGCTTATACTGCTCATCAAATGAAATTTCCTTATGTTGAGCAATAAAGTTTTCTAATTCTGAAAACAAATTTTCAGCCGAATTTTGTTTTTTCTTATCAATTTCTGCTTTTATTAATCTGATGCAAGAGTTGTAATATTCCCTCAATGAATATTCTTTGCTTGCTTGCACTCCTTGACAATCAACATTAATGGTAGAATTGCAAAAATCTTCCAACCAAAAAGCAAGTTCAATAGACTTCTGCGTTTGATTGATTTTAATTAATCTTTCAATTTCCATACTTGCTTGATGAACAATTTTTTGGTAATAATGTTCTGCCTCTAAAGAGTTAATAATATACAAACTATTTTCTTTTTGATAATCCTTTGCTGCTTCAATATAAACTGTAGCAATTTCAAACTTCTTGTTTTCAATTGCTTTTTCTACAACAGTAAGATACGACCTATACATTCCGTGAATTGATTTTGCTTTAATAGCTTGGATTTCGCTAATACAGTGCAAATCAGTAGAAATATTGCATAATTTTTCAAGATACTCAATTTTTTCAATAGCAGTCGTATAATTTTGACTATCAATCTCTTTGACAATTGAATTTGCAGCAGCATTAATTATCATTTTTGACACCTCAATCAATCGTTGTCTTTCGTCTGCTTGAACAATTGCATTTTCGTATAAATAAATCAGAGTTTCTACAGCTGTATCAAACAAATCCTTATTGTATTCTATAAATGATTTTTCGATTAATGCCGGAGTGTAAGTTCTGTTAAATTCTATCGTCTTTTCATAATAAAACATAGCTGAATCGAGATGCCCCATGTTTATTTGCCTTTTTCCTTCTTCAAAATATAATTTATCAAGATGCGTATGTTTTTCGCGGATTTGTGTTTTTAGCCACAAACTTTGCTTTTCCAACTTTTCAATTCTTTCGGAAAATCCTATTGGGTCGGCTTTCCACAATTGCAATTTTTGTTGAAAGTTTTTTTGTTGTAAAGATTGTATTTCTTTATCAACTTCTTGAATAACAACATAATTAAATGCTACTCTCTGCAAATCATTAAAATCAATCACGGCAAGTTTAGCCGAAATATTGTCCAAGCTCACATCAGCAAGATAATACGCTTCAATCAGCTTTATAGTTTGCATCAGCAGTTCGTAGCCATCACTATCATACGAAAATGAAATATTTTTTAAACTAATACTGTAATCCTTATTTGACAGCGAGTCTTGAAATGTTTTATCTAAAATGGTATAATATCCAAGACTTTCAAGTAAACGGTTATTTTTTACATTTTCCTCTAATAAAATCCTTTCAAAACTTACATCATTTCTATACAAAGTAAAATCAAAACTAATCATCTGCGGCATAAGCAAATGCTCTATATTCATGTGTCTATACAAAACATCTCCATGCAGATTGATCTCTTTAATTTCGGCAAAAAGCACATAATGTGATTCATCAATTCGCTTAACTGACTCACTTAGTGTAAAGTCAATTTGATAAGAAGTTGCAGTTAATCCTTTTTGGTTAGCTTTGGCTATTTCTGAAATAATTGTTGGAGTTTGCGAACAATAACTATTTGATGATAAAAATTCGAAACTATGCGAAGTGTTCCGTTCAAATATTGTAAGTTGTGCAAAACAATCAACAGACACTATAAGAAACAGATAAAAAAACAAATACTTTAAATTGTTTTTATTCATTCATTGACTGTAAAAACTCTTCGTTAGTATCTGTAAACTTGATTCTATCTGATACAAACTGCATGGCTTCAACTGGTGTCATATCAGCGAGCAAATTTCGTAGCACCCAAATTCTTTGCAATAAAGCTTTTGAAACTAATAAATCATCGCGTCTTGTGCTTGACGAAACAATATCAATAGCAGGATATATCCTTTTATTTGACAATCTTCTATCCAATTGCAATTCCATATTTCCTGTGCCTTTAAACTCCTCAAAAATAACTTCGTCCATTTTTGAGCCAGTATCAATCAAAGCTGTCGCTATAATAGTTAGAGAACCTCCGTTTTCAATCTGTCTTGCTGCACCAAAAAATCTTTTTGGTTTTTGTAAAGCATTTGCTTCAACTCCGCCTGACAACACTTTGCCCGAAGCTGGTGCTACAGTATTGAACGCACGAGCCAAGCGAGTAATTGAATCAAGAAGTATCACCACATCATGACCACATTCAGTAAGTCTTTTTGCCTTTTCCAAAACCATATTTGCAATGCGTACATGTTTATCTGCTGGCTCATCAAAGGTTGAAGCTATCACTTCGGCTTTCACACTCCTCATCATATCCGTAACTTCTTCTGGTCGCTCATCTATCAATAAAACAATAAGATACACATTAGGATGATTGAATGCTATGGCATTTGCAATCTCTTTCAAAATCATCGTTTTTCCTGTTTTTGGCTGAGCAACAATTAATCCTCTTTGCCCTTTGCCAATAGGAGTAAACATATCAATAACCCTTGAAGACAATGTTGCTTCAGGATGATCGGTTAGTTTAAACTTTGAAATTGGGAATAATGGAGTAAGGTAATCAAATGGGATTCTATCTCTTATATGCTCTGGCGGAAGACCATTAACATGCTTAATTTTTATCAAAGGATAATATTTTTCATTATCACGGGTAGGTCTAATATATCCAACTATTGTATCTCCTGTTTTAAGCCCAATAGATTTTATTTGACTTTGAGAAATGTAAACATCATCAGGTGAATTGAGGTAATTAAAATCAGACGAACGAAGGAAACCATAGCCTTCAGGCATAATTTCCAACACTCCCTCAACAGACACAACGCCTTCAAGTTCATAAGAATATTCAAACTTTCTTGGTTCTTTCTTTGCTATTTGCTTTTCGTCTTGTTTATCCTTGCCATTTTCACCAAGTGGCTTATCAACTTCTTTTTCCACCTCAGTTTTCACCTCTTCTTGAGTAATTGTCGCTTCTTCCTTCTTTTCAACAATAACTTCAGGTTCTTCATCAACATTAATTTCCTGTTCTTTTGCAAATTCTTTTTCAGCTATTTCAATTTTTTCAGGGTCAATTTGCTTTCCTTTATTATTATTTCCTCCATTTGACGAAGTAATATGCTGAGGTTTATTAAATCTTTTTCTTTTTTTCTTATTATTATTTTCAGAAGTTTGAGGTTTTTCTGTTTTAATTTCGTTTTCTACTACTGTTTCTTCTGTAGGAGTAGCAACTTTTGGGGGATTTGGTTTCTCGCTAATATTTTTTGGTTTATTCAATTTTGTTTTTTGTTCATTATCTTGAGTTTTCTTTGGTAAACTATCTTTTGGTTTTTTTTCTATTACCGAAGGATTAACTGCCTGATGGTCTAAAATTTCATAAACAAGGTCTTGCTTTTTATATCTTGAAATATGTTTAACACCAAGTTTTGTAGCAATTTCTCGCAACTCTCCTATCAACATAGTGTTGAGTTCTTTAATATCGTACATATATGTATTTGTTTAAATAGTAATTTTTGAGAAAAGTGTGTAATTATTAAACATCTTTTAAAAGTAGTTTAACATCATCAACACACATCATTAAATAAGTGATTTATTTTAAATTTTTATTTTGTAAAACTGAGAAAACAGTATCTGACAGTACCCGGAGCGGGAATTGAACCCGCACGGCCGCAATGGCCACAGGATTTTAAGTCCTGCGTGTCTACCTATTCCACCACCCGGGCAGGTACAACTTAATATTTAAAAGAAAAAATGTACTTGAGCGGAAGACGGGACTCGAACCCGCGACATCGACCTTGGCAAGGTCGTGCTCTACCAACTGAGCTACTTCCGCTTTTTCGTTTTGCAAAATTATATTATTTTTTTCATTTAGCAAGTTTTTTTTGTTTTTTTATTAAGTTTTTCAACAAATATAGCTCAAAACATGCGTAAAACCTACAAATTATCATTATTGAACATATATCACGAAGTTCAAAAATAAGCACTATTTCAAAAAAAACATAAACTTTTAAAGATTTAATATTTACTATTTTTGCAAGAAAAATAATAATTATGACACTTATTTCATCTATTTCCGGCATTCGTGGTACTATTGGTGGAAAGCCATATAAAAACTTAACTCCCGAAGATATTGTTAGATTTACAAAAGCTTACGCATGCTTCATTAGAAAGTCTTCAAGTAAAAAAAATCCAATAGTTATAATAGGTCGAGATGCCAGAGTTAGTGGCGAAATGCTTGAAAACATAGTATCAGGCACTTTGTCAGCTATGGGAATAAATGTTGTTTCACTCGGTTTATCTACTACCCCAACTACCGAAATGGCTGTGATGCACTACAATGCAGACGGAGGCATCATTCTGACTGCAAGTCATAACCCAGAACATTGGAATGCACTCAAACTTCTCAACTCAAAAGGAGAATTTATAACAAAAGAAGAAGGCAATATTTTTCAACAATTTCTGCAAAATGATAATAATGAGTACATGACTTACGATGAAATTGGTAGCATTTCAAAAACAGGCAATTTTATACAAGAACATATTGATAAAATACTTAAACTTCCTTTGATTGATGTAGAAGCAATTAGAAATGCAAAGTTTGTTATTGTTGCAGATGCAATTAATTCTACAGGCGCCATTGCTCTGCCTCCACTCTTTGATGCACTCGGAGTTGAAAAATACTATATCCTGAATGAGCAGACAAATGGACTATTTGCCCACAATGCTGAACCTTTACCTGAACATCTTAAAGATTTGTCCAATACTGTGCTAAAACACAATGCAGATCTTGGAATTGCTGTTGATCCTGATGTTGACAGATTAGCCTTAGTGATGGAAAACGGACAAATGTTTGGAGAAGAATATACACTAGTAGCTATTGCAGACTACATTCTCCAAAATAAAGTTGGAAATACTATTTCAAATATGTCCTCAACTCAAGCCTTGAAAGTGATTACTGAAAAACATGGCGGACAATATTCATCTTCGGCTGTTGGAGAAGTTAATGTTGTAAAAAAAATGAAAGAAACTCAAGCAATTATCGGTGGTGAAGGAAATGGCGGAGTTATTTATCCCGAACTGCACTACGGAAGAGATGCTATGCTTGGTATTGCTTTGTTTTTAACGCACCTTGCAAAATCAAAAAAAATAGCCTCAGAATTAAGAAACACTTATCCAAACTTCTATATTTCAAAGCAAAAAATTGAACTTGACAACTTAAATTATTCATTTTCTGAAATTGCAGATAAAATTTCCGTTCAATATCAAAATGCGGAATTTAACCGAGAAGACGGATTAAAAATTATTTTTCAATCAGGAGAATGGGTGCATTTAAGACCATCTAATACTGAACCAATTATTAGAATTTATGCAGAAAGTTCCTCAGAAGAACAAAGCAATATTTTGGCAAACAAAATTAAAATAGAAATTGAAAATTTGCTCAAAAAATAACCTTATCAAAATATAACATGAAGTATTTAATACTAACATTATTCCTATTTCTATCAATCTTCAAAACACATTCACAAACCACTCAAGAAAAGCTCCAAAATGCAAGATTTGAATTGATTAAGCTACAATATTTGCAAGATAGCGTATATACAATTATTGAAACTTTAACACAAAAATATCATATCGAAAAAATATTAAGTCAAGGACTACCTGAACTAGAAGAAAATGAAAAAGTTGTGTGTCATTCAGCAATGTGTTTATTATACTCGGATAAGCATAAAATGGCAAAATGGGTTGTACATATTATTTCCGGAGATATACTTGACGGCAAAGTAAATAGGACTAACAATTTTAGAGAAGACCCAAAAATTCCAAATACCGCTATTGAACCCGACTTTTTCATTAAAACACCACGAAATGACGGTAGCATTTCCTTTCAGAGCTTTGGATACGACAGAGGACATCTTGCTCCTTCGGCTGACTTTAAATGGTCAGAAACTGCTTTGTCTGAATCATATTACTATTCCAACATAACACCACAAACACCTGAATTTAACAGAGGTAAATGGGTAGATATTGAATCATTTTTGCGTTCATACATTTACAATAATCCCAATAGCTATCTGCATGTTGTAACAGCTCCAGTGCTAACAGAAGGACTTCCAATTATCGAAAAAAGTGTTCACAAACTTCCTATTCCAGAATATCACTACAAAATTGCAATAGATTTAGAAAAAAACATAGGCATTGCTTTTCTTGTGCCTCAACGAAATCTTAATAATCCAATTGAATGGTATGCTGTTACAATTGACTCTGTAGAAACGATAACAGGAATTAACTTTTTTCCAACACTCACTTCTGAACAAGAAGTATTAATTGAATCGCAATTTAATATTTCGGACTGGCTGCCAAAAGACTCAAAACACAATGCCTTACCTTTGAAAAAAGAAGAAATGCCCAAAAACGCATATAATAGTGCTGATGCTCGAAATTTAGTCGGTTATCATAAAGAAAGAACAGTATGTGGAACTATTGTTGACTCACACAAATCCGGAAAAGGAAATGTTTTTCTCAATTTCGACCAGCCATTCCCTAATTCCTTATTTTCAGTTACAATTTTTGAAAAAGACATAACGAATTTCTCATACGAACCCGAATTATATTTTATAAACAAACAGGTTTGTGTTACAGGAAAAGTAACAGAATATCAGGGAAAACCCTCAATGATACTAAGTAGTGAAAGAAAGATTTTTTTGATAAACAAGAATTAAAGTATAGCTCTATGTTGAAGTTTGTGAGCAGCCTTAATAGCACATTTGAAATCAATTAAGGGATGTAATAATTTTGACTCAACACTATTATTAAGAAATAAAATGTAACTTTACAACTAAATTAAAACAGCTTAATGTATAAAATAGGAGAAGAGATTTTTAATATGGTGTCAGAGCCTATCCACGAATATAGGAGAGAGTACTTTCGCTATAAAAACACACTACTTTTTAACAGCGATGCACTAAATAACACTATTTTCGATAAGCAATTTATTGATTTAATTGTTACATCTCCACCGTATAATGTCGGAATAGAGTATAATTCAAACGATGATGAGCTAACTTATGAGCAATACCTAAAATTTTCAGAAAAATGGATGCACAATTGCTACAACTGGAGTAATCCACAAGCAAGATTTTGCTTAAATATACCATTAGATAAAAACAAAGGAGGCAACAAAGCTGTTGGCGCTGACTTAACTCAAATAGCTCAAAAGGTGGGCTGGAAATACAAAACAACAATAATTTGGAACGAAGGAAACATCTCAAGGCGAACAGCATGGGGCTCTTGGAAATCAGCATCGGCACCTGTGGTTATTGCACCTATTGAACTAATAGTAATTTTATACAAAGACGATTGGAAAAAAACTAAAGGCTCAAAACAATCCGATATCACAAGCGATGAATTTAAAAATTGGACTCAAGGAGTGTGGACATTTAATGGAGAAAGTAAAAAAAGAATAGGACATCCCGCTCCATTTCCAAAGGAGTTGCCCTACCGATGTATTAAATTGTTTAGCTATGTGAACGATTTAATTTTTGACCCATTTGCTGGAAGTGGAACTACGCTATTAGTAGCTCAAAACCTTGACAGAATAGCAATAGGCACCGAATTAGATAGTAAATACTGTGAATTGGCTAAAAACAGAATTCTAAAAGAAACTGCTTCACTAAATTTTTAACTTAATGGCAAAGCAAATATCTCAACTTGATTTAATTAAGGAATATTTTGTCAACAATCCGCTTCGCGACATATCACACCCCGAAGTTGTTGACTGGGTGGTTGCTGAATATAAAAAAAGAACTGGCAAAGTTTTTAGAGATCCCGATAGAGGCATACGCTCTTTATCTCAAAAAGGTTTTTTAATAAAAATTGCTAAAGGTGTTTACCGCTATGATCCTGAGTATGCACACAACAAAACTCTAGAAGACTTTACTTATGCACAAAAGAAAGAAATTTTTAAGCGAGATAACTACAGATGCGTAATTTGTGGCAAGGGTGAAAAAGACGGAGTTGAATTGCATGTTGACCATATTAAAGCTAAAGACTTGGGAGGCAAAGCAACAATTGAAAATGGACAAACACTTTGTGCTCAACACAATTTCTTAAAGAAAAACTTCAAACAAACCGAAACAGGTAAAAAAATGTTTATTCGACTTTATGAGCTTGCTAAAAGTCAAGGTGATGAAAAATTGTTACAATTTTGCGCCGAAATATTAGAAGTTTTTGAACGGAACAATATAAATGGACACATTGAGTGGAAGAAATAAACACTAATGCAAACACACAGAAGTATCTCAAAACAACTATATATTTTTAATATAGAAAAGTATAAACTTCAGCTTCAATCTTCCATCACAATCATTTTTTGTAAGTTTGCAAATCTTTTTTTGAAGGCTATGAATGTTTTTTATTGCAATAATATGGATAACGAAGTTTGCGCACTAACCCAAGAGGAAAGCATTCATTGCATTAAAGTTTTGCGTCATAAAAAAGGAGATACAATAAATATTACAAACGGAAATGGATTACTTGTTTCTGCAACAATAATTAACGATTCACAAAAAGGTGTTATAGTTCAAAAAGAAAGTATTTTACAAAACCATTCTCAAAGACATTATCACCTGCATTTAGCTGTTGCACCAACAAAAAACTTTAGTCGCTACGAATGGTTTGTCGAAAAAGCAAGTGAGTTTGGAATTGCCGAAATAACACCGATAATAACTGCAAAAACAGAAAAAAAGCACTTGAAAATTGAACGATTGCAAAAAATATCTATCGAAGCAATGAAACAGTCAATGTCTCTGTTTTTACCAACGATTCACCAATCTATCAGTTTCGCCGATTTCATCAATAACTATAAGAATACACAATCATCAAAAGCTATTGCTTGGTGTGGGAATACAGAAAAACAACATTATTCAAAAGATTTATTGTCATATAAAACAATTGTGCTTATTGGTCCAGAGGGCGATTTCACGAAAGAAGAGCTAGAAACAGCAATAAAATCAGAATACATTCCTATTAGTCTTGGTTCACATCGTTTGCGTACGGAAACAGCAGCAGTGCATATTTGTTCAACAATTTATCATTTTTTTTATAGCATCTAAATATGAGAGTTGTTGTATTACTAATTAGTTTATTATTAAACATTAATGCTATATCACAACCATATAGCTTGCAAATTGCCGTAGTAAAATATGGTGGTGGTGGCGATTGGTATGCTGATCCAACTGCTTTGCCTAATTTAGCCAAGTTTTGTAATGAACATATCGGCACGCTCATAAATCCTGATGTCCGACCTGTTGATATTGGCAGCCCTGAACTCTTTAACTATGCTTTTGTTCATTTAACAGGACACGGAAATGTTTTATTTTCGGCATCAGATATTCAAAACTTAAGAACCTATCTATTTGCAGGAGGATTTTTACATATTGATGATAATTACGGCTTAGACCCATATATCAGACGCGAAATGAAAAAAGTTTTTCCTGAATATGAATTCGTTGAATTACCAAAAAATCATGCTATATATCAAAAACCATTTTATTTTCCTAACGGACTTCCAAAAATCCATGAACATGACGGAAAACCTCCACAAGGACTCGGAATTTTTCACGAAGGTAGAATGATAGTATATTATACTTATGAAACCGATTTAAGTGATGGCTGGGAAGATACTGAAGTGCATAATAATCCGCCCGAAGTTAGATTGCAAGCACTACAAATGGGAGCAAATATTGTACATTATGTTTTTACTAAATAAATAATTATTATGGCTACTAAACTATTAAAAAACAAAAAAGGTCTCATTTTTGGACCGCTTGACGAACAAAGCATTGCATGGAAAATTGCTGAAAGAGCATCAGAAGAAGGAGCGCAACTTATTCTTAGCAATACCGAACTTGCACTTAGGAAAGGTGATATTTATCAACTTGCCGAAAAAACTAACGCACAAGTTATAGCAGCAGACATCACAGATACTGGTGATTTAGAAAATTTATTTGAACAAGTATTATCTGTTTTCAAAGGAAAAATTGATTTTATTCTCCACTCTGTTGGAATGTCACCAAATGTGCGTAAAAAAATACATTATACTCAACTCAATTACGACTATTTTTTGAAAACAGTCGATATTTCAGCAATATCTCTACATAAAGTACTTGCTACTGCTTATAAGTTAGATGCAATAAATGAGTGGGGTTCTGTGGTTGCTTTAACTTATATAGGCTCACAAAGAACATTCAGCAATTATAGTGATATGTCTCAAGCTAAAGCCATGTTAGAATCAATAGTTAGAGGTTTTGGATATCATTACGGAAACAGAAAGAAAGTTAGAATTAACGCTGTTAGTCAATCTCCAACAGAAACTACAGCAAGCAAAGGAGTGTCTGGGTTTAATTCTTTTATTGATTATGCTCACCATAATTCTCCACTTGGAAATGCTGACGCTGATGCATGTGCCGATTATTGCATGACTTTATTTTCTGATTATTCACGAATGGTAACCATGCAAACTCTGTATCATGACGGAGGCTTTTCAAATATGGGTATTAGCGACTATTTAATTAACAATTACTTCCAAAGAAAGGAAGAATAAAACTGTTTTTAAACAATATTTATTCTGCATAAAATAGTGTACTTACATAGTGTATGTATGTACACTATTTTGTGCTACAGGCAAGTAATTAATGCCTAACCAACATATTAAAACAACTGCCATTGCCAATACAAGCAAGTATAAAGGTATTTTATCAGATTGCTTGTGTCTATGCCTATAATGTATATATAACAAATAGACGAGCCATGTAATAAATGCCCAAGTTTCTTTTGGATCCCAAGTCCAATAATGTCCCCATGCTTCTTTTGCCCATAATGCCCCAAATAATAATCCAAAAGTAAGAAAAGCAAAACCGACATAAACCAGATTATCAGCATAAGCCAATGTATTACCGATACCTTCTTTTTTGTATAACAAAAATATACCTTTGGCTGCAAAAATTGTAGCTGCGGTTAAAATAGCATAAGCAAACATATAAACTATGACATGAGGAATAAACCACGGACTTTGGAGTGCGGGCATCAATGTTTGGTCAAATGTTTCAGGTTTAAAATAGTTTATTATTAAAAATACCATTCCGAGTAAATAACTATAAACTAACATCCACTTAAACTTCCATCTATAAAATAAGATTAATCCGATAAAAGCCATAAAAAAGCCATACCATAATCTAGTTTCTGCAAGTGTTCTAAATGGCGGTCTTTTCAATGATATCCACAACAGAATAATAAATGCCATTAGCAATAATAAGCCCGACACAACAAAAACTTGTGAAAATAGTCTGCTAGTCTTATTTTTAGTATAAAGTAATATCATTCCAATAATCCATAACGGAATGATTAAATATATAAATGTTGAATAATGTTCCCAAGTCATATTGCTAATTTTTATTCAGTTCTACATTGTTTTTCCCTGAAACAGTATGAATGCTCCGTCCAGCCCAAAGCAAGTAAACTGAACCAAGCAACATCATAAATATTCCGATATACACAACAGGCAACCATGGGTCGCGTACTAATTCAAACACACTATGCTGCGACCATCTTCCAAATTCGCTATCATAGCTATATTGATATATTTGCCAGCCATCATACTTAAGTGGCATATTTACTGCAATTGGTTTATTTTCAACTATTAGTTTATCATCTTTATATATATTTACTACAGATGAATATTTTTGAACTTTTGGTTTACTCATTCCAAACACATATTTATCACTCACATCAAGATAAACAGGCAAAAACATAAAGTTTCCATTGCTAATCCAATCCTCAACAAATACATCTTTTTCTTTATTCTCAATTTGTATCAAAGCTGCTTGAGTAGTGCCAAATTTATCACTTTTGATAAATCCGCCTTGAATTGGAAGTGCATTTTCTATATAATCAATTATCGTAAATGAGTAATCCTTGATTTTTCCTTCTTTAGATTTTTCAATAAATGGATATTTTCCGCCCTTATCTGTAACTGGAAAGTTTGTTTCTCTATCAAATAACAATAATTCGGGTGGATATTCCTGAATTGTAAAATCTATCAACTCAACTTCAAAATCTAATTTAGCAAAATTGTGTTCGTCATAAATTGCTTTATTTGTACTTTCTCCAATATTGACAGGCATTCTCAAACGAATCATATCTCCGGTTCCGAGAGAAGCAGTTGTAAGAATAACAAACAAGCCCAAATGATTCAAATAAAAAGCAATGTTTCGCAAAGTAAAGCCCATAGATATTCGCCTAAGCATAGTATAGCCCAATGAAGTTAGCACAAACACAGTACAAAAAGCAAAGGGCAAACTTTTTTGCAAATATGTCAAGCCAAATAATGACATAGTGCTATTGTAATTCCCTTGAGGTATAAAGCCCATCATTAAAACAAGTAAAGTATAAACCGACATTGAAGCAATAGCTGCCGGAACAGATGAAAACCAGCGAATTATATTGCTTTTTCCATAAATATAGTATGTAATAACAATGTAAGCCACAAAAACCAATAAAACAATTAGATTTATCGGATATGACGGCATCTGTAAACCCTGTTTTTTAGTAAAAAACTCAAGAACAAAACCAATTATTAACAAACCACTTGCTATTGAAAAACTTTCTTTATAGCCCCAAGGTGTTTGCCAAAATACTTTTTTTGATTGCATAACTAATTTTTATATTGCAAAATAAATAAAATATTCTAATACCTAAATATATAATTTTAATATAGTTTTTTCAATATGTTATCAAGCAATTGATTTATCGCAGTCTTAGCTCTTGATATGTCCCATCTTTCAGCACTTCTGCCCGGAATCATATTTGAGACCACCCTAAATTGCATAAAGCCAACTGATTTTTCTTTACAAACATACATGCAAGCTCCTCCTTCCATAGTTTCAATATCAACTTTAAAATGATTGGCAAAATAATCAGCACGAACCTGATTATTAGTACATGATTGCACTGTTGCTCCCTTTGCAGTAGAAACATTCATTTCTTCAATAATGTTTGGAATATATTTAAGATTTAGATATTCATATTGCAAATCTGTTTTAACTTTTTCGCCATCAACGCACAAAACATCAATATCGTCAATTTCGTTAAGGATTCCTAAGTCTGGAAAACTTTCAACATTAACTCTAACTATGCTTCCTAATGAATATTGACTTGAAAACGAACCACAAAATCCAATATTTATAACATTATTCACATCATATTTTTCCAACATTTTAGTTAAATTCATTGTTGCTGATAAAATTCCAATGCCAGAGATTAAAAAGCAAATATCTGAATAAATTTTATGCCTATATAAACATATAGATTCGTCAAATACAAAAAATGATTTCAGAGTATTTTCAACTTCAAATTCAGTTGAAGCTACAAATAGTAATTTTATCATTTTCACTCAATTGTTTTAACAAGCAAAATATATGTCGGAAAGTGATCGCTATATCCACCCATATATGAGCCTCCTGCGTAAGAGCGGAATGAGTATCCTGCAAATTTACCACTATCTTGAATTAAAAATGACTCATTAAACACAAATGCTGAATGAAATTTCCATGATTTAGATTCGCTTTCGAGAAAAGATTGGCTTAAGAAAAACTGATCAAACAAATTCCATTTTCCTTGATATGCAAGCGTTCCTATTCCTTTTTTAAAAATTTCATTAAAAGGATTATATAAATCTCCTTCTGTAAGTTTCTTTTTCTTTCCTATTGCTCTAACTCCCTCAACAATACTATTATCTGTTGGGTCATCATTAAAATCGCCCATTACAATCAATTTAGCATTCTCTCTGCTTTGCAAAACAGAATCGGCAATATTCCTCGTCAAATCGGCTGCTGCTCGCCTCAAAGGCACACTTGCTGCTCCTCCTAATCTTGAAGGCCAATGCACTACAATGATATCAATAGTATCTCCGCCCAAAACACCCGAAACAATCAATTGATCACGCGTATAAAAATCTTCCCTTTCAGGAACAACAAGAGTATATGTTTTAGTATAATGCACTTTAAACAAACTTGGGTTATATAACAAAGCAACATCAATGCCTCTTCTGTCAGGTGAATCATAATGAACAATACGGTAATTTGATGACTTCAGGTTTTCTGTCTTAACCAAATCTTCAAGCACTCCCCTATTTTCAACTTCAGCTAATCCAATAATTGCAGGCTTGACATTTTGTTTGTTCCCAATTTTACTAATAGCATACGACAAATTATTTAGTTTTTCTTGATAACGCTCATAAGTCCATTGATATTTACCGTCAGGTGTAAAATCGTCATCATTAGTGTTTGGGTCATTAATAGTATCAAACAGATTTTCAATATTATAAAATGCCACACACCTAACCGCAACTCGAGTGTTTTGCTTATTTACGGTACAATATGTAAACAAAGACAATGAAAGAACTGCTATAAGTATTCTCGATTTCATAACAATTTATTTTGTGTCAAAATTACTGCCTATTTATTTAACTAAATGCTCTTTTCTTAACAAATCATTGATTTCTTTAACGGGAGAAAATGTTTCTATAGGAACTTCAACAAAAAAAGTTATCCAATCTGCCATACTTCCATTCCATAGACCGGGCAATTCAAGTGCTTTAATAATCTTTCCGTCAATACTTTTTTGGGTAACAATGTAGGAGTTTTCATCAACAAAATTTTGCAAATGAAATTTTTCGCCCTCAACATTAGTAATTGATGCAACAATATCAACCGGATTAAAATGAGTTGAAGCGGAAAGAATTAATCTCTGATTTTCATCTGACATATCAACTTGAGCTCCCTCAACTATTTGCAAACTTATTTCTCCTTTGCTGTTTTTTGCAAAAAAAGGACCTCCGCCGGGTTCGCCTTCATTTTTGACCATTCCACAAACCCTAATCGGACGATTTAACTTTTGAAGCAGATATTTTTGTTTTTCTAAAAAACTCAAGTCAGAAAAAGTTACGGATATTTCTTCCTGCATTTCTATGCGAATAAAATTCAAAATTTCCGCCAACTCTTTATCTCCTAAACTATTGTTTTTTAACTTTAGGATATAGTCGAAAATCATCTGTCTTTTTTCCATCAAAAAGCCTAATAATAATTTTTTGTACTTAATTGTAAGCTCTTTACGATTATCAACTGTAATATTATCAATGTTTTTAATAAAAACTATATCTGCATCAAGTTCTTGAAGATTTTGAAGTAAAGCACCATGACCGCCCGGACGAAAAACTAATTTTCCATTTTCATCTCTAAGCAATTCATCGTTTAAATCAAGTGCTATTGTATCTGTTGACTTATGTTGAAATGAGTATTCAATATTATATGTTACTCCAAATCGCTTTTCATATTTAGAAACAATAGCTTGCAACGATTCTTTAAACGAAACTTCATGTTCAGGCGAAATAGTGAAATAAACATTAACTAAATCGTTTGAATTTTGTGCATACAAAGCTCCTTCAACTAAATGCTCTTCAAATGCCTTCCGAACCTCATCATGATATTTATGAAAATCAATGAGAGCTTTGGGCAAAAAACCATAATTAAGCCCTAATTCTTCAAGTATTAACTCAAAAATTACATCATATCTGTGTTGCTCAAGTAATGATTTCAAAGTAAAACCACTTTCAGCAATACAATTCTGTAATTTATCATAGAAAGCAAAATTATTTAAGTTGTAAATCAACTCTTTTGCCTGAGGAAATTCTTTTATGATTGTATCTTGCTTGTCTTGTGATTGTTTAACTACATTCAAATATTCATACAAATGCTTAAACATTCGGCTTGCTGCACCCGAAGCAGGAACAAACTTGAAGATTGTAACTTTATATTGAGTTTTTGCTGCTATTTTTAAATATTTAGCTTGTTGCTCCTCGCTTAAACTAATTATTCCGTTACTTATCAATGCAGGTTTAATAAGAAATATCGGATTAAAGCCTTTTTTTAATTGTTCTTTTTGCTTTTCTACTACAAATTCAGATATACCTTTAGCAAAAAGCTGTTGAAAATCAATATCTTTCAACTGCATAACTCAAATATATTAAACTTTTACTTTTGCCAAGTATATAGATGGTTTTCCTTCATGTGATGAATAATAGCTAATCCAAATCAAGCCATCTTTCTCAACCATGCCTGCATAGCTACAATCTCCACCTGAAGGCAATTTCAAAACCTCGGTAAGCGTTGCTTTTTCTACATCAAGAATACAAACAGATGTTCTTTCTGTATCCCAATCTGGCTTGTCGGGAGCACCAGAGAACAATCTAACTGCTGCTACAAATCGTCCATCTTCTAATTGTATAAACTTGGGTCCGCCTATTCTAATTCCTAAATCTTTCCACTCCCATTTGGTGTATGGCGGTTTAGAAATTCCAAGCATAGCAGTGCAAGTGCCACCATCTTGGCGAAGCAAGCAATATGAAATGCCATCTTCGGTAAATACTAAACTTGTTTCATTTGGACGCGAATCAGGGTTAGGGAAAAAATTATTTTTCAGAATTTCCCATTTCTTACCATCTAAAGTATGATATAAACAACCTTTGGCATCTTTTCCGCCATAGCCTATGCTGTAGCCCACACCTTCATGCCAAGTTGCACTCCATCTCCAAGTTGAAACGCCGGTTTTGCACTTATAGGCATTGCTCCACCTTGTGCCATTTTTGCTCAACCATGTAACCGAAATTTGAGGTTCGCCCCTTGTTAATGGATAAAAAGATACTGCACCATTAAGCATTAGCTCATCTTTGGCTGTGATTGACAATTTAGCATCTCTAACATCGCCTTGGGACCATAACATCAATGCGACAGATTTCCATTTTTCGCCGTCTTTTGAGCGAATAACCCTCAGTTTGCCATTATCGCTCCCATCGCGTGCAACATGCGTATTTCCTTCACGAAAAGCACAATACCAATATCCTTTAAAATAAATCAAGTCTGTAAATGCGTTATACTCAGCTTTATCCCAAATTTTATATTGTTCAACCATAATTAGCTTGTTGCCCGAAGTTTGTGCAAATGCAGGCTGAAAACACACAAGAATAATTGCTATTGCAATACCCATCAAGTTTTTGTAATTCATAAGTCAATATTTTTCAAATTATATAACGGCAAAGTTAAATAAATTATTGAATTACTATTAATGAAATAAATACTTCACAAATCAAACATTCATTTTTCAAAACAATAACAAAAATTAAACTTTTAAACTTTATTTCAATTAATATTTTCAATTTTATGTTCAATTTTTTTTAACTTTGCACAAATTAAATTTTTTGAAAATTATGAAAAAATATCGCTCAGAGCTTTTGATTTTAACAATGCTAATATTAACTGTTGTTATTTTCAGAATACTTATTCCTATTCCCAATGTTGCACCTATTGCAGCTATCGCATTATTTGGAGCTACCCGCATTCGCAGAAAGGAATTAGCACTTTTACTGCCATTAGTAGTTTTATTTATATCTGACATTGTTATCGGACTATACAGTCCTGCATTAATGTTCGGCGTTTATGGAGCATTTGTTCTAATTGGTCTCATCGGTTTTTTATTAAGAAAAAAAGTATCCGTACTTACAGTTACTGCAAGTTCACTTTCGGCTTCTATAATATTCTTTCTCGTTTCTAATTTTGCTGTATGGGCTGAAGGTGCGTGGTATCCAAAAACATTAAATGGACTTATGCAATGCTATACAATGGCTATCCCATTTTTCAAATATGAAATATTAGGAACTCTTGCTTTTACTTCTGTTTTCTTTATTACTTATCATTTAATTACTTCAACTTCTAAAGCATTTGCTAAAAACTTGTAACACTCTTATCCAACATAAAAAATTCTCATATAGACAATATTGTGTATAGCAATTTCAATTTGTTAATGCACAAAGCAAATGTATATTGTTTCAATCATATAAAAGTATTTTTGTAATTTCGCAATATAATTTCAAATAAATGAAAAACAAACATATCGTTAGTGTTGGCAATGTTGAATGTGGTGGTGATAAATTATTTCTGATTTCAGGACCTTGCGTGATTGAAGACGAAATGATAATGATGAAAACAGCTGAATATCTTAAAGAATTTTCAGAGAAATATAAAATACCGCTTATCTTCAAGTCTTCTTTCATGAAAGATAATCGTAGCAATTTGGCATATTATCATGGACCGGGACTTGACGAAGGTCTTAAGCTATTGTCAAAAGTTAAAAACACTTTTGATTTGCCCATAACTACAGATGTTCATTATCCCGAACAAATTGATGCTACAGCAGAGGTTGTTGACATTATACAAATACCTGCATATCTATGTATGCAAAGCAGTTTAGTAGTTAAAGCTGCTAAAACTAAACTCCCTATCAATATAAAACATGGACAATTTATTGCTCCCGAAAACATGAAACTTCCTGTTCAAAAAGTTATTGACTCAGGAAATGACAAAATTATCCTTACAGAACGAGGCTATACATTTGGATATAATGACCTTATCGTTGATCCACGAAGTTTTTATCATCTTAATGCAACTGGATTTCCTATTGTGTTTGATATTACTCATTCAATTAGAAGATACGGAATTCCAAGTTCTGAAGCATCTGGCGGTTCTCGAGAATATTTAGACACTATTGCTCGTGCCGGAGTTGCAGCAGGTATTGATGGCATTTTCATCGAAGCACACCCCGAACCCGAAAAAGCATTGTGCGATGCTGCCAGTCAAATGTGCATTACTAATTTAGAAGCATTTATTTTGCCACTTATAGAAATTCATCAAACAATAAGACCTTACAGAAATATATAATACTATGGAATTATATTTAGACTCAGCCGACTTTAAAGAAATTCAAGAAGCATCACAACTTGGATTTTTAACCGGACTAACCACAACACCCACTTTTATGCACAGAGAGGGAATTACTGACATTGACGAAGCAATTCAAAAACTCTCAAAAATGGTTCCGATTCTGCAAATTGAAGCACTCGGAAATAATGCAAAAGAAATTTATAACGAAGCACATCGCCTATTAGAAATCGGACTTGAAAAAGAAAAAACTGTTTTTAAAATTCCAGTTTCTCTTGAAGGAATAAAAGCGTGCAAAATGTTGAATGACGAAGGAATTATGATTAATGTGCATTTAGTTTACACTTTGCAACAAGCATATATGGCAATGCAAGCAGGCGCTAAATATGTTTGTCCCTTAGTTGGACGATTGCAAGACCAAGGACACGA